>JACQYE010000181.1 GCA_016208355.1 Chloroflexota bacterium | reverse complement strand
GTGTTGAAGGTGGTTGGTTTGAATTCAGCGTTCTGGGCAGGGGCGTTTTGAGCCTCCACGCTGGCCATTTCTAGCGGGCGCTCGGCGGGTCGCTGCTGGATGGACGGGCGCGACTGGTTTATGCGGCGCGGCATACCCGTGCGCTCGAAGCCGGTGGCAATGACCGTGATGCGGATGTCGTCTTCCATATCCGGGTCAATCACCGAACCGAAGATCATGTTTACGTCCGGGTGGGCGGTCTCGCGGATGAGCGCCGCGGCCTGGTTGACCTCGAACAGGGTCAGGCTTGGGCCGCCGGTCACGTTGAAGAGTACGCCGCGCGCCCCGTCAATCGTGATGTCGAGCAACTGGCTGGAAATAGCCTGCTCGGCGGCAATGCGGGCGCGGTCCTCGCCGGAACCCTTGCCAACAGCCATGAGCGCCGCGCCGCCTTCGGACATGATGGTCTTCACATCGGCGAAGTCCAGGTTGATCAGGCCGGGCACGGTGATCAATTCGGAGATACCCTGGATGCCCTGGCGCAGCACGTCGTCGGCGACTTTGAAGGAGTCGTTCAGGCTGGCGCGCTTGTCCATGATCTGGAGCAGGCGGTCGTTGGGGATGACGATCAGCGTGTCGGACTGTTCCTTCAATTTTGCCATGCCGCCTTCGGCTGACTGCGTGCGTTTGTTGCCCTCGAAGGTGAAGGGACGCGTCACCACGCCGATGGTCAGCGCGCCGACTTCGCGGGCGATCTGCGCCACAATAGGCGCCGCGCCCGTGCCGGTGCCGCCGCCCAGCCCGGCGGTGATGAAGACCATATCCGCGCCTTTCAGCACGTTATACAGGTCTTCCGCCGACTCCTCGGCGGCCTTGCGCCCGGTCTCCGGGTTGCCGCCGGAACCCAGGCCGCGCGTCAGTTTTTCACCGATGCGCACCCGGGTGGGAGCCTTGGAGAGCATCAGGGCCTGGGCGTCGGTGTTGATGCCGATAAATTCCACGCCCTGGATGCCCTCTTCGATCATCCGGTTGACGGCATTCACGCCGCCACCGCCCACACCAACAACCTTGATGCGGGCAAACGTTTCTACTTGCTGATTCTTCCTTGCGTCCATAGTGATCCTCCTTGTTTCCTGCGATAGAAAGGCAGTCTCTTGCTTCGATGATTGAGCCAATTTCCTGGTTTCCTCACGGCAGAAGCCGTTTGAACCAGTCTTTCACCGGGTCGAGGTTGACCCGGGACTCGCCGCGGGCGTGCCGGTCGCGGCCCCGCGCCGGGCGGAAGTCGTCTTCTGTGAGGGCGGCAGCCCAGTGGAGCAGGCCGACGCTGGTCGAATAAGCGGGGTTTTTCAACTGGTCAACAAGACCGACCAGGTTTTCCGGCTGGGCTGTGCGAACGGGCAACCCGAGCGCCTGTGTAGCCAGATTGCGGATGCCGGGCAGGGCGCTCGTGCCGCCGGTGAGGACCATACCTGCCGGGAGCAATCCGTCATATCCTGAACGTTTGATTTCCTGCAGGCTGAGCAGGAAAATCTCTTCGACCCTGGCCTCGATGATGTGCGCCAGGTCCTGCCGGTTGAATTCCACCGGCTGGTCTTCGCCGAAGGCTTTGACCGTGAAATACTCCTCCGCGCCGACACCGGACTTGAGGGCGTACCCGTATTTCTTTTTGATCTCCTCAGCCTGGTTCAAGGGCAGGCGCAGGCCGGTGGCAATGTCGTTTGTGACGTGGTTGCCGCCAACTGCCAGCACCATCGTGTGCCAGACGTGACCGTCCACGTAGATGGCCAGGTCGGTCGTCCCACCGCCGATGTCGCAGACAGCAACGCCCATATTCCGCTCGGTATCCGTCAGCAC
This sequence comes from Chloroflexota bacterium, assembly GCA_016208355.1. Lineage (GTDB taxonomy): Bacteria > Chloroflexota > Anaerolineae > Anaerolineales > Villigracilaceae > UBA877. The sequence continues at coordinate 15,158 of JACQYE010000181.1, read as the reverse complement.
CACCTCGCCGGATGCCAGCGGGTTCAGGATGAAATGCAATACCTCCACACCGGCCGCGTTGACGGACTCGCGCAGGTTCTGGACGGTGGCCTCGGCGGCGGTGATGATATGCGTTTCCACTTCCAGCCGGTAGCCGTGCATGCCGATCGGGGTGCTGATACCATCCTGGCCGTCCACGGTAAAGCCGCGCGGGACGATGTGGATGATTTCCCGGTTATGGGGGATGGCGACGGCGCGGGCGGCGTCCATGGCACGCTCCACGTCAATGTCGTCAATCGCCTCGCCCGAGACCCCGGCCACGCCGCGGCTGTTGATGGACGAGACGTGCGCCCCGGCCAGGCTCACCAGCGCGCCGGTGATCTCCACGCCCGAGGTCTGCTCTGCCTTGCGTACCGAGCGGTTGATGGCATCTGAGGCAGCCGAAAGGTCCACGATCACGCCTTTCTTGATGCCGTCCGAAGGCTCGATACCCACGCCCAGGATGCGGATGGCTTCTTCCTCCAGCCGTCCCACCAGGGTGCAGATCTTGGTCGTGCCAACGTCAATTCCTACGACAATTTCATCCATATGCAACTACTTGTAGAATGGTGCATCCAGGTATTCCATGCTGATCAGCGTGGGCTGGATGCCCTGGCTCACGAGCCGCTCTACCAGCGCCTGGTAGATGGTCAACTTCATGGGCATATCCTGCGTGTTCTGGCCGAAATAGACGGCCCAGCCGTTCGGGTCCTGCCAGCCAATTCCGTATGTCGGGTCGTAGACCATTGGCATCCCGGCCGGGACGTAGGGCGACAGGCCGCTGATAACCTGGACCATATCCGGGTTGATGAAGCGCTGCTCGTAGAATGGCAGGGCCGGGTCGTTCAGGACCTCGAGCGGGGCGCCGTTCGCCGATACCTGTACCAGGCCGGTCACTTCACCGCGCGGCTGGAAGGCAACACCTTCAGCGTCAATCCAGGTCATGGACCCGTTCTGGAACCAGGCGATGATTGGCGTCCGCTCGATAACTTCCACAACGACCCTGTTAGGCAGCCTCACCCGCACCTTGACGGCAGCCAGGTCGGGATAAGCGGCGCGCAGGTTGGCTTCGATCTGCGCCGGCACGGCTTTGAAGACCGGTTCACCGATAATGCCCAGCACGGCGCTGATCTCGTTCGCGCCGATGCGCTGGTTGCCGGTCACATCCGCAGCCGCAACGGTGAACGCCGAGGATGTCCACAGGAGGAACAGGATCGCTGCCAGGACTACAGTTACCAGGCCGGAGACCCAGCGCGGGTTGGAGAAATCGAACTGCGGCAGGCTGATAGCCGGGGCGCGCACGTCGGCGCGGCCCAGGCTGAAGGCGATATCGTAGCGCTGGGCGCGGGCTGACCCTTGTCCCTGTCTCGTCTTGCGGACAGGCTGCGGGTCCCGGCGGAGGCGCGGCTCCACGGGCAGGTACAGCGTCTCGGGGCGGTAGGCGCGCCGGGTGGTGGTGGCCGGTTTCGGGTCCCGCGACGAAGGGGTGCTCCGGCTGGAGCGGCGTTGTCGGACGAAGTCCGAGCGGTTGATGGATGGTTTGGTGGTCATAGCGTTCTCCGGAAGCGGCGTTCGGTGTGGTCGCGGGCGGCTTTGCGTTCCAGCGCCAGGGCGATCAGGCGGTCAACCAGTTGGGTATATGACATTCCGCTGGCTTCCCAGAGTTTCGGGTACATGCTGATGCTGGTGAAACCGGGGATGGTGTTGACTTCGTTGAGCATCACCTTACCGGTGGCTTTTTCGAGGAAGAAATCCACGCGTGCCATCCCGGCGCAGTCAATGGCTTTGTATGCCGTCACCGCCATGCGGCGGATTTCCTCTGCGGTTTCATCCGGCAGGGGGGCCGGGATGAGCAGGCCGGATGTGCCGTCCACATATTTGGATTCATACGAATAGAACTCACGGCTCGGCAGGATTTCACCGGGGGCGGAGGCTTCGGGGGCGTCATTGCCCAGCACCGAGACCTCGATCTCGCGGGCATCCACGCCGCGCTCGATGAGCACGCGCCGGTCATAGGCAGCGGCCTCCAACAAGCCCTCGGCCAGGTCGGAACGGTTGTTGCATTTGCTGATGCCGACCGAGGATCCCAGGTTGGCGGGTTTCACGAAGAGCGGGTAGCCGGCCAGTGTTTCAGCACGGCGGAGAATACTTTCCATGTCTTTTTCGATTTCGCTTCGCAGGACAATGATGGATTCGATCACCGGGATATTATTCGCGCGCATCACGTCTTTGAAAATGCCCTTGTCCATGCCGACCGAGGAGCCGGTGACGCCCGCCCCCACGTAAGCCAGGTCGGCCAATTCCAACAGTCCCTGCATCGTCCCATCCTCACCGAAGGTGCCGTGCAGGACGGGAAAGACAACATCAATGTCCGTCAAGTGCTCCATGATTGTGCCGTGATCTGTCATCCGTAAAACGTAAAGACTGGACTTGGAGGCGTCGGGCAGGATGGTGCAGGGGGTGAGTTCCTGTTCATTGCCTTTTTCGAGCAGGTCGCGGGCGTTTTGACCCGTCAACCAGGCGCCTTCGTGGGTGATCCCAACCTGGAAGATTTCATACTTCCCTGGATCGAGTACATCCAACACGGAGCGCGCAGAAATTAGGGAAACTTCGTGTTCTCCCGATCTTCCACCAAACAGGACTGCGAGGCGTAATTTCTTTTCCATGACTCTATTCACTATTCAAAATTATCCGATTTACCATTCACCAACGATTTCGATTTCAGGTTCCAATTTCACACCGAATTTCTCAAAAACGGATTTCTGCGCCAGATCCAGCAAGGCTTTCATGTCTTCGGCGCGAGTCTTGTCGGTGTTGATGAAAAAATTAGCATGAACCCGGCTGATCTCGGCATTTCCGATGCGCGTCCCTTTCAGCCCGGCAGCTTCGAGCAGGCGGCCTGCCTTGTCGTCCGGCGGGTTTTTGAACATCGAGCCCATGCTCGCGCCTGGAGGCTGCGTTCCGCGGCGGTGCTCGGAGTTGGCAGCCATTTTTGCCTGGATGGCTTCGATATTCCCGCGGGAGAGTTTCAGCGTGGCCGAAAGGATGAGCGCCGGTTGTTTTGCGGCTTTCAGGACGCTGCTGCGGTAGCCATACTCCATCTTCTCCACCGGCCAGGACTGGCGTCCATGCTGGGGGTGCAGGATGTCCACCGAGATGACGTTCCCGGCCATATCGCCGCCGAAGGCCCCGGCATTGCCGTAGACTGCCCCGCCCAGCGACCCGGGCACGGAGGCGGCCCATTCGAGTCCACTCAGGCTCAGGCGGGCGGCGCGTTGTGCAATGTCGTTCAAGGTCGCGCCTGATTCTGCATAGACGGACGGGATCTCGGCCTGCGAGTCGAACTTCACCAGCCGTGCCCGGTTGAGCAGTGTCACACCGCGTACACCCTTGTCGCTGACCAGCACATTCGAGCCGCCGCCGAAGAGCAGGAAGGGTATCCCCGTCTCCCAGAGTTTCTGCGCGGCCTGCGCGAGTTCCTCTGCCGAGCGGACTACCAGCAACACGTCTGCCGGGCCGCCAATGCGCGCCGAGGTATACCCGGAGAGTGGGACGTTCTCCTGGATTCGTTCACCGAACAGCGTGCGGAGGGTGGATAGGGTCAGCGAGTCCATTTTCTTCTTATGAGACTTTTGGAGGGTTTTGCAGACTAATCCGAAAGGGTGTTGAACGAGGTCTGCACTCCAAAATTCAAGGGATGCTATTTTTGATCTTCCTTCAAATGAGCGATCAACTTCTTGACGGTTGTTTCGATCTCATGATTCGGCTGCTGGTATTTGAGCAACCTGCGCCGTCCTTCCGGGTCGGGAGAGGGCACATCGCCCAACACCAGCCGCAAGGGCGGCAGGGCCATCACATTCGATTCGTACATGTGCTTCTTTTCAGCCATTTTCAGCCTCCTTCAAACGGGCCAGCACGTTTGCGCTGACCTGATCGGCATCCCCGGCGGAAAGCACCAGCAGAACATCGCCGGGGCGCAGATGAGAGATCAGTGTATTGCATGTATTTTCCAGCCCTCCGGAGAAATGAGCCGAAGGGTGGGACATTGCGTCCACAACCTGCTTCGAGGAAAAATCCTGCTTCGCCTCACGCGAGGCATAGACTTCAGTCACCAGCACCTCATCGGCGTCGCCGAAGGACTGGGCGAACTCGTCGAACAGGGCCTGGGTGCGCGAGTAGGTGTGCGGTTGCCAGACAGCCCAGATGCGCCGACCCGGGTAGCGGAGGCGGGCCGCAGCCAGGGTGGCGCGGATCTCTGTTGGATGGTGCGCATAATCATCAACGACGACAATCCCTCCCGCCTCGCCGCGGACCTCGAACCTGCGCCCCGTTCCCTGGAATTTTGCCAGGGCACGGGCCCCTTCAGCCAGATCCAGCCCCAGCAGGCGGAGGACGGTCAGCACTGCCAGCGCATTGCGGACATTGTGCAGTCCGGGTACTTGCAGGGTAACTGTTACTGCATCGCCCATTATGCTTGCCCCGAAGGTGAAACCGCCATTCTCGCCAAGAGTCAACACCTCGGCAAAGGCATCCACCTCGGTGGCGCCGTCTTCTGTTACCGGGCGCAGGCCGTAGGCGAGGACCGGCTTGCCCATATTTTTGGCTTCCTGAATGAGCCGCCGCGCACCCGGGTCCTCGCCACAGGCGACGAGTGTCCCATCGGCCGGCAGGAGGCGGACGAAATCCACGAAGGCGGCGTGGAAATCTTCCGGGGTGGGGTAGCAGTCGGGGTGGTCGTGTTCCACGTTGGTCACGATCTCGATGGCTGGCTTCAGCCCGAGGAACATCCGGTCGTATTCGTCGGCTTCGATGACGAAGGCCGCGCCTTTCCCGGCATGGGCGTTGACGCCCAGGTTTGCCAGCACGCCGCCTGAGATGAAAGTCGGCTCCTGGCCGAGGGCAGTCAGCGCCCAGGCCAGCATGGAGGTGGTGGTGGTCTTGCCATGCGTCCCGGCAACGGCGATACCGGTTTTGCCTGCCATGAGCGAGCCGAGGAAATCGGCCCGTTTCAGCACCGGAATCCCGGCGGCGCGGGCGGCAGTCACTTCGGGGTTGTCGTCGGGGATGGCGGAGGAGCGCACCACCTGGTCGGCGCCGCGCACGTTCTCAGGGCGGTGACCGATGCTGATGGTCACGCCTGCGGATTCCAGGTCCCGCGTGAACGACGAGGCGGCGCGGTCGGAACCGGTCACCGTGTACCCGCTTTCCAAAAGGACGCGGGCGATGGCCGAAAGTCCGGTTCCGCCGATGCCGATCAGATGGATGTGAGTCATAGTCCTAGATGAACACGACAATCACGAAGATGAACGCAACCACAACGGCAAAATAGATGCCGGGGATGCCGAGGATTTTTGGAGGCATGTACTGGAGCATGGCAAGCGCCACTTTTTCGAATTGAGAGCCTACTGGAGGCGGGGCGATCACCTGGAAGGGATAACCGGCCTCGTACATGTAGAACCAGAGGGTACCGACGATCAGGTATCCATTGAGCGCGCCGATGAAGATGCCGAGCAGAACGTCCTGGATTTTTTCGCGGTTCATCTTGGCGGCGAAGCGCGGGATGTTTGGGGTCTGGTAACCGAAAAAGACGAGCAGGACCACGACCATGGAGCGCAGCCAGAAGTAGAGCGATGGGCTGTCTGGTTTAAGTACGTCACGAATGAAGGTGACGTAGTTTTCCAGCAAAGTGGTGAAGGTGAGCGCCAGGATGACGCTGAAGGCCACCAGCAATTCCCTGGCCCAGCCGCGCATACCGCCGATGATGGCGAAGAGGATGACGTACATCCAGAAGACGACAGTCAGGCTTACCATGTCTGTTTCCTCTTTCCGGCAAGTTCCGCCAGGAGGCGGCCTATTTCGGATGCGGCCTGCGGACGGGCAAGGGTCTTAACTGCACGGCGCATGGACTCCAGACGGGCAGGTTCCCGGAGCAGGCCTTTCACGGTGGGCAGGAGTTCCTCTGCCAGCCGGACGTCTTCGAGCATGATTGCCGCGCCGTTGCGGACGAGGTAGTTGGCATTGACTTTCTGATAGCGCCAGGCATAAGGGTAAGGAACCAGGATGGACGGCAGGCCGAAGAGTGGGTACTCGCCCAAGGTGGAGGCTCCGGAGCGGGAGATGGCCAGGTCGGCAGCGGCCAGGGCCGCGCCCATCTCTTCGTGCAGGTAGGGGTAGGCGTGGTAGCGCGGGGCTTTCAATTCCTTTGCTTTCGCTTCCACTTCCGGCCAGTCCAGTTCGCCGCTGATGTGGACGATTTGCGTCATTTCGAGCAGTTCCGGCAGATGCGCCAGCACAGCATTATTGATCGAGCGGGCGCCTTTGCTCCCGCCAACGACGAGAAGGACGGGGGCGTCGGCGTCCAGGTTCAGGGTCCGGCGCGCTTCAAGATGTGACCATTTCGCCAGCCCGGGGCGGGTGGGGTAGCCGGTGATGGCGAGTCGGCTGCGGCGCTTGAAGAAGGGAACGGAGTCTTCGGCGGTGACAGCGATACGGTCGGCGAAGCGCGCCAGGGTCTTGAGCGCCAGACCCGGTTCGATATCCGGGACGTAGAGGGTGGTCGGGACTTTCCGCCCGGCCAGCGCCATCGGGACGGCCACGTAGCCGCCAGTGAAGAACAGTACGTCGGGCTGGAACTCACGCAGGATGCGCCGGGAGGCGGCCACGCCGCGCGCCAGTTTCACTAGGTTGCCGGGCAACTGGCGCAGTCCCACACCATGGACGCCCGCGGCCGGGATGGCTTTAAACGGGACATTCGCCCGCTCGACGAGCCGGGCTTCCATGCCGCCTTCACCACCGACCCAGAGCGTTTCCACGTTCAACGCCTCATGGACGGCGAGCGCGGGGTAGACTCCGCCGCCGGTTCCCCCGGCGCAGATCAGCAGACGCACTGTAAGACCTCCGTTGTTCCACAACAGTTTCCGGGGATTTCTGCCCCGCCTGGCGGGAAATCCCCACCAGGAGACCAATTGCTGTAAGCATCGAAATCAAGTTCGAGCCGCCCGCGCTGACGAAAGGCAGGGCGTTGCCTGCAAAGGGGAGCAGGCCGACGAGTACGGCCATGTTGATAAGCGCTTCAATTCCGATCCAGAAGGTCAGCCCACCCGCCAGCACTTTTCCCAGCATATCTGGGGCGCGCTCGGCGATTTTCACCCCGCGCCAGATCAGCACCCCGTAGAGCGAGGCCAGCATGACTGCCCCAACCAGCCCCACCTCTTCCACGATCACGGCGAAGATGCTGTCGGTGGCGGCGAATGGCAGGCCTTCCAACTTGAGGGCGGCATTTCCGATACCCACGCCGAAGAAGCCGCCATTGACGATGGATTCAAGCGAGTAGAGCATGTGATCGCTGGATTGCAGCGGGTCTTTCAGCCCGGCGATGTAGGTTGCCAGGCGCTCGCGCCCGGTGTCGCTTAGCTGCACAACCAGCCATCCGGCTGCCAGGGCAACCACGATGAAGATGATGATCTGTTTCAGGTCGCCGCCCGCCAGGAAGAAAAGCAGGCCGCCGAGGATAAAGATGGTGGCTGCCGCGCTTAGATCGGGCTGAAGGTAGATCAGGCCGCCGATCGAACCCAGGATGACAGCCAGCGGCAGGAGTCCCAACTGAACGTTGTGCATGTGTTCGCGCTTGCTGTAGAGCCAGACCGCCAGGTAGATAATGGTGACCAGTTTTGCCAATTCCGAGGGCTGCACCGACCCGCCGAAGAAAGAGCGGATCGAACCGAGGCGGTTTTCCCCGGCCAGCAGAACAGCAATTAGCAATACGATGGTGACGCCCATCATCGGCACGGCGACTTTGCGAACCAGGTGGTAGTCGAGGCGTGAGATGGCCACAGCAATCAAGGAACCAAGCACCATCCAAAGCACCTGCTTGTTGAAGGTGAAATACGGTTTGCCGTATTCCAGCAAGGAGAAATCCGTGCTGGCTGAAAAGACCATCAACAGCCCGAAAACGCACAGGGCGATGACGATCGCCACCAGGACCAGGTCACCCGTGATCGGTTTCGCCCGGCGTGCCGTGGCGGTTGCCGGTTTGGTGGATGGTTTCACGAAAGTTCCGAGACCCATTTTCTGTACGCCTCTCCACGTTCTTCAAAATCGCAAAATTGATCGAAACTCGTCCCGCCGGGGGAGAACAGGACAACATCTCCCTGCCCGGCGACTTTTGCCGCTGCGCCGACGGCTTCCTCAAGCCCCTGGCAGCGCTCGAGCGTGTATGGACCTTTATCCTGCTCCAACGCGGCCTGGATCTTTCCCGCCGCCTCGCCGAAGAGCACCACATGCGCCACGCGTTCGCGGACAAGGGCGGCCAGGTCATCCCAGGGCAGGTTCTTATCGCGCCCGCCAAGCAGCAGGACGATTGGCTCGCTGAACGACCGGATGGCGGCCATGGTCCGCTCCGGGGCGGTGGCAATCGAGTCGTTGTACCACTGTACCCCGCGCCACTCACGGACGAACTCCAGGCGGTGGGCCACGCCCTGGAACTCTTTGGCGGCCTCCAGCATGGCATCCGGTTTCAGGCCGCAGGCGTCGCCGATGGCGAAAGCGGCCAGGACGTTCAGCACGTTATGGTCACCGCGCAGGCGCAGACGGTCAGCGGGCAGGAGCGGAATGTCCACATTCTGGCGACGGAGGTGAAGGATGCCATATGCCAGGTAGGCGCCGTCAGCGCCATCGGGCAGGGGACTGAACCCAAAGGAGACCAGCCGCCCGCGTACGCCCTTGCGCAGGTCCCATGAACCGGCGTCGTCGCGGCAGAGCACAGCGGTATCCGTTTCGGACTGGAAATCCAGGATGCGTTTCTTGGCGGCGGTGTAGGCGTCCATCGTCCCGTGGCGGTCCAGGTGGTTGGGGGTGAGGTTCAAGACCGCGGCCACATGAGGGGAGATGGTCATCTGCTCCAACTGGAAACTGGATATTTCCAGGATGGCAAGGTCGGCGACGGCCATGTTGTCCACGTAATTCAACAACGGGTCGCCTATATTGCCGCCGACGTACGCGTGCTCGCCAACATCAGCCTTTGCCATCAGTCCAACCAGTGTGGTGGTGGTCGTCTTGCCGGCTGAGCCGGTAATGCCGGCGGTGGGGCAGGGGACGACTTCCAGGAACATCTGCGTGTCGTTGGTCAGCGGGAGTCCGCGCCGGGTGGCTTCGGCCACGAGCGGGTTATCGAGCGGGACTCCGCCGGAGATGCAGAGAATATCCGTGGTGTTGAGCATCTCGACCGGGTGGCTGCCCAGCACCCAGGTCACGGGCGTACCGGAAAGCGCCTCACGGGCGGCGGTCACCTGCTCGGGTGCGCGCTGGTCGTTCAGGGTGACAACGGCTCCGTGACGCGCCAACCAGCGCGCCGCAGCCAATCCCTGACGGGCGGCTCCGAGGATGAGTACGCGCTTTCCAGTCCAATTTGTCATCATCACACCATTGCCAGTCCGATACCCAGCATGGCGCCGCTCAAACCGATGAGCCAGAAACGCTGGACGATCTGGGTCTCCGACCAGCCGAGCAGTTCGAAGTGCAGATGCAGGGGGGCCATCTTGAACAGGCGCTTGCCTTTGGTGATCTTGAAATAACCAATTTGCAGAACGTCGGCCACCGCCTCGCTGACCGGGATGACCGCGATCACAGGCAGGAGCGCCCACTGACCGGTCATCAGGGCTACCACTGCAATGGTTGCGCCCAGCGGGAGCGAGCCGGTGTCGCCCATGAATAATTGCGCCGGGTGGGCATTGAACCACAGGAACCCGAAGAGCGCACCTACCAACGTGAAGCAGAAACGCGCCACGAACACCTGTCCCTGCAGCAGGGCTACCACGCCGTAAGCGGCGAAGATGGTGGCCGAGATCAACCCTGCCAGCCCGTCCAGCCCATCGGTGAAATTGACGGCGTTCGATGCGCCGACGATGATGAACGCTGCTACCGGGATGTACACCCACGCGCTGACCGTGATCTCGCCCTGGACACCCGGCAGGTACAGGTCGGGCACTTTGAGCAGGAATTTCAACACGCAGGCAATCCCGACGGCCAGGACGATCTGCGCAAGCAATTTGGTGCGGATGCGCATCCCCTCGCCTTTGCGTTTGCCGCGGATGCCTTCCCAGTCGTCCAGAGCGCCGAGCATCCCGTACACAAGCATGACCAAAAGAGGCACCAGCACCGACTGTCCCAGGATTTCCATGCCGATCAGGCTGGCGGCGTTCAGGAGCACAGTGATAAGCGCCACCGGGAGGATGATCATCACACCGCCCATGGTGGGTGTGCCCATTTTGGTGAAGTGATTACCCGGCTCTTCCACGCGGATGAGTTTGCCGATCTTGAAATGACGCAGGATGCGCAGCAATGGGCCGCCCCAGATGACGGTCATCATAAAAGCCAACGCGGCCAGGCTGAGCGCCATGGTGGAATTGCTCATTCAATCACCTCCAGGGCGGTCACAATGCGGTCCATGCGCACGCCATGTGAACCTTTGACCAGCACAACATCTTTCCCGGTCAGCGACTTGCGCAGGTGCGGGATGGCTTCTTCGGTGGACTCGAACTCAGCCACTTTATTGGACCTCAGGCCTGCCCGCCGCGCTGCGGCCGCGATCATATGGCCGCGCGAGCCGACTGTTACCAGGCGCTCCGCCACCTGGGCTGCTCGCATGCCGACCATTTCATGCCCCTGCTGCTCGTAGGGGCCGAGTTCGAGCATATCGCCCAGCACGGCCACCTTGCGGCCTTCCAGTTCGGCCAGCAGGTTGAGCGCCGCCAGGGTGGACTCGGGTGAGGCATTGTAGGTATCGTCCAGCACCAAAGCGCCGTTGGCGGCTCGCACGGCAGTGAGGCGCAGTTGTGTCTGCCCCATGTGCAGGCCGTCCAGGATCTCTTCCCAGGTGAGATCGTCTGCCAGGCCAACCGCGGCCGCCCGCAGCGCAGTGTGGACGGAGTGCTGCCCGATCATCGGCAGGTGGACGTGGAGCGTTTCGCGGCAGTAGTGCAGGACGAAGCGGATGCCGTCAAGACCCATGCCTTCCACTTCGTCAGCCCACAGGTCGGCGGCAGGGTCGAGGCCGTAGAAGAAGACGCGCGCTTTCGTCAGCCCGGCCATCTGGCGCACCCAGGTGTCGTCGTAGTTGAGGATGGCGACCCCATCGGCGGGCAGGGCCTGGACGAGTTCGGATTTGCCGTGGAAGATGGCTTCCTGCGAGCCAGCGCGTTCGGCGTGGACGGTGCCGATGTTGGTGACCACGCCAATCTGCGGGAGGGCGATTTCGCACAGGAAGGCGATCTCTCCGGGGACGTAAAAGCCCATTTCGAGCCCGGCGCGCTCGTAGACGGGGCCGAGTTTGAGCATGGTCAGCGGCAGACCGATCTCGTTGTTCAAGTTGCCGGGGCTCTTCAGGGTGTGGTAGCGCGTGTTGAGCACTTCGGCCACGGCTTCCTTGGTGGTGGATTTGCCCACCGACCCGGTAATGCCGATGACTTTCAGTTCCAGTTTGCGCCTCCAGAAGCGGGCAATTTGCTGGAGTGCGGTGAGGCTGTTCTCCACCCGCAGGCAGAGCGGCGGGGCGAAGGTTTCAGCCGGGGCGGACGCTTCCGGCGCGGCGAGCAGGTTCAGGGTCCGGAATGAACCGGGGGCGTCCTGCTGGACCAGGGCAAATGAAGCGCCGCGGGCAAAGGCGTCGGCAACGTACTCGTGTCCGTCCACCCGTTCGCCGGGGAGGGCAACGAACATCCCGCCGGGGATAACCTGGCGCGAGTCCACCGCCGCTTCAGTAATGACGGCGGTGGCTCCAGCCGGGCGGGAGTTCGTGAGGGCTTCGAGTACGTCTGCCAGGATGAGCATTAATGACCTGCGAGTTGCATTCGGACGGCGTCGGGCGGGATGCCCATCAGGACGACCAGTTTTTCCACCACCTGCCGGAAGACCGGGGCGGCAACCACCGAGCCCCATGGGGAGCTCTGCGGTTTTTCGAGCCAGACATAGACGAGAAACTGCGGATCGTCCACCGGGCCCCACCCGATGAAAGATGCGTTGGTTTGTTCATCATCGTAGCCGTAGGGAGTGGGCACCTGGGCGGTGCCTGTTTTCCCTGCCACGCGGTAACCGGGGACCAGCCCCCGGGAGGCTTCAGTTTCGAGGGCAACAGCCAGCATTTCTGTGATGGTGCGGGCCGTGTCGGCTGAGACGGGGTTGCCCACCACCTGGGTGGACATGGTGTGCTGGCGGCCATCCTGCACAGTGGCGTAGAGTAAGTGCGGGTAGACCATTTGCCCTTCGTTGGCGAGGGCGGAAGCGGCCATGACCATTTGGATGGGGGTGACGGAGACGCCCTGCCCGAAGGAATTTGTCGCCAGATCTATCGGGTACCAGTCTGTATCGCCGGGGAGTTTCAGGCGTCCGGTCACTTCGCCAGCCAAGTCTATGCCGGTAGGGTGGCCAATACCAAAGCGCTGCATATAGGCATAGAAACTATCATTACCCATTTCGGTGGCCACCCAGGCCAGGCAGACGTTGAGCGAGTTCCCCAGGCAGCCGGTCATGTCCTGGTAGCCCCAGGCGCCGCCGTCCCAGTTGTAGATGTTTACGCCGCTGTAATTGAAGATACCTTGATCCAGGAAAATGGTGCCAGGCTGGACCGTGCCGTTATCCAGGGCGGAGGCCATGGTCAGGATTTTGAAGACCGAGCCTGGTTCGTAAGCCTGGCTGATGGCACGGTTGAAAGGTGTTTCTCCGGTGAAGATGTCTTCCACGCTGCCGTAATCGTTGAGGTTCAGGGTCGGGGTGGTGGCGAGGGCCAGGATCTCACCCGTGCGCGGATCCATGACAATAATCGTGCCTGATTCGGAACCGGTCTCGAGGAGAGCCTGCTCGAGGATGTTTTCGATTGAGGCCTGGAGTTCGCGGTCTATGGTCAGGATGATCGAGTCGCCTGGCGGAATCTCCGGAAGTTCCACAGCCCGGCGCGGGTCGGTGGGGACGAGCAGCGTTACGGGAATGCCGGACAGCAGGTTGTTGTATTTAGCTTCCACACCGAAGTAGCCATACTCTTCCTGGGTCACGAAGCCGAGCAGGTTGGAAGCAAGTTCGTCTTCAGGATACTGGCGGCCCAGGTGAGCGCGGAAGCCCAATGCTGCCAGCGGGTTCCCGTTTGGGTCTTTGCTCATTTCCTCCTGCATTTTCATCAGTTGCATGGCCTGGTCGGTAGAGACGTAGTCAGCGAGGCGGAGGTAGGTGACATCTTCGGGCGGCGTAGCGAGCATTTCCATCACCGCGTTGAAATCCTGTCCCAGGTACATCTGGGCGGCCAGGGCGATGGTGGTCGGGTCGGTGATCTCCTCCAGACTGACGCCCACCTCATAAACGGTGATGTTCCCGGCCAGCAGCCGCCCATAGCGGTCGTAAATTTCGCCGCGCGGCGGGTAGTAGTACCGCACGGCTATATCGCTGCGGCCGATCAGAATCTGTATTTCTGGATCGGTTTGGATGCGTACAATCTGGACGAGGACGGCCACACCCACCAGCCCGAGCAGGACGGCGATGGTCAGGTAACGCCAGGAATACGGATTTTTCACGGCTGCGCTCCTGAAGCGGTCATCTGGCGGGTAAACCAATCAAAAAGGGTTTCCGAGTATTCGGGTTTCAGGAGGGAGGGTTGGGGACTGGCGGCCTGGGTTGAGAGGTTCGCCGGCGAATTGTCCACGTAACCGGCGACAGCCACGTAGGTGATTTCGTCTGTAGAGGCAGGATGGAAGCCAAGCTCTTCAGCGCGCGCCTGCATGGATTCGGATGCGGTCAGCCCGGCCAGTTCTGTTTCCATATCAGCGTTGACCTGCTTGTTCCGGTCAATTTCGGCGGAGAGGATCTGTATCTGTCGTCCACTGATGGAGGCGCGGGTGGTGACGTTGAGGTAAACCCCGGCCACCATGGCAACCAGCACCAATCCAAGCAAAAGCAGGCCGATCCACTGGCGCTGCACACGCCAGGGGGCCTGTCTCACTTTCTGAACGATTTGCGTGATGTTCTCCATTTTTACATCCAATCGCTACGTTGTTACGATGCTGCACCTCCGTCCTGAGCCAACACCCATTGGCTGATTGCCTTCCAAAATTATTTGGAGTGCAGACTTCAGTCTGTCAGCCCGAGGACTACTCGGACTAAAGTTTGCACTCTACGTTTTATAACTTTTCGGCAATCCTCAACTTCGCGCTGCGAGCGCGGGAGTTATTTCTGGTTTCTTCTTCCGACGGCGTGATGGGTCGCCGGTTTACTTCAGTGATAGTCGCCTTGTGCCCGCAAGTGCAGATGGGTTGCCTGGGTGGGCAGAGGCAGTCCCGGCTTTCCCGGCGGAAGAATTCTTTGACGAGCCGGTCTTCCAGCGAGTGGAAGGAGATAACTGCCAGCCGGCCTCCTCGACTGAGAGCCTGCACCGCCATTGGCAGGGCTTTCTCCACCGAGGCCAGTTCGTCGTTGACGGCGATGCGCAGGGCCTGGAAGGTCTGCGTGGCAGGGTGGTGGGCGCCGCCCTGAACTCTTCGAAGGGGACCTCTCCGGGGCTGGACTCGCTCGATGACGGCTGCCAGGTCGCGGGTCCCACGCACTGGCCGGGCGGCGACGATGGCCCGGGCAATGCGCCGGGAGGCAGGTTCTTCGCCGAAGTGGTAGATCAGGTCCGCCAGTTCCTGCTCCGGCCACTGGTTGACGATATTGGCTGCGGTCAGCGGGCGGGACGGGTCGAAGCGCATATCGAGCGGCCCATCTTGCAGGAAGGAGAAACCGCGCTCCGGGGTGTCGAACTGCATCGAAGAGGCGCCCAGGTCGAGCAGGATGCCGTCCACCGAATCCCAGCCGAGATCGGCGAATTGTTCGTTGAGCGTGGCGTAGGAGGCCTGCCTAATACGGGCACGCTCCCCGAAGGGAGCGAGGATGCGGCCTGCCAGGGCCAGCGCCTGCGGGTCTACGTCCAGGCCAAGGAGTTGTCCACCGGGTTCGCTGGCAGTCAGGATACCGGCAGCGTGACCGCCGGCGCCAAGCGTTCCGTCTACGTAACGACCTCCGCTCTTGGGGCGTAAGGCGTGTATGAGCTCTTTGTAAAGTACTGGTGGGTGCGCCTGTTGCATTTCAGCGAGTTTGCAGGTCGAGTGTGGCAAAGCGCGGGG
>JACQYE010000184.1 GCA_016208355.1 Chloroflexota bacterium | reverse complement strand
ACTGACGGCCCCGAGGAGTGCCTGATTGACCCGAACTGCTCGGCTAACAATCGCTGCCCGGAGGGTTTCTCCTATGTCACCGAATCCGACTGCTGCGAACTGCCGCCGGACGTGCCAGCCTACTGCCCGCCGTTGTACACGCTGAAAATTTCAGAGGAGCATTTGTGCACACCGGAAGAACTTGCCCCGCTGTGCACTTCCTTCACAGTCTACATCCCGAGCTGTGACGAACCCCCGCCACCGCCGGTGTGCACCAACCCGGAGTCCTACACCACCCAGAGCACCTGCGAGGCGGCCTACTGCCGCTGGATGAGGCCCCCGCAGCAGGCTCCATACTGCACGTATCCGTGAGCACATGGAACATTTCCACCGCTGGTGATGGTAGCACCAGCGGTTTTTTTTTGTCACCCTACGAGAAGTTTCGAAAAGTCTTTGACATCCTTGCCTTGTTTCGTCCTCGCGTTTAGACTTGACCTGTCCTTACCGGGGTAGTACCAGTTCGTCATCCCACTTTGCCCATTCAGGAGGTCCCCAACTTGTGAAACCCTGGCTAAAATGGCTGCTGCGCATCCAGCTTCTCCTGCTCGGGCTGGGAGCGGGCGCGGTGCTGGCTGGCTTGATCGCCTACTGTATCTCTGACCGCGCCAACGGCTCGCTCGTCTCTTCGGGCGTGAAGCACCACTATCTGCTCTACGTGCCGGAGAGTTACGACCCGTCCAAGCCTGCGACGCTGGTCATCAGCATCCACGGCTTCTCGCAATGGCCGGCCCACCAAAGCGCGCTCACCGGGTGGAACGACCTGGCGGACGAATACGGCTTCATCGTCGTCCACCCCTCCGGCACGGGTTTCCCCAAACGCTGGTATACGCGCGGCCCGGCGGGCAGCGAGACCGACCCGGCGCTGGACGTTGCCTTCATTTCCGACCTGATTGACAAACTGGAAAGCGAATACAACATTGACCCGGCCCGCATCTACGTCAACGGGCTGTCGAACGGCGGCGGGATGTCCGTGCTGCTGGGCTGCGAACTGTCCGAGCGCATCGCCGCCATCGGGAGCGTGGCCGGGGCGTACACCTCCCCGTGGAGCGAGTGCCGGTCGGCGCGCCCGGTCCCGGCCATCGTGTTCCACGGCACCGCCGATCCGATCGTCCCGTACCTGGGCGGGCCGTCACATGATCCCGGCTTCGACCTGCCCTCCATCCCGGAATGGGTGGCGGGGCTGGCCGACCACAACGGCTGCGCGGCCGCCCTGGTCGAACTGTCCACCAGCGGGGAGGTGAGCGGGGTCCGCTACGAGGGATGCGGTCAGGATGCCGAGGTGGTCTTCTACACCATCGCAAGCGGCGGTCACTCCTGGCCGGGCGGGGGCTACCTGCCGGAGTTCCTGGTCGGTCACACCACCCGGGACATTGACGCGACCCGCACGATGTGGGAATTCTTCCAAAAGCATCCGCTGGAGGGGGAATAATGCACCCCCTCCGCCGCTTCGCGGCACCTCCCCCATCCAAAAACCTCGGATGGGGGAGGAGGATATAATATGCTCATGAAAATAATGCTCCTTGAGCAACATGGAATTTTGTTCCTCCCCCATTTCCGCCCTGTGAAATGGGGGAGGAAGGAGGGGGTCAAATGCACAAACGCACCTCGCCCAGAATCTTCAAGCGCGCTAAAGAACTACACCGCAACCTGACCCCTGCCGAGGCCCGCCTCTGGTCACGTCTGCGCGCCCATCGCATGAAGGATGTCCATTTCCGTAACCAGCATGCCATCGGCAACTACGTGGTGGACTTCTGCGCCCCACGGAAAAAACTCATCATCGAACTGGATGGCAGTCAGCACCTGGAACAGGAAGAATACGATGAGGAAAGAACGAAATATCTGGAATTACAAGGCTATACGGTAATCCGCTTCTGGAACAGCGAAGTGATGAACGATATCGAAGGGGTTTTGCGCGCCATTGACATCGCAATGGAAGAAGATAGTAAAATCGAGTGAAAATCAGGAACCCACAGGAGCAAACATGACCTGGAAACTACTTTCATGGAACGTGAACGGCATCCGCGCCGCCGAGAAAAAAGGCTTCCCGGACTGGTTGACCACAACCGGCGCGGACCTGGTGGCGGTGCAGGAGACGAAAGCCTCCCCCGACCAACTCTCCCCGGCCCTGCTCAATCCGCCCGGCTACCAGGCTGCCTGGAGTTCCGCCGAGCGGAAGGGCTACAGCGGCACGGTCACATACGCGCGGCAAGCCCCGCTCAAGGTCATCGAGGGCCTGGGCGAGGGGCGCTTCGACACCGAAGGCCGCACCCTCATCCATGAATTCGAGCCGTTCGTCTTCTTCAACATCTACTTCCCCAACGGCGGGCGCGGCCCGGAATGGGTGGCGCATAAACTGGCCTTCTACCGCCGCTTCCTCGCCGTGGCGCAGGGCTACATGCAGGCCGGACGGCCGGTCGTCGTCACCGGCGACTTCAACACCGCCTATGCCGAGATTGACATTGCCCGCCCGAAGGAGAATGTCAATCACTCCGGCTTCATGCCGGAGGAGCGCGAGGGCCTGGGCGAGTTCTTCGCCGCCGGGCTGGTGGACACCTTCCGGACCCTGCACCCGGATACCGTTAAATACAGCTGGTGGGACCAGGTGACGCGCGCCCGTGAGCGCGGGGTGGGCTGGCGGCTGGACTATTTCATGGTCTCCACCGACCTAAAGGACCGCGTCCTCGCCGCCGACATCCACGACGAGGTGATGGGCTCGGATCACTGCCCGATTAGTTTGGTGCTGAACTTTTAGTCTTTAACCGCCAAGGCGCAGAGACGCCAAGGTTTTCTTGGCGACCCATTGTAATTCTCGGCGTCTTGGCGGTATATAAAAAAGCGGCCTCAAGCGGCCGCTTTTGCGATCGTTTCCGGCACAGGCAAGAGTTCCCCGCGCTGTTCCTGCCACCAGCGCACCGCGTCCACGATGGCCTGCCGCGCCGGGCGCGGGCGGAAGCCGAGTTCGCGACTCGCCTTGGAGTGGCTGATGTGGGAATTGCTGCGGATGGCCGCCAGCGAGTAGGGCGTCACGAGCGGGTCATCGGTGAAAAACGGCAGGACAGAGGCGGCCAGGTCGGCGACCCAGTCGGGCAGGTGGACGCCGACATGCCAGCCGCCAGCCGCCTCCCAGATGGCCTCCGCCACTTCCCTGACCGTCAGCCTGTCACCTCCTAAAATGTAGGTCTCGCCGCGCAGGCCGCGTTCCGCGGCAGCAATGAGACCGTTCGCCACGTCGCGCACGTCCACGAAATCGTAGGCCCCGTCCACGGTGAATTTGACGCCCGGAGGCAGGTGGTAGAGGATGCCGCGCCCGGCCTCGGAGCGCTGGAAGTCGTATGGCCCGGCGACGGCTGTCGGGCAGACCAGAAGCGCGTCCAACCCGTCCGCAGCGGCCTGCTGGACTTCCAGGCTGGCGGCGGCTTTCGAGCGGTCGTAGACGCCGCGGGCATGCTCCGGGTCGAAGGGCAGGGACTCGTCCACCAGGCCCTCCTCCGGGGGGCGCATGGCGTAGATGGTGCTGGCGTAGACGAAGCGAGGCCCCCTGAACGTAGCCGAAGGGCGGCGCGCGGCGGCGAGCAGGTTGCGCGTCACTGCGAGGTTGACGCGCTCTGGTTCCGGGTCAGGGCCCGGGTCGAGGCTGATGCGGGCGGCGAGGTGGTAAACAACGTCCACCCTGTCCAGGGCGCGGACGAGCGAGTCCGGGTCGAGGATGTCGCCGGGGACGATTTCGACTTCCAGGTCCTGCAAAGCGAGGGGAGTTTTGCTAGGACGCACGAGCGTCCGCACCTTTTTCCCCTGGGCGAGCAGTTGGCGGACGAGGACGTTACCGATGTGGCCGGTTGCGCCGGTGACGAGTTGCATGGATGGCTCCGCGGGCAGTTTGTTGATATAACCCCCCTGAAATGCGCGGGTCACGCTTTTGCCAGAGGGGACTTCACAAGCGTGACCTGCTCGAGGCAGAATCAAAAGCGGAAGGCGAGGCCCTCCGCTTTTTTGTTTACCAAACGCCGGTTATTTTACTGCAGCGATATACGTGTCCACAACCTGCTCGAGAATATTGAGCGGCATGGAACCGTTCTTCAGCACCACATCGTGGAACTTGCGCAGGTCGAATTTATCGCCCAGGGCTTTCTTCGCCTTGTCGCGCAGTTCCACCATCTTGATCTCACCGATCTTATAGGCGCAGGCTTGTCCCGGCATGACGATGTAGCGCTCGATCTCGCTGACCACCGTCTCGTGGGCGCTGGCGGTGTGGGCTTCCATGTACTCGATGGCCTGTTCGCGCGTCCACTTTTTATGGTGGATGCCGGTATCCACCACCAGGCGCACGGCGCGGAACAGTTCCGAATCGAGATAACCCAGTTCGCTGTAGGGGTCGTCCTTGTACATGCCGATCTCACGCGCCAGTTTCTCGGCGTAGAGCGCCCAGCCCTCGGCGTAGGCTGTGAACGGCACCATGCGGCGGAAGAACGGCACCTTTTTTAGTTCCATGGCGATGGACAGTTGGAAATGATGGCCGGGGATGCCCTCGTGGTAGGAGAGGGTCTTCATCCCGAACTTGTGGACCTCGTTCATGTCGCGCATATTGGCATAGAAGACGCCCGGGCGGCTGCCGGTCAGGTCGCCGGGCATGTAATAGGCTCCGGCGGAAGTCTTCTCGCGGAACTCCGGCACGCGTTCGACCTTGAGTTTGGCCTTCGGGCGGACGGCGAAGTACGGCCCGAGGGCGGCGTCCACCTCGTCGAGGATGCGCTGGTACTCGATCATCGCCGCGGCGCGGCCTTCGTCTGTGTTAGGGTAGAGGAAGCGTTCCTCTTTGGTGAATTCGGCGAGTTTCTTGGGGGCATTCTTCACGTTCCTGTGGCCCAGTTTTTCCAGGATGGCGGCCATCTCGCCCTCGATGCGCGCCACTTCTTTCAGGCCGATGGCGTGGATCTGTTCGGCAGTGTAATCGGTGCTGGTCTCGCCGCGCAGGCACTGGGAGTAGTAGGCCGCGCCGTCGGGCAGTTTCCAGACGCCGTCGTCCGTGGTGGCTTTCTTCTCCAGTCCGGTGAAATAGGCGATGAATTTCTGGTAGGCGGGATAGACCGTCCGGGTGATCTCGGCCTCGGCCGCGGCGAGCAGGCTTTCCCGGTCCGGGGCGCTGACCTTGGGCAATTTTTCCAATTTGTCCTTGAAGACAGTGTAGAGCGGGTTTTCCCTGGCCGGTTTGGCGATGAAAGCGGTCATCTCGTCCAGCACGCGGCGGATGACGAACTTCGGCGGCAGGCAACCCTTCTTCTCGCGGATGAGCAGCCCCTCCATCACCTGGTCGAACTTGACCCCGAAGCGGCGCAGGCGTTTGACATAGTTGCGCCCTTCAAGTTTGCTGACCACCGGGTGGAGGGTCATCATGAAGTTGGGCATCTCGGACTGGATGCCGAACATCTGGTTGAGCGGGTAATCGTGGTGGCGGAAGCGTTCGCGGCGGGTAAGGTCGTCCAGGAACCACTCCATGATGTCGGTGGAGAGCAGGGTGACGTTATCCTGGCGCTTGCGTGGGTAACTTCGCAGGTAGCCCAGGTCGCGTTTGATGAAGGCGAACATCCTGTCCTGGAAGGCTTCGGAGGCGTCGGAGAGTTTGGCGTTGTGGCCGTGCAGGCCAAACTTCTCCAGGATGCCGAGCATGGTGAGCAATTCCGGGCCTTTCAGGGCGAACTTGAGGAAGGTGCGCAGGTAGAGGCCCTTCACGCTCCAGGGTTTGCCCCAGATCAGGGCAATGAAAAACCAGGCGACCAAAAGGACGAACAGGCCGAGCAGGATGTAGACGATGGTCATGGGGTGTCTCCTCTGTGTGGGATGGGGGAATCATACCCCGGAATGAGGGCAGATGGCAAGGCAATCTTCCATGGGAGTGGATAATCTTGTGGGCTAGCCACCATTGTTCACCACAGAGCGCGCAGAGAGCACTGACATTTACCCTGTTTTCTGCTCTGTGAACTCGGTGTTCTCTGTGGTGAAGCTTTTTGCGCACTATAGCAGCCACTCTCTCTTTCTTGGGATCATCCATACTTTTCCGCCGAAAGTCGGATTGAAAGGAAGTCTTTTTAGGCGTAGATGAAGAATCGTGTAATTGCCATTTCTTGTGTCATTACATTGCTCGCCTTGGTTGCCTGCAATATCGCGGTCCCCACCCCAACCCTCGCGCCCGTACCTTTGCCCACCCCGCTTCCAAGCCCCGGCGGACCGGTTGGCTGGCTGACGTATACCGATACCTATATCGGTTTCACGATCCAATATCCCCCCGATGCAACCCTGTACCTGGAAGCCATGACCCGGATCGACTTCCCCATCCTTCCCGATACGAACCTGGGCGAGAAATATCTACAGATCGAGTATGGATCGGCCGCCAGCCCATGTCTCAGCCCGCTTGGCGCGGGTTATACTTCGGGCAGCATCCCGCAGACGCCGTTGACCATCAATGGGATCAACTTCGTTCAGGAGCAGGGGGCGGACGCCGGGGCGGGGAACATTTACCAGTGGGTTTCATACTCCGTTGCCGGCAGCAGCGGCTGTGTGAGCCTCGAATTCATCCTGCATTCCACCAACCCGGCCATGTACGATTCCCCACCGGCCGAGTTTGACTACGCACTGGAGTCGGGCATCTTCACCCAGGTGATGGACACGTTCCATTGGCTGCCCTGAAAAGTTTACGCTGAGGTCAATCAAAAGCCCTGCTGGAACCAACCGGCAGGGCTTTCGTTGTCTATTTTTTGCTGCTCAATTTCTTCTTTCCCCCGTGATAGGCCGGGACGGTGATGGCGTAAATCGTGCACAGCCTCCCGTCCAGCATCCTGGAACGGATGCGGGCATCCATTTCGTCCAGGGTGTCGGCGGTGGTGATGACGGTTGGCATTTCGGCGTTGTAGCGGTAGTTGAACAACTGGTAGAGTTTTTCGCGCACCCAGGGGGTCATGGACTGCGTGCCCAGGTCGTCCAGGATCAGGAGCGGGGCGGTGCGGATGTCGTCGAAACGGCGGTCGTAACTGGTATTGCTGGAGGGGCTGAAGGTGGCGCGCAGGTGATCGAGCAGGTCCGGAACCATGACGAACAGCGGCGGGTCGCCCAGGTCGGTGCGGGTGTTGGCGATGGCCGCAGCCAGGTGGGTCTTCCCGCAGCCATACGTCCCGGCGAGCACCAGCCAGCCTTTTGGTTTCGCGGCAAAGGTCGTGGCGGCTTTGAGCGCCTTCTCCAGCGACCTGATCTTATCGGCCTCCAGTTCCTCGTCCTCGCGCAGGGAGAAACTGGCGAATGTGCATTTGGAATGCAGATCGAGCGAGGAGAGTTCGTGATGGCCCTTGTCATCGGTGGGGCGGCGGTAATCAGGGGCAATGATGCGCACCGCGCTGACCAGTTCCGGGTCCGCCAGGCGGGAGCGGATGCGCGGTTCGATATCGTCCAGCGGGACGTTGGTCGTCACCACCAGCGGCAGGTGGTTGATGTAGCGGTAGTTGATGATCTGGAAGAGTTTTTCCTGCGCCCAGGCGGTGGCCGATTGCGTGCCGAAATCGTCCAGCACCAGCAGCGCGGCGCTGCGGATCTGCTCGAAGCGCGCCTCGAAGGTGATGTCTTCGGCGTCGAAGGCGAAGCGCAGCAGGTCGAGCAGGTCGGGGACTGTCAGGAAAAGGGTAGGCACGCCCATGCCGACAGCGAAGTTGGCAATGGCCGCCGCCAGGTGGGTCTTGCCGCAGCCATATCCCCCTTGCAGCAGGAGCCAACCTTTGAGCGAAGCGGCGTACTGGCGGGCGGTATTGCAGGCGATTTCCAGCGAGCGCGCCTGGCGTTTCCCCAGACCGATCTGGCCGCGCGGTTGGAAGGACTCGAATGTCAGGCCTTTGAGTTCGTCGAGATGGCTGAGTGAAAACAGGCGGTCGCGCACCTGGCGCGTCACGGCGCCCTGGCGGCAGGTGCAGATTTCCAATTTCCCAAATTCAGGCGCGCCAGGCGCGGCGTCGCGCCGCACGTAGCCCAGGCCTCCGCAGTGCGGGCAATCCGGCGCGCCCAGGGTCGGGACGGGTTCAATGCTCGATGAAGTCGGCGTATTCGCCTTCGGCGTACCGGCGGCCATCTTCTTGAGTGTTTCGTCCATCTTGCTTTTTGGCATGGCCTTCTTCCTTCCAGCGGCGTAGGATCGCTTCCACGTATTTCCAGTTGCGCTTGTTCTTTTTTACGGCAATTTCGAGCGCCTCGGCCGCCCACTCCGGCGGGTAGGTCTGTTCAGCGTCTTTCAGGGCGTCGGCGATGAGCGGCGTCAGCGGGCCGATGTTTTCCTCGTAGAGTTTGAAGAGGTTCGGGCGTTCGACCGGCGGGGCGGAAATGGCCAAGGATTCGGGGTTCAGGTCCCCGGTCCGCAGCGACTCGGCCGCCGCGCGGCCGCGCGGGGAGTTGAGGAAGTAGTACGCTGCCGCTTCTTTCTGGGCCCGGATCAGGGTCCCGCGTGATACAGCTTTTTCCAGCGCTGGGGCCGGGTCCGGGAGCAGCGCGGCGAAGTCCACTTCCCGCAGCACGTGGACGCGGCCCTCCGCGTTCCCAATGCGCCACAGGGCGTAGAGCGTCACTTTCAACTCGTCCGCGTCGTCAATTTCATTGAGTAGTTGACGGAAGAACGAGTCGGGGAGGGGGGTGAAGGTTTCGGAGTTGGTGAAGCCTTTGAAACTCATTTTGCTCCCGCCGCCGTCCTCGGCGGCGAGACGCCGCCGGGAGCGTTAGGCCTGAGATAAGTCTATACTGCGCGTCGCCGCGTCCACGAACTTGGCCAGGTGGTTCATGAAGACCAGTTCGATGGAGCCGGTGGGCCCGTTGCGGTGTTTGGCGATGATGATCTCGGCCACGTTCTGCTTGACGGTGTCCTTTTCGTACTGGTCGGGACGGTAGATGAACATGACGATGTCTGCATCCTGCTCGAGTGATCCAGATTCTCTCAAATCCGAGAGCACCGGGCGTTTGTCGGTGCGCTGCTCTACAGCGCGGCTGAGTTGCGCCGCGGCCAGCACCGGGACGTTGAGTTCGCGCGCCAGCACTTTCAGGTTGCGCGAGATGTAAGAGACTTCCTGGACGCGGTTATCGGTGCGCGTGTCGCCGCCCATCAACTGGATGTAGTCCAGGAGGACCAGGTCAATGCCGAATTCCATTTGCAGCCGGCGGCACTTCGTCCGCAGCGCCAGCGGGGTGAGGGCAGGCGTGTCGTCGAGATAGATGTGTGTGTCGCCGAAGACCTCGATGGCGTGGGTCAGCAGCGGCCATTCCTCTTCGTGCAGTTTTCCGTTGCGCAGGCGCTGGCTGTCTATGCCGGTCTCCTGCGCCAGCAGGCGCTGGACAACCTGTTCGTTGGACATTTCTAGCGAGAAGATGGCGACGCGCTTTTTGTGGAGCAAGGCCGCGTTCCTGGCTGCCGAGAGCAGGAAACCGGACTTGCCCTGCCCCGGACGCCCGGCAATGATGAGCAGGTCGGAGGGCTGCATGCCGGTCAACATGCGGTCGAGGTCAATGAACCCGGTCGGGACGCCGAAAATATCTTCCGGGCGTTTGGCAAGTTCGTCAATCCGGTCATAGTAGTCGCTCAACACGGCGGAGATGGGCTGGAGGTCCTTCTTGAGCCGCCGTTCGCTGACGTTGAAGATGGATTTCTCCGCCTCCTCCATCACGTTCTCGATGACCTCGCCCTCGTTGTAGGCCAGGGTCGCCACCTGGTTGGCGGCGGTCAGCAGGCGGCGGCGGATGGAGGTCGCCTCCACCATGCGTCCGTAGGCCTCGGCGTGCAGGGAGGTGGGCACCTGGTTGATGAGCGCCGTCAGGTACGCCGGGCCGCCAATCTCGCCCAACTGCCCGGCGCTTTCCAGTTCCTCGGTCACGGTCAGGAAGTCCACCGGGACGCGCCGTTCGTGCAGGCGATTGAACGCCTCCCAGATCCAGCGGTGGCGGACGATGTAGAAATCGTCCGGCTGGAGGAATTGCGCCAGGTCGTAGTAGACCTCCGGATTGATCATCACCGCCCCCACCACGGCTTCCTCGGCTTCCCGGTTGTGCGGGATGACGGGTGTGGACGGGAAGGAGGTCCCCTCTGCCGTTTGGGGAGGCGCGGCCGGGGTCAGGACGGGGTCTTCGGGCCGGACTCGCCGCCGAGTTTCTTCAGGAAATCCTCGAACACATCAAGGCGTTTTTCGTCAGCCGGACCCGGAGCCTGTTCCGACGTTATCGTTGGCGGCGGGGTTGCCTCGTCCTGGTCTTGGATATCTTTTTCCGGGACAATCGCCGCCGCGTCCATCACGGCCCGGTGGACGAGAATCGGGGCGTGGGCGCGGATTGCCAGGGCGATGGCGTCGGAGGAGCGCGAGTCGATGTCGAAAATCTTGCCCTCACGTTCCACGACGATGTTGCCGTAGAAAATATCCTCTTTGAGTGCCACGATCTCTGCCCTTAACACGCTGCCGCCAAAGATGACGATGATATTCTTCAGCAAGTCCTGGGTCATCGGGCGGGCTGTTTCCACTTCCTGCAGGGCAATGGTAATGGCCTCGGCTTCATACGGCCCGACCCAGATGGGCAGGTAACGTTCCACATCGCGCTGGCGCAGAACCACCACCCGCTGTGGCGACATCAGGCTGACCCGGATACTATCTATCAGGACTTCCACCATCTCTGTCATGTCTGACTCCAATACCGATCAAGATAAGGTGATTCTAGCACAGGCGGGAGGGGGATGCAAACTTTGCCGGGCAACAGAGTCTGCGGGAGCAGGGCATGCTTTCAGCGTGACCGACGGTAACCTACCGCAAGCCACGCCATTTCAATGGCCGTGGTGAGGTGGGTTTCTCGCTCTGGTTTCAACCGAATTTCTCTTGAAAGTGAGTTGATAAATGTTATACTGCAAACATGGAAAACAAATAGAACATGTGACTCTGATTTAGACTTTTCCTTTCAGTTCCTTTCCCGAAAAAGAGAAAGGAGGATTGTCATGAACAACAAAATACTAGATTGGGCCGCCCTGATCGAACCACCGGGGTATTCGATGCAGAAACAAACCACGAGGGCATGGGACTGGAGGACGGGGCTGGTATATGATTAATCCATTCATGGATAAACAAAGCCAGCCATCCGATCCTTTCTACCGGGTTTTCCTTTTCGGAGTTCTTTCCATCCATCGCGGCGGGGAAAGCATCCCCCTGCCCTCCTCCACGACTGCACGCAACTTGCTGGCGTACCTGTTGCTCCAGCGACAGCGGATCCACTCGCGCGCTGTATTGACAGGTATCTTCTGGCCCGATCATTCCGAAGACCGGGCGCGGCGTGCCCTCAGCCAGGCAGTATGGCATCTCCGCAGTAGCCTCCCGGGGCTGATCGCAACGAATGGCGAATCGATCGGCATCTTGGAGGAAGCAGACCTGTGGATCGATATCGAGGAATTTGAAAGAAATGTCCGACCACGGTCCGCTCCGGAAGGGAAATCCGGCGCAGTGATTGACTCCCTTAATCATGCTATCCGGCTTTACCGCGGCGACCTGCTGGAGGCTGTGTACGATGATTGGGTGATCCTGGAGCGCGAGCGCCTGCGATTGCTCCACCAGCAGATCCTTGAGAAATTGATGCTGCTGGAAAAGTCAGCTGGACATTTTCAGGAAGCCCTGGAACTGGGATTGGCTCTGGTGAAGAGCGATCCCCTGCACGAATCGGCACATCGCGAGGTGATGCGCCTGCAGCACCTTCTCAACCGCCCCGAGGCAGCCCTGCAACAATTTGAAACCTGCCAGCGTCTCCTGCGCACAGAGTTAAGCATCGATCCGGCGCCCGAGACCCTTGCCCTTGTCCAGGAAATCTCGCGGCGGGGCGGTGAAGAAATGGCAGCCTACCTGCCGCAGGGTTTCGAAACGCGGCGCCCAGTCCAGCTTGGACAGAGCCATCCCATTCACGTTCCCCTGGTGGGGCGGGTTAAGGAAAGGGCAGAATTATTGACGTTCGTGGAAGCGAGTCTCAACCGCCAGGGAGGCTTGGTATTTGTTGAAGGGGAAACTGGTATTGGTAAAACCCGCCTCCTCCAGGAAATTGCCCGCGACGCGGAATGGCGGGGGGCACAGGTTCTGTGGGGTCACGGCAGCGAGCTTGCGGCCTCGAAACCTTACGCCCCGGTCGTTGAAGCGATGGAAAGTGGCCTGTCTTCCTTGCGCGTGGAGCAGTTGAAACTTGTCGTGGAGCCCCTCTGGCTGCAGGTTCTCAAGCCGCTGCTGCCGAAACTCTCGACCTTCAGCCCCAGCTTGGTGAATGCCTCCCCCCTTGAACCCCAGGAAGAACCAGCCCGCCTGACAGAGGCTTTTTTTCGTTTTCTAAAAGGGTGGATGAGCATCATACCTCTCGTGATCATCTTGGAGGATCTTCATTGGGCGGATCCGGACTCCCTGTTGCTCCTGCCGGCCTTGCTGCCGAGGTTGGGCGCTTGCGGGATTCTGGTGATCTGCTCGTACCGCAGCGAAGAGGCGCGTTCCAATTCCAGCGTTTGGGAGAAGTTGCAAGCCTTGGATAAAAGTGGAAAACCTCGAAGAATTAGCCTGGACCGCCTGGACCCGGCAAATACGGTGGAGCTGATCCACCTTACCCTGGCTCTCAACAGCACTGCCCCCTTGTTTGAAAATCGAATCTACAGCGAGACGGACGGCAACCCATTATTCGTGCTCGAAGTCCTGCACACCCTTCAGGATGAAGGATTGCTAACCCGGAATGACCAGGGGGAATGGACCACGCCCTGGGATGAGACGACAACAGATTATGGTGAACTGCCCCTGCCTCCGCTCGTGGAACGGGTGATTGCACGGCGCCTCTCCCAGCTGCCCGCTGACGATCGCCAAGTGCTGCATTCGTGCGTCATCCTGGGGAATCGGTTTGACATTACCATATTACGCGCCGTTTCCCGGCTTTCCACGGAGACCTTGCTGGCAGCCCTGCGAGACCTTTCCCAGCGGCATATTTTGGAGGAAACACCGGCAGCCTACCGCTTCAATCATGAGATCATTCGCCAGGTGGCCTATGGCGAGATGGACAATGAAGAGCGCATCCAACGCCATCTCAGCGTTGCTGCAGCCCTGGAAACAATGTACCCGGATCAGGTGGAGGTGCTTGCCCACCATTACACGGAATGCCAGGAATGGAAAAAAGCGGTTCACTATCATCACAGATCCGCTGACCAGGCAACCTCCGCGCATGCGTATTCAACCGCTTTATTTCATCTCGATACCGCTGTTGCCCTGTTGGATAAAATGCCGCCTTCCATACCATGCCATCTTGACCTGCTGCGCGACCGGGAGAAGGTGCAGGAAATCCTGGGAAACCGCCAAGCTCAATCCGGCGACCTGCAAGCCATGCTTCAGCTTGCCTGCGATGACCCCCTCCGGCTGGCGGAAGCCCAATCCCGCCAGGCTTGGTTTTTTGTCTATACCAATCGGTACGCAGAGGCTGACATGACGGCCCACCAGGCGTTGGAACTTGCAAGGCAGGCGGGTGATGCCACCCTCCAAGCTGTGGCGCTCTCCATCCTGGGCACGATCTGCAACTGGCGCGGCCAGATAGCGGAAAGCATTCCTCTCCTGCAGGAAGCCATCGCCCTGAGCGGGCAGGCAGAGGGGAAAGAAACCGAACTCCAGTACCGCCGCGCCCTAGCGAATGCGCTGCTCGGCCTCAAGGACTATGCCGCCGCGCTCCATGAGCTTGATCACGCTCTGGATGTAGCCCGGCAGGAACATGACCCGCTAGGGGAGGTGGAAACCCTTAACCTGCTCGGCATCCTGCACATGGAGAAAGGGGAATTAGCGGAAGCGACCAGCGCCTATGAAGAAGCGTTGAATCTCAGCCGAAAACTCGGCTATTTATACGGTGAAGCGCGCAGCCTCGTAAACTTGGGAACACTGTTTTACTTCCAGGCGAAGATGGGCAGGATGCTAGATTGTTACGACGGGGCGATAGCAATCTTCCGGCACATCCAGAGCCGGCGCGGGGAGGCGCAGGTCTGCCTCAATCGCGCCTCCATTTCTCTCACATTCCTCGGTGATACCCTGCAAGCTTCCGCGGATGCGGAAGTTGCCCTGGCGTATTACCGCCAGATCGGGGATGCGCTCAGCGAGGGCCAGGGGCTGATTGTGTTGGCAGAATCCCACCGCCAGCAGGGTAATCTTCCCCAAGCCCTGCGCCATGCCCGTAAAGGCTTGAAAATGCTCGAAAAAGCCGGGGAACACTTCCTGGCGGTGCAAGCCGAGCGGGAACTTGCCATGGTGGAGTTAGAGGCCGGCCAAGCTCTCGCTGCAAAGAAACACCTCGACCATGCCATGGGTGACTGCAGGCAGTACGGCCTCACCGACCTGGAGCCGCCCATCATCTGTTTGCGCGCCCTGGCATTGCTCAAGGAGGGGGAGACCAGAGCTGCGCTCCAGTCCTCTCGGGAAGCCATGGCTCGCCTGAAGCCCGGCATCGAACAGGCGTACCTCATTCCTTTCTGGCATTCGCAGGTGTTGGAGGCAGCCGGGCGTACACCCGAGGCCCAAGATGCTGTGCAGCAAGCGTACGACCTCCTGCAGCAGGCGCTGGAGGAATTCTCTCCCGAACAGCGCGGCCTAAGCTTGGAAGGCGTGCCCGAACACCGTCTGATCGTTGCCGCATGGCAAGCGCTGGCTCCCTCACGAGTGAGCGTGGATCTTCCCTCCCTGGAGAACCAGGCGGAAAGGGTCGCGGTGACCTGGACGGTTGACTGCCTGGAAGATCGGCGGATCAAAGGCAGGGTGGCGCAGCGCCAGCGCCGCCTGCTGCGCCTGCTAAGCGAGGCGCACAAACAAGGTGCCGCCCCCACCCACCAGAACCTAGCGGACGCCCTCGGGGTCGGGTTGCGCACCGTGGAGAGGGATATTGCCCTCCTCGAACAAAAAAACACGCAGAAAACTGGCGGGGTGGATTGATCCGCTCACCTCTAATATAGATAAGTTGCAGATGACGGTTTTGTATACTGGTGCATGAAGGCAGGCACCAGTTTTTATTGTTCCTGCCGCTTGGAAGGGAAGAAAGAATGAAACATCCTGACTCGGAAGTCTTCGTGATACGCATCTGGGGCGCCGCCCGCAGTGACGGGTCGTGGCGGGGGAGGATCGACCATGTCAACAGCGGCCGCTCGCTCCTGATCGAGGAGATCCAGCAGGTGGTCCCTTTCATTCAAATCTTTTCCCCGGTCCGCCAACCGCCAGACCAGCCGAAAAAGCCCGGAAACAATATCCTGAAATAACCCTATTCACTCATTCGGAGGAAGCCATGAAAATAAAAGATTTGATCAATCACCCACCAAGCAGACATGCGTCCATCGCCATTTTCGTCATCGCGCTATTCATCCTGACCACCGCCTGCAATCTCTCGACTGCCGCCCCCGTGCAACCTGCCAGCCCGGAGGAGATGGAGATCGCGGCTGCCACGGCGGTTGCGGCCACGATGCAGGCAGCCGAGCGCATCGCCGACCAGCAGCAGGGCGCTCAGCCTGGTGTGCCCATGCCACAGCCGGCAGCCACGCAGCCCGCCCCGACGGTGCCCGCCGGTCAACCTGCCGCGCAGGTCAGCATCACCG
>JACQYE010000043.1 GCA_016208355.1 Chloroflexota bacterium | reverse complement strand
GATCACAAACTTGCCGAGCAACAGGCCTGGCCGCCCTCGCGCGGCGAGGAGGTCATCGAGATCGAAAAAGGTCTCTTGAGCCAGTATTCTGACCCCGCGCTGACCGAACCGCCTGCTGACCTGATGAAACGCGGCGGGGCTTACTACTCCACCCTCGCCACCCAGTTGGTGGACTCGCACTTCAACAACCTTGGCCGCGTGGAAGTGGCCAATGTGCGCAACAACGGCGCGGTCAAGGAATGGCCTGCAGACTGGGTGCTGGAAATGCCCTGCAAGATTGACCGGCAGGGAATCCACCCCATCCCGGCCGCGCCCCTGCCCCAGTCCTGTTTCGGGCTGATTGCCCACGTCAAGGCTTACGAACTTCTGGCTGTCGAGGCGGCTGTCAACGGCGACCGCAACGCCGCCTACCAGGCCCTGCTCGCCCATCCGCTCGGTCCCAAAGCAGACAAGGTGCAGGAAGTGCTCGACGATATGCTGGAAACAAACAGGGAATATTTACCGCAGTTTTTCAAATAGGAGACACCCATGAACCCCAATCCTCTTCTCAAGAAGCTTGGTTTCTCAGACGCCGACCGCCTGGTCATCATCCACACGGACGACATCGGCATGTGCCAGGCCTCCCTCCAGGCGTACGCCGACCTGTGGGAGAACGGTACGATCTCGTCCGGCGCCATTATGATGCCCTGCCCGTGGGCTGCACCAGCCGCCGAGTACTGCCGCCTCCACCCCGGCGTGGACATGGGCGTGCATGCCACCCTGACCGCCGAGTGGGATGCCTACCGCTGGCGTCCGCTCTCCACGCTTGACCCCGCCACTGGCATGGTGGACGAAGATGGCTTCTTCTGGCGCTCCGCGGAGGAGACCCAGGCCCACGGGGACGCGGAAGCTGTCATGGTGGAACTCCAGATCCAGGTCCAGAAAGCGCTCGCTTGGGGTGTGGACGCCACCCACATGGATACGCACATGGGCACGGTCGCCCATCCCAAGTTCATCCCGGCCTACATCCAGACCGCCATGCAGAATCGCCTTCCGGTGATGGTACCGCGCGGCGACGCAGCAGTCTACCAGCGTATCGGCCTGGACCCGGAAACTGCCGCCGGTTTCGCCGCGTTCACTGCCCGACTGGAAGAACAGGGTCTGCCGCTGGTGGATAACATGGTAGGAATGCCCTTAGATAAACCGGAGGGACAATTCGAGATCGCGGAAAAACTACTTGGCGACCTCCCGGCAGGGTTGACCCACTTTATCATCCACCCCTCGACAGACACCCCCGAACTGCGCGCCATTTGCCCCGACTGGCCCAGCCGGGTTGCAAACTATAAAACGTTCATGAGCGAAGAACTGAAGGCTTTTCTGAAGAATTCCGGCCTACAGGTGATTGGCTACCGTGATTTGCGAAACCTAATGCGAAACGGGTGAACCTGCCTCATGCTTGAATCCATCGTTGCCGAGGATGAGTAATGAGATACTTTTTGGGAGTAGACGTAGGTGGTACGAAGACCCACGCCCTGGTTGCAGACGAGACCGGCCGGGCGCTCGGCTTCGCCTCCGCAGGACCCGGAAACTGGGAAGCCGTGGGCTATGACGGCCTGACCTGCGCCCTGAGCGAAGTGACCAGTGAGGCGCTTGCTCAGGCTGGCCTGGCCATCAGCCAGATTGCCGGGGCAGGCATGGGGCTGGCCGGGTTCGACTGGCCCAGCCAGAAGCAGGCTCACCTGGATGCCATTGCCCCGCTCGGTCTTGCCTCTCCGCCCATCATCGTCAATGACACTGTGCTGGGGATTGTGGCCGGGTCGGAGGATGGCTGGGGCATTTCCGTCGTCTCGGGCACGGGATGCAACTGCCGCGGCTGGAGCAAAGACCACCAGCGGGAGGGACGCGTGGTGGGCGGGGCAAGCCACTGGTCCGGCGAGGCAGCCGGAGGGTTCGATATCCTGGCCCGCGCCATGCGCGCGATCAACTTTGAATGGACGAAGCGCGGACCAGCCACCGCCCTGTCGCAGGCCTTCCTCCGGCAGACGGGCGCTCAAAACCTGGACGACCTTATCGAGGGAGTTTATGTTGGACGCTACAATTTTGACCCGGCGATGATCCTGCTCACCTTCGAGGCTGCCCGCCAGGGCGACCCGCAAGCGCTGGATGTGATGCGTTGGGCCGGAAAAGAACTTGGCGGGATGGCCGCCGGGGTTGCTACCCAACTTGGTCTTCAAAACGACACCTTCGACGTGGTGCTCATCGGCAGTATCTTTGATGGTCATCCACTTATCGCCGAAAGCCTGGGCGATGTCATCCACAAAACTTCCCCCGGCGCTCAATTGGTGCGGTTAAATGCCCCGCCAGTGGTGGGCAGTGTTTTGCTTGGCATGGAGGCCGCCGGTGTGGGTTTCCACGACAAGCGTCAGATGCTGATAAAGTCAACCGAACAATTCTTGAATCATTAAATAGAATAATTCAAGAAAAACCAGGAGCGCTCGCGAGAGTGCTCTTGCTTTATAATGCCAGGCATGGAAGACTCTCACGTTGAACTCCTCCGTCTGCTCACCTCCCGCCTCGAGCGCCTCTCTGTGGACTCGTACTGGGCGCGGCGTGCATCGGGTCTGCGTGGCAATATCGTGAAGGTGCTGGAGGAAGCCGATTCCGGGCTGGAAGTCTCCCGAGAGCGGCTCGACCTGCTGGTCAACCGCAGTTTCGAAATTCTGCGCCAGGCTGCCAGGGAAATTCCGGATATCGAAAACCTGTTGAAAAAATATAACCTGGAATGACTATTGTGCTACTGGCTATGCGAAAATGATAAATCCCCACACCATGCGAGCGATGTTGCTAGACGCCCTCCACACTCCGCTCAGATTAGCGGAATTACCCATCCCAGCGCCGGGACCAGGACAGGTGCTGCTCAAGGTGCGCGCCTGCGGCGTCTGCCACACCGACCTCCACATCGCCGACGGCGAACTGGCGGAACCGAAACTCCCCCTTGTGCTGGGACACCAGATCGTCGGCATTGTGGCTGAGTTCGGGCCGGGCGCTTCCCGCTTCCGGACCGGGGAACGGGTCGGTGTGCCCTGGCTGGGGTCTGCGGATGGAACCTGCCCAGCCTGTCAACGCGGTCAGGAAAACTTGTGCGACCACCCGGTTTTCACCGGCTACCACGTGGACGGTGGGTTCGCCGAATACACTGTCGCCGACGAGCGTTTCTGCTTCCCCCTGCCAGAGACGTATTCAGATATTGAAGCAGCTCCCTTGTTATGCGCGGGACTCATCGGATACCGTACGTACCGCATGGCCGGGGAAAACGTCGAGACTCTGGGAATTTATGGCTTCGGCGCGGCTGCTCATCTCATCTCCCAAATTGCCAGGTACGAAGGAAAAAGGATCTACGCTTTCACCCGTCCCGGCGACCAAGCCGCGCAGGAATTCGCCTTGCGCCACGGCGCGAACTGGGCTGGAGATTCCAACGTCCAGCCGCCCGAATCGCTCGATGCGGCGCTTATCTTCGCCCCAGTGGGCGCGTTGGTAGTGGAGGCGTTGAAAGCCACGCGCAAAGGCGGCGTGGTGGTTTGCGGGGGGATTCACATGAGCGATATCCCGTCGTTCCCGTATTCCCTGCTTTGGGAGGAACGCATCATCCGCTCGGTGGCCAACCTGACCCAGCGCGACGGCGAGGAGTTTTTCGCCCTCGCCCCGCGGGTGCCGGTGAAAGCCGAGGTGCAGACCTTCCCCCTCGAAAACGCAGAGCAGGCCCTCGGTCGGTTGCGCTCCGGTGAGTTGACCGGCGCGGCGGTGATTGACTTTCAGTCTGCCAGTGATTAGAATCTGTCTGTTTCATACCGAGCATCCCCCCACAGTCAGACCGCCGCAAATGTAGGGCTGCGGCGCGTCACTATTTTTTCAAAAGGAAATAAAGGAAATGCAGCCCACCCGTTTGAGACTACGCATCCTGATTATGTCAGCCATCCTTCTATTGGCAGCCTGTACACCTGATAATAGCGCCTCTACAGAAATGCCGCCCGACGAGACTGCATCGGTTACCGCGTCGCCAGAATTGTTGGAAAATGTTCCCGGAAGCGAATCGCCCACTTCCACCGAGCAAACAACTTCGGCGACCGAAACTCCAGAGAGGGCGGATATTGATTGGCGGGACGTCCCCATTATGCCCGAGGTGAGCGAGCGCGTGTTTCAAATTTACCAGGATGGTCAGTCCCAGGGTCGCAATCCCCAAAGTTTTTCAGTGCTTGGCGATTGCCAGTCAATTCCCTATGTGTTCTTGGGTCCGTTCGGACAAGAAACGCTGGTACCCGACAGTGTGGAAAGCTATCTATGGGATGCGCTAAACTATTTCGAGGCCTCCTTCGACCGCTGGAGTGTGACTTCGCGTGGGGGATTTACGGCTGCATCGCTCCTGACCCCCATCCAGGCTGATCCGCATTTTTGCAAACCCGGTGAGACTCCCCTCACCTGCGAGTACCGCCTGAACAATCCGGCTTACGTATTTATCACTCTGGAAACCTGGCTCGACCAATATACAATCGAACGCTACGAAACTTACTTGCGCGGAATCCTCGACTATGTCATTGAGCATGGCAGTATACCGATCCTGCTCACCAAGGCCGACGCCGCAGAAGTGGACGAAGGCACACATGTCATCAATCCCGCTACCGTACGGGTGGCGCTCGACTATGATGTGCCGGTGGTCAATTTCTGGCGGGCCGCCCAAGACCTCGATAGCGCCGGGATTGACCCGAACCGGGACGGCTTCCACCTGAGCCAGGAAGGGTATGACTTAAAAAATACCCTGGCCCTGCGCGCCCTGTATACGATCTGGCAGGCTGTCGAGGTCGGGAATACGGGGAGCAACACAGACCCTGGAAACACCTCCGCGACTTCCACGCCCGCGCCGGGTCCTGTTTCTCAAACCGGACCGCAAGTCACTGCTCCTGATTGTGACGGAGGTTGTATCTTCTTTGCCACCGCCAGTTCAAAGGACGGCGTCCTAACCTCCCAGGGCGTGTACGCTTACAATTATGCAGCCCAGGAGCTGACCCTGGTGCTTGGCGAAGGCTTTGACCTGCAAGATGTCAGCGAGGACGGCCAGCGGCTGCTGGTCAATCAGGCAAACTACCTTTACGAGATCAACCTGGCGGATGCCTCGGCGGACCTGGTCAGTAATTCATTCTTATGGCTGGGTAAGCAAGGCGCCTACTGGAACAGCGACGACAGCGCGATCGTCCTCATAGACCAGAACAACCCTCTTCAGACGGAAGCAGGCGCGGCGTTCAACCTGTTCCCGTCCACGCGGGATGGGGAAACTTATTTTGACAGCGGCACATGTACATCCAAGGATTTTTGCCAATCCGGCGGAGTATTTCGTCTCGACCCCGGCCAAACTACCACTTACATGGAATCATATGCTCGTCCGGTCTTCTCTCCCAGCGGGGAGATAATGGCCTTCCTTAATCCGGCCGCGGCCACTCAAGATAATTACTACCACATCGGCTACCTCCTACTCGAAGAGCCCGATAAGGGCATTCCCAGCCGCAGGATTGTCTACTTCCCGGAAGAAGGCGGTTTCATGATCTACCCGGACGTGCGCGATTATGCCTTCTCGCCCGACAATAATAATCTTTTTATTACTTACGATATCTATAGCGCTTACTTCGAAAAGTCCCAGCGCATACAAACGTACATGCTTAACCTCACGAATGGCATCCTGTATGACTTCGGGAAAATGGATGGTGTGAGCGGTTCATTGAGTCCCCGCTTGGTTTGGGCCCCTGATGGGAATCGGGTGCTGTTCTTCCTGACCAATGTCACCCCTGATAACCAGTTTTCGATTAGCATTTTCCAAACCGACCTAGATACTGGAGAGAGATTAATCCTTTATGATGAAAGCATCCTGACAAACGGGGATTATTTCTATATCACCAACCTGTATTGGCGATAGAAACTACCTCAAAAAAAGTGCGACGCACAACGAATGTGCGTCGCACTTTTTTGTTTACTATTTGATATAATACATCCTAATTATCCGCTTATTCAAAGGACGTCAAAATGGAACTACCCGATATCCAAGCCTGGATCGTTGCAAATCCCCCCCTCGCTCTCGGCGTGGCTGCGCTACTCTTCCTCTTAATCTACCTGCTGACCCGACTCATCTTCGGGCGCGGGCTGATATATGTGACGACCCGGACAAAAAACAAATACGACGATATCATCGTCAAGAAACTGCGCCCGTATCGCGCCTCCTTGTTGGCTCCTTTCGCCATTGCTTACGCTTTTGCCTATCTTGCACCCGATGTTCAGCCAATCATCGAAAAAGTTGCTCTATTTTTCATTCTATGGATCACCATCCTGACCCTGAACGGATTAATGGACGCCTTCAATCAAATATATGAAAGCAGCCCTTCTTTCACAGGTGTCAGCATTCAAGGATACCTGGATATCGCCAAGATCGTCATCCTCATGGTGGGTATCATACTCAGCATTTCACTCATCACTGGCGAATCCCCGCTCCTGCTCTTGAGCGGACTGGGCGCATTGACTGCTGTCCTTCTCCTCATCTTCCACGATACCATCATGGCGCTCATTGCCAGCATCCAAATCTCAGCCCATAACCTGGTCAAGGAAGGCGACTGGCTGGAGGTCCCTTCATATGAGGCTGACGGAGTGGTTACAAACATGACCCTGCACACAATCAAGATCCAGAACTGGGACATGACCATCACTGTCATCCCCACCCACAAGATCATCGAGACAGCCTACAAAAACTGGCGTGGGATGCAGGAAAGCGGCGGGCGGCGCATCATGCGCTCCATCCGCCTCGACCAGAACGCAGTACGTTTCTGCACCCCGGAGATGATCGAGCGGTATGCCAAAATTGACCTGATCGCCGGGTATGTTGCTAAACGTCGAGTCCTGGCAGATGAATACAAAAGCGACAACGCTCCCCTTGATTCACCCCTCGATGGCCCGCAGATCACGAACATGGAAATCTTCCGGGCATACATCGAGGCCTACCTAAAAAACCACCCTGACATCCACACCAAGAAAATGGACCTCATTGTACGCGAGCTGGCTCCAACCTCCACCGGCTTGCCGGTGGAAATGTACATGTTCACCAAGACGACCAAATGGAACGACTACGAACGCATCCAGGCTGAGATCGTTGACCATCTCCTGGCCGCAGCCGCGTTCTTTGACTTGCGTCTCTTCCAGGAACCGGCGGGTTCCGATTTTGCCTCCGCCCTGCGTCTTGAACGTGCAGGGTAATCGTGCAGGGTAATCTTTCACGAATTCGCCAGTGCCTCCAAGACGACACCCAACAATGCCATTAGGGACAGGAGCGAAAAAAGACCAACGCCGCCGGCAGTCAATAGGTGGTAACGAGTTCGGGTGGGTAAACGGACGACCTGGTTTATATATGTCATTTGCCAGATTGCCAGCGGTATCGCTACCCACATCCATTGCACAGGGTACTCCGTGAAAAGCGTCAGCACAATCAGAAACAGGAAGGATAAACCAATCAGAACTTGCATGAGCCTGGAGGCTCTAAAAATTCCCAGGCGGACCGTAAGCGTTTGTTTGCCCACCAACCTGTCTGCGGAGTGATCGGGAATTTCAAACGAGATCAGCATCGCGGCATGAACCAGGACCAGCGGTATCACGACCAGCCATAACTCGACCGGTGGAAGACCGGCCTGGATCGTGTATCCGACCAGAGGTACGAGCATAGCGACAATCAAAGAAGTGGTCAGTTCGCCCCACCCGGATGACATCAGGGAGAGCGGCGGCGATGAGTAAAACCAGGCCCCAAGAAAACTGAGCAGGATAATGGGAATCGTCCAGGGAGAGAGGATGGCTGCCAGGATGCCACTCAGGAGCGCAACCAGGCCGCAAATACGTGCAGCGGTCCGGACCGTAGAGAGCGGCACACCCCCGGCTGCCAGGATACCGGAACCGCCGGAAAACCAGGTCCGGGATCCTGCTGACAGACGGTCAACTTCAATATCGTAATATTCATTCAAATATTGGGCCATTAACTGGATGGCCGTCACAACCACCTGCCCGATCAAGTACGCGGCCAGGTTTATATGAGCGCCCATCCGTGCTGCACTGGCCGCGCCGAGGGCATAGAGCAAAAACCCACCCAACAGGAATACAAAGCGGGTGAGCCTGATGAAATTCCATACCCGTGAGATGAATTCGAGCGCTTTATTCATGGTTCATCGTTTGGACGAGGGCAAGTCTGCCGCATTCTTCTGGAAGGAAACCATTTTATTTTACAATGAAATCGGGCCTTGCGTGCCTGTAGGGTGTAACCTCTACGAAATTCGCCTCACTCAACTGCCAAAATGATTGTACAATAAAGGCGTACACACCCTGCGGAGGCTCCCATGAAACCCAAAATATTTCCCATCCTTCTCACTGCCCTGTTGCTCGCTTTTTCCCTGCCCGTCCCGGTCGCCGCGGCGGACGATGGTATCTTCTACGGTGACACCATCCCTGTTGGGACGGTGGTGGAGCACGACGTGGTGCTCTTTGGCGAGACCGTGGTCATCGAGGGCACGGTCAAAGGCAACGTCTTCATCCTCGGGAACCAAGTAATCGTCAATGGGACGGTGGACGGGAGTCTCGTGCTCATCGCCCAAAACGCGGCTGTGGGTGGTGATGTTAGCGGCGCGGCTTATGCCGTGGCCCTGACCCTCGACCTGCCCGCGCAATCCGTACTGGAGCGCGACCTCTATGCCGCCACCGTCAGCCTGACGAGCGGCGCTGATTCGTTGATCGGCCGCCATCTCTACGCCGTTGGCCTGGACGCCGGTCTCAACGGGCAAATTGGCGGCGACCTGCACACCGCCCTCGGTCCCATCCAACTCTACAACGGCCTGATGCGTCTGCTCGGTTTCGAGGAACTGACCCTGGAATTGCACTTCGAGACCCCCGCGCCGGATACCGCCCCGCAGGGTTTCGTCCCATTGCGTCACCTGCGCATTAAATTCCTCGAGCCGCTCCCGACCTTCGACTGGGGCAAGTGGGGATTCGGTCTCCTGCGCAGTTGGGCGGTGCTCTTCATCTTCGGTCTGCTGGGCCTCTGGCTGGCGCGCAAGCCGCTCGAACGCTCTGGCGAGTCGCTCAAGTCCCATCCCTGGCAGACGCTCGGAATCGGGCTGGTCGTGCTGGTGGTGGCCTTCAACCTGTTCATCGTTGGTCTGTTGCTGTTCATCCTCATTTTCGCCGTTGGGCTGGGGTTGAACTTCCTCGGCCTATGGCAGGTGACGCTGGCGCTGTGGGTGCTGGCCTTCTCGGCGCTGCTCATCGCTATGGTCGGGCTGGGGCTTTTCATTGCCCTCGGTTCCAAGATCATCGTGATTTACCTGGCCGCATCCTGGCTGTTCAGCCTTTTCATCCGCCGCAAAGCATTCTGGGTGAACCTGCTGGCCCTTCTAGCCGGGACAGTTGTCTACGCCCTGCTGCGCTCCCTCCCCTACATCGGGTGGATCATTGACCTGCTGGTGACCTCCGCCGGCATGGGCGCGGCATGGGTTGCCTTGCGGCGTCCCGCACAGGCTTCCCGGGTCGTCGAAGAGCAACCAAAGAAAAAAGCCGCCCGGAAAACGATCAAATAATGGCTTCCGCTGCTGCCCTTGCCCATCCCAACATCGCCTTCGTCAAATATTGGGGCAACCAGGACGAGTCCTTCCGTCTGCCGTCCAATGGCTCCATTTCGATGAATCTGGATGGATTATTCACACGCACAAAAATTACATGGAATGAGAACCGGAAGTCAAGCAAGGATACCCTAACCTTGAATGGCGTGCCCATCACCGGCAGAGCGCTCCAGCGGGTATCCAACTTCCTTGACCTTGTCCGGCAGATGGCGGGCCTGGACCTGCGGGCGGAGGTGGTCAGCGAGAACAACTTCCCCTCCGGGGCGGGGATCGCCTCCTCGGCTTCGGCTTTTGCCGCCCTGGCCCTGGCTTCCACCCGAGCCGCGGGCCTGGACCTCGAACCTGGCGCGCTTTCGAGGCTGGCGCGGCGCGGCTCCGGATCGGCCTGCCGCTCCATCCCCGGTGGATTCGTCGAGTGGACCGCGGGGACCTCTGACGAGGATTCCTTCGCCGCCACCATCGCCCCGCCAGAACACTGGCCGCTCGTGGATGTGATTGCAATCCTCTCCAGCGCCCACAAAACTACCGGCTCCACCGAGGGTCACGCCCTGGCCGGAACCAGCCCCCTCCAGGCCGCCCGCGTCAACGACGCCCCGCGGCGTCTCGACCTGTGCCGCCGTGCCATCCTGGAGCGTGACTTTGCCGCCTTTGCCGACATCGTCGAGGCTGATTCCAACCTGATGCACGCCGTGATGACGACCTCGTCCCCACCGTTGTTCTATTGGCAGCCGGGCACACTGGCGGTCATGCAGGCCGTACGCGCCGCACGCCTCAACGGGCAGCCCGCCTGCACCACCGTTGACGCCGGGCCGAACGTCCACGTGATCTGCGAAAAGGCCTCAGCGACAAAAATTGTCAAAATGGTGGGGAGCATCCCCGGGGTCCGGGAAGTGCGGGCTGCGCAGGCGGGAGGTCCGGCGCGGCTCGTGGAAGTGGAATAAAGTCCCCAAAACGGATATAATCCAGCCGTCGAAAAACCTGACTGCGCCGCATGGCGCGCATATTTATCGTTGAGAGGTAACATGAATACTGGACTGC
Source organism: Chloroflexota bacterium (assembly GCA_016208355.1). Classification (GTDB taxonomy): domain Bacteria; phylum Chloroflexota; class Anaerolineae; order Anaerolineales; family Villigracilaceae; genus UBA877. Next base: position 3,204 of record JACQYE010000043.1, on the reverse strand, counting down.
TTGGCGGCATCACGTTTGTGCTCGTTTTTGCCGGGATGATCCTGGTGCATGAGATCGGACACTTCGCGGCCGCCCGATGGATGAAAATTGACGTGGAGGAGTTTGGATTCGGCATCCCGCCTCGTATCGCCACGCTCTTTACCTGGAAAGGGACAAAATTCAGCCTGAACTGGCTGCCGCTGGGTGGCTTCGTGCGCATCAAGGGCGAAGACGATCCGGCCATCCCGGGCGGCATGGCCGCCGCCAAACCCTGGAGACGGCTGGTCGTCCTGCTGGCAGGCGTCACAATGAACCTGCTGACGGCGGTGCTGGCTTACAGCATCCTGTTCACCCAGATCGGCGTGCCGGATGAGAACACCACAGCCATTTACACGCTGGAAGAAGGCGCGCCTGCCGCGCAGGCCGGGATTTTGCCGGGCGACATTGTCCTCCTTATCAACGGCCAGCACGTCACCACTGCCGAAGGGCTGATCGCCATTACCTACCAGAACCTCGGCCAGCCGATGGCGCTGGTTCTGGCGCGCGACGGGGAAGTGCTGGAGGTGACCGTCACGCCGCGCACCGAATGGCCGGCAGATTCCGGACCGATGGGCGTCCGCCTTTCCAATCCATTTGTTCCCGCCAAGTCCTGGTTCGCCACCCTGCCATACAGTCTCGAAGTCACTGGTCGCGATATCGGCAACTTGCTCTCCCTGCCGGGGCGACTCATCGCCGGGACAGCCCGTCCTGAAGAGGGCCAGATCGGCGGCCCGCGCACCATCTGGAACTTCTTCCAGGCCGCGGTTGCCAGCGACGTGCAAAGCCGCCAGCCGGACGACAGCGGCGAGACCCAGCCCACCTACTACACCTTGATGGTCATCATCGGCCTGAGCGTCTCGCTCGGCACGCTCAACTTACTGCCCATCCCGGCGCTCGACGGTGGGCGTGTGCTCTTCCTCCTGCCCGAACTTCTCTTCCGTCGCGCCATCCCGGCCAAATACCAGATCGCCATCAACAGCACCGCTTTCATCCTGCTGATTGCTCTCCTGGTCTTTTTCTACGTCAAAGACTTCATCAACCCGATTGACATCACCCTGCCGTAGCAGGTCGCGCTGGACGCGTGACTAGCAAGCGGCGCTCTAGGATTTTGCATGCCCCAGACCGTTCCCTTTTCGCAAGTGACCCAGGCCTTGCTGGACGAGGCCACTCCCTTCCCCGCGCGTTACCTGCAACACTTCTCGGACCTCGAACCTGCGGACCTGAAATCCGTGCTGGGGGTTTGGCCGCAGGTTTCCCTGCGCCGCAAACTGGCCCTGCTCGAGGACCTGGAAAACCTGGCCGAAGCCGATACCCTGACATCTTTCGAGGATCTGGCGCGCGCCTTGCTTGCCGACCCGGAAGCGGGTGTCCGCACCTATGCCATCCGGTTGTTGTGGGAATGCCAGGATGTTAAACTCGTCCCTGCCTACCTCGACATCCTCAATGGCGATGAAGACAACGAGGCACGCGCCACGGCCGCATCTGCCCTTGGCCTGTTCGTCTACGCAGGCGAGGTAGAGGAGATCCCGGCGGAAACCTTGCGCGAAGTCGAAGAGAATTTGCTGGCCGCCGCCCAGACCGGGGCGACATCCCTCATCCGCAGGCGGGCGCTGGAAGCGATTGGCGCCTCCTCGCGGGAGGAAGTCCCGCCGCTCATTGAAACCGCTTACCGCCGCAAAGAAGCCGATTGGATTGTCAGCGCCTTGTTTGCCATGGGGCGTTCCAGTGACCAACAATGGGAGAAATATATCCTGGCGCAGCTACTTAACCAGGATGAAAATATCCGCTCCGAAGCCATCCGCGCCGCCGGGAAACTGGGGATGGGCGCCGCCCGGACGCCCCTGCTCGACCTGCTCGAGGACGAGGAAGACCTGGAAATGCGCCGGGAGATCGTCTGGGGGCTCTCGGAAATTGGCGGGGAAGGCGTTCGGGCAAAACTGGAAGAACTGCTCGATATCGAGGCGGACGAAGATGAAGTTGACTTCCTGGAAGAAGCCCTGGAAAACCTGTTCTTCACCGAGGACCTGAACCAGTTCGACCTGCTCGACATCGAAACGAACGAGGATGAAGAGGAATAACTCGTCTTCCTAAAGCACAATGCCACTCTTGAATATATTTGCCAACAATCTCCTGCCCGTCCTGCTCCTTGCCGGAGCAGGCTTCGCGCTCGGAAAGACGCTGAAAGTCAGTCCCCGCCCGCTGGGGCGGGTCGTTTTCTACGTTTTCAGCCCCATCCTCGTCTTTGACCTGATCACCCGCAGCCAGTTGCCGCCCGGCAGGATCGCCCTGATGATGGGCTTTGCGGCCTGCCTCATGCTGACCGCAGCCGGGCTGGCCTTCATGGCCGGGAAACTCCTGCGCTTGGAACGCGCCGCGCTGACAGCAGTCGTCCTGACCACAATGATCGGTAACAACGGGAATTACGGACTGCCGGTCATCGCTTTTGCTTTCGGACAGGAAGCCCTGGCCTACGCCAGCATCTATTTCGTCACCAGCAATGTCATGCTTTATTCCCTGGGTGTGTTCACCGCCTCGCTCGGACACATGCGCCCGAAGGACGCCCTGCTTGGCCTCTTGAAAGTCCCGGCGATTTATGCCATCCTTCTAGGGATGGTCTTCGTCCGCACCGGCTGGGTTCTCCCAGACCCGCTCCAGCGCACTGTGACCCTGGCTGCGGGGGCAGCTGTCCCGTGTATGCTCATCCTGCTGGGGCTGGAACTCCAGCGCGCCGAATGGAGCAGGAACCTGCGGGCGCTTGGCATCCCGGTGTTCCTGCGGCTGGCAGTGGGTCCCTTCCTCGCACTCGGGTTAGCCGCCCTCTTCGGCCTGCAAGGCCCGGCGCGCCAGGCCGGGGTCACCGAGGCCGGAATGCCGTCCGCGGTGATGACCACCATCGTGGCCTCCGAATACGACCTGGAACCTTCGCTCGTGACCGCCATCGTGTTTGTCTCCACCATCCTGAGTCCCCTGACCCTCACACCATTGTTATACTTCCTGGGAAAGTAGGGAGAATGAACGCAAACGCAAATGACCTGTTCCGCCTTCACCTCATTGTGACGGGACGCGTGCAAAGCGTCGGCGTCCGCGCCTTCGTCCAGGAAGCTGCAACCCGGTTGGGGCTGACCGGCTGGGTGCGCAACGTGGGCTACAACCAGGTGGAGGCCATGGCCGAGGGGCCGCGCCCGG
>JACQYE010000179.1 GCA_016208355.1 Chloroflexota bacterium | reverse complement strand
TCCTGGAGGCCAATCCGAACGCCCAGGCGCTCATCACCAACGCGGAGAACATTGGCCGGGCGTTAGTGGGCGAGACCGGCACATGGATTGTGCGATAGTTTAAGGTGATTGGCCGTGATAGAATAAAAGTGTTCAAGTATCATCAACTTCTTCACTGTGGAAGAAAGGAGGTGGTTGTTCGGGGCGCGTCAAGGTTTGTAATTTGGCAGCGTTTTGATCCATTCCTTTCACTCTATTATTTGACAGGAGGAGTAAGATATGTGTAAGCATCTGACCCGTTTCACTTTTTTGGCGGTTGCCGCCGTGCTGGTTCTCTCGGCATGCGGCGGGGGCGGTGGTTCTCAGCTCGCCCCACTTGGTGAAAACCTGACCTTCGGTATGCTACTGGTCGGGCCGGCCAATGACCATGGTTGGAGCCAGGCGCACTATGAAGCCGGCCTCTATGTTGAGCAGAATATCCCCGGCGCCACGATGATCTATCTTGAAAACGTCTACTCCGGATCACCGGCGTACACCGGCACGACCACCTCGCAACTGGCTGAACAACTGGTTGCGCAAGGCGCCCAACTGGTCATCTTCAACTCGGATGACATGAAGGATGAGGCCACCAAGTTTGCCCAGGATCACCCGGATATCCCTGTGATCATGGCTTCCGGTGACCAGGTCTGGCAGGATGGCGAAGCCTATATCCCCATGGCCAATATGGTCAACATCATGGGCCGCATGGAATACGGCAAGATGATGGCCGGCTGCGCCGCCGCCCTCACCAGCCAGACTGGCAAGATCGGCTACCTTGGTCCGTTAATCAACGATGAGACCCGCCGCTTGGCCGCCTCTGCTTATCTGGGCGCCAAGTACTGCTGGACTCTGGCTGGCAACGATCCCGCCACCCTTGAGTTCAAGGTCACCTGGATTGGTTTCTGGTTCAACATCCCCGGCTTCACCTCTGACCCGACCCAGGTCGCGGACGATTTCTTCAACAACGGCTATGATGTGGTCATCTCGGGTATTGACACCACCGAGGCCATCACCGAGGCCAAGCGTTTGCACGATGCCGGCCAGGCCGTTTGGGCGATCCCCTACGATTTCAAGGGCGCCTGCGACCAGGCGCCTGATATTTGCCTGGGCGTGCCGTACTTCAACTGGGGTCCGGCTTACCTGGCGACCATCCAGGCCGCGGTTGACGGCGCCTTCGCCACAGACTTCCAGTGGCTTGGGCCGGATTGGGCTGACATCAACAGCCCGGATACAAGCGCGGTCGGTTTTGTAGCCGGACCGGCGTTGAGCGCCGAGGATGTCGTCAGCCTGGATGCCTTCATTGCTGAACTTGCCGGTGGTTTGAATCTCTGGACCGGCCCGATCAACCTGCAGGATGGCACCGTGTATCTGGGTGATGGCGTTGTCGCTACTGACCAGGAGGTCTGGTACCTGCCGCAATTGCTCGAAGGCATGGAAGGCCAGAGCGTTACAGAGTAGTCTCGTTTTACCCAATCAGGGGGAAGGCATAGGCCTTCCCCCTGCCTTTTCCTCCGGCGCATTCGCTGCGCCTGTCAGGATGGCTGCATGGACGTTGAACTTCGCGATGTTCACAAGACCTTTGGCGCGGTGCACGCCAATGTTGGCATCAACCTGCACGTCCCAGCCGGGACCATCCAGGGTATCCTGGGAGAGAACGGCGCAGGCAAAAGCACTTTGATGAAGGTATTATCCGGCTTTATTCGGGCGAACCAGGGTCAAATCCTGCTGGATAACCGCCCTGTAATCATCCATTCCCCTGCCGATGCTATCCGGCATGGCATCGGGATGCTCCACCAGGACCCCCTCGACTTCCCTCCAATGCGCCTCATTGACAACTTCGTGCTGGGTCACGAGGGCGGGCTGTTTCCAAACCGGACCACAGCGGCGCGGGACTTCACACTGCTGGCGTCCCAGTTCGGCTTTTCCCTCGACCCTGACGCCTACGTGGACGCCCTGACGGTTGGCGAACGCCAGCAATTGGAGATATTGCGCCTGCTCTGGCTGGGGGCGCGTGCCCTTATTTTTGACGAACCGACTACCGGTATCAGCGCCGCGCAGAAAGAGAAACTATTTTCCGCCCTGCGCTTGCTGGCAGAACAGGGAAAGACCGTCTTGTTCGTTTCGCACAAACTGGAAGATGTGGAAGGCTTGTGCCATCGCGTGGCTGTCCTCCGTCAGGGCCACTTGGTCGGTGAGACAAAGCACCCGTATACAACGGAAAAATTGGTTGAAATGATGTTTGGGAAGGCTATCTCGGTCGGGGAGCGGAACCCGTGTGCAGGGTGTGAACCAACCCTCAGCCTGCACAACTTTTCGGCGGAAGATTACCGGCTCAAGGTCCGGGATGTTTCTCTGGAAGTTTGCAGCGGGGAGGTCATTGGCCTGGCCGGGATGGAAGGCAGCGGGCAGGGTCTGTTCCTGCGTTCGGTCTGCGGACTTGTGCGGGCGGTGGACGGGAGGATTTCCCTGCACGGCAAAAACTTGACTGGCCGTTCCTACCACGCTTTCAAGCGCGCCGGCACGGCTTTCCTTCCGGCGGCGCGGTTGGAAGAAGGATTGGCAGCGGGCCTCGATCTGACCGAACATTTTGTCTTGGCGGAGAAGCCGTCCGGCTTTTTCGTGAATTGGGAAGAAAGCCGCCAACTGGCCCAGAGTCGGATTGCCGCTTTCAATATCCGCGGAACACCTGTCAGCACCGTTGAATCGCTCTCGGGCGGGAACCAGCAGCGGGCTTTGCTGGCCCTGTTGCGGGTCCCGCTGAATCTACTCCTGCTGGAACACCCAACGCGCGGGCTGGACATCGAGTCCGCGATTGACATCTGGTCGAAACTCAAGGAACGCTGTAAGCAGGGCACCTCCATCCTCTTCATCTCGTCTGACCTGGAGGAGATCCTGCAATACAGCGACCGGGTGCTGGTCTTTTTTAGCGGCAAGGTGACCCCGCCGCTGGAGGCGGCCGCGCTGACCACGGAGGCGCTCGGCCAGTTGATTGGCGGCAAAGGTTGGGAAGATTTTGCTTTAGGGAAGGGCGCATGAAAAAGAAAATTTGGGTCAATATTGCCTTCCAGGTAGGCGCTCTGGTTCTGGCGCTTTTGAGCACCACGCTTCTCCTCCTGGCCGCAGGGGCGCCGCCATTCCAGGCCTATGCCGCTATTTTGAAGGGCGCTTTCGGTTCAGCTGGCAGTCTGGAAACATTGTTGATCACCTGGTCGCCGTTGCTGCTTACGACAGCAGGTGTGTTGATCACCTTCTCAGCCGGTCTGTGGAATATCGGGGTGGAGGGGCAAATGGCAATGGGGGCAATCTTTACCACCTGGATGCTGCGATTGCTCCAGGAAACGAGCCTGCCTCCTGCGCTGACCATTGTACTGGGGATCCTGGCCGGGATCGTGGGCGGCGCCCTGTGGGCCGGGCTGGCGGGCGCACTCAAGACCTTTGGCGGTGTGAATGAGATTTTCGGCGGTCTGGGGCTGAACTTTGTTTCCACCGCGCTGACCATTTACCTGGTCTTCGGGCCGTGGAAACGCCCCGGGGTGGGGTCCATGTCGGGCACGGAGCCATTCGACCGGTCGCTCTGGCTGCCCACCCTGCCAGATACGGAACTCAGCCTGTGGTCGCTGACTCTATCCCTCCTGGCGCTCGTAATCATTATCGTACTGTTGCGCGGCACACATTTTGGCTTGCGCTTGAAAGCCGTGGGGAAAAATCCCAAATCGGCATTCCTGATGGGCGTGCCCACCTGGCAGTACAGCATGCTCGCTTTCCTGTTGTGCGGCGCTCTGGTCGGTCTGGCAGGCGCCATCCAGGTGACGGGTGTCTACCACCGCTTGTTGCCCAATATTTCCAGCGGTTATGGCTTCCTTGGCTTGCTCGTGTCAATGCTGGTCAACTATCAGGCAGTCTGGGTCGCGCCGGTGGCTTTTTTCTTCGCCGCGGTGAATGTCGGCAGCATCCAGTTGCAACTTATGTATAAATTGGACTCGTCCTTTTCAGGCGTCATGCAAAGTCTGTTGGTGCTGTTGGTGCTGTTGGGTGAAGGCGCCCGCCAGCGCTTTTTGAGGAAGCATTAGGAGCCGCGATGGAAACGAATACCGTGATTATCGGTCTGGCTGGAGTCCTTGCGGCCGCTGCCCCGGTCCTCTTTGCTGTCATCGGTGAGACGATCACCGAACGCGCCGGGATTATCAACCTGTCCATGAACGGGACGATCCTGCTTTCGGCAATGGGCGGATTCGCCGTAGCCAACGAGACCGGCAGCCTGTTACTCGGTTTCCTGGCTGGGATGGCCATCGGAACGTTGGTGGCGCTGCTCATCGCGTTCAGCAGCATCACCCTGCACGTATCGCAGGTGGCAGTCGGCTTTGTGCTCACCCTGCTCTGCCGCGACCTCTCTTACTTTCTCGGCGCGCCCTACATGAATATCCCCGGTCCGCGCCTGCCCAGTTCGCTCTTGCTAAACCTGGGGCCGGGCGAAACAAGCCCGGTTGTCGAGTGGCTGGTGAGGCTGCCGGTCGTCGGTCCTTTATTGTTCCGGCAAGACTTGATGACGTTCCTCAGCATCCTGGTCATCTTCTCGGCGTGGGTATGGATTTTTCGCACCCGTCCTGGCCTGATGCTGCAGGGGATTGGCGAGCGCCCGGCGGCTGCCTTTGTGCGCGGCGCCAATGTGAACCTCATGCGTTATGTTTACACGGCGATCGGCGGAGCCATCATTGGTTTGGCAGGACCAACCTATTCGCTCTCAATCAAGGCTGGTTGGATGGGCACGATCTCCGGACTGGATGGCATCGGCTGGATCGCCCTTTCCATCACCATCTTCGGCGGCTGGAACCCTTTACGGGCGGCCTTCGGGGCCTACCTGTTCGCCCTGTTGCAATGGCTTGGACTGGTACTCCAGCCCAGCCTGCCGAACATTCCCTCGCAGGTGCTCCAGGTGGCTCCTTTCCCTTTGATGATCCTGACCCTCCTGCTCGTCAATATCAGCAACACCGAATGGGTCGAGCGGATGATGGCTGCCATGCCGGAAAGATTGAGGCGGCTCATCGCAAAATTGTTACGCGCCCTGCGCGCCTCACCGCCCGCATCCCTTGGTGTGCCATTTGAATCCGAGTAGAGTTGTAGAGCGGACTGCCAGTCCGCTCTACGTTATAATAACAGCCCTATGACAAAATTCGTTGGTTACCGCTGTTCGCTTTGCAATACCGAATACCTGCCTGGTCAGGTGACTTACACCTGCCCAAAAGAGGGGGGCAACCTGGACGTGGTACTGGATTACGAGTCCCTGCGCCGCAAATACCAGCCGGATGACATTCTGGGACGCAAGGAAGAGTCCCTGTGGCGCTATTTGCCGCTCCTGCCGGTCCCTGACCCGGGAGGGGAGGGGACCCCGCTCCGGGCCGCCGGTTGGACGCCGGTCTTCTCCCTGCCGCGTCTCGCCGCCGAACTCGGCCTCGGTCATCTCTGGCTCAAGGACGAGAGCCGCAACCCCACGGCTTCCTTCAAAGACCGCGCCAGCGCCGTTATTGTTGCCCGCGCGCGTGAGATTGGGGCGGAAGTTGTCGTCACAGCTTCCACCGGCAACGCCGGGGCGGCCCTGGCGGGCATGTCGGCGGCGGTCGGGCAGAAAGCCGTCATCTTCGCGCCTAAAACCGCGCCTCCAGCCAAAGTGGCCCAGTTGCTCGTCTACGGGGCAAAGGTCATTCTGGTAAATGGTTCCTATGACGACGCCTTCGACCTGACGGTCGAAGCCGCGGCGGAATTTGGCTGGTATTGTCGCAACACAGGCTACAATCCCTTCACCGCCGAAGGCAAGAAGACCGCGGCCTTTGAAATCTGGGAGTGGTACAAGACCTCCCTGCTCGAGGCTGGCGTTTCAACGAACCATCCTCCATTAACCATCTTTGTCTCCGTCGGCGACGGCAACATTATCTCTGGCATCCATAAAGGCTTCAAAGACCTGCTGGCCCTCGGCTGGCTGGAGAAAATGCCCCGAATTATCGGTGTGCAGGCCGAAGGGTCAGCGGCGATTGCCAATGCTTTCCATGCTGGGACAGAGAAGATTATCCCTATCTCCGCGAAAACCATCGCCGACAGCATCTCGGTGGATCTGCCGCGTGACGGCGTGCGCGCCGTCCGTGCTTCCAGGGAGACGGGAGGCACGTATATCCAGGTGTCTGATGATGAAATCTTGAAGGCCATCGCCGCTCTCGGCCCGCTCGGTGTCTTTGCCGAGCCTGCCGGAGCAACCGCTTATGCTGGTCTCGTCAAGGCCGTTGCCCAGGGCGCCGTCAAATCGGACGATCCAGTGCTGGTACTCAATACCGGCTCCGGCCTGAAGGATGTGCGCGCCGCGATGCAAGCGGTCAGCGCCGCACCTGTTATTGAACCGACCCTCGAGGCGGTCAGGAAAATTCTATGAACAAAACGTGGAGCACTCAAGCGCGCCTGTTCGCCCTCGGCTTGATCATTCTTGTCCTGGCTGTGACAGCCTGGTTCGTGCGCGAGATGTTCCAGCCGCTCCTGCTTGCCGGCGTGATCGCCTATTTGCTTTTCCCGGTGGTGGAATTCCTGCATACCCGCCTCAAGTTGCGCCGCAAACTGGCCTCCCACCTCGTCTTCTTCCTCAGTCTGGCCTCAGCGATTGCCATTCCCAGTGTCCTCCTGCCCGTTCTCTCCAGTGAAGCGCAGACGGTGACCAACGACTTGATGCGCACCCTTGACCAGGTCGAGTTTTACCTGATCCATCCCTTAGAATTTGGGCAATTGACCCTGCACCTGGAGAGCCTTGTCCCCGAATTGAAACAATCGCTCTCCGGCTTGATGACCCCGCTTCCTGCAGACGCCTGGCGGCTGATCGAAAGCACCTCACGCGGCGCGTTGTGGTTGCTGGTCATCGTTGTCGGAGCGTATTATTTCATGACCGATTGGGAACGCGTCCGTGAATGGCTCATCCGGCTGGCGCCCGAAGATTATCGCCAGGACGTGCGGCGGCTGTACCTGGAGATCAAGCAGGTCTGGATGGCCTACCTGCGCGGCCAGTTGACCCTGATGGTCATCGTTGGTGTGACGTTTTCCATTGTCTGGTCCATTATCGGACTTCCGGGGGCGCTCATCCTGGGCATCCTGGGTGGCCTGTTCAGCATTGTGCCGGATGTTGGTCCGTTTGCCGCAACAGCCCTGGCGCTGATTGTCGCCCTGCTGGAAGGTTCCACCTGGATCCCCGTCAACAATGTTATTTTTGCCCTCATCGTAGCGGGTCTATACGTGGTGCTGATCAATATCAAGAATGTCTGGCTTCGCCCGCACGTGCTGGGCCGCAGCGTCCACATGCACGAGGGGCTGGTTTTCATCGCTATTGTCGCGGCGGTCATCTTTACCGGCATCTTGGGCGCGTTCATCGTGGTCCCGGTGCTGGCCTCTTTTGGGGTGATCGGCCAGTACCTGCGCGCCCGCATCCTGGGCTTGGAACCTTTTCCGCACTACGAGCCTGCCGTTGCGGAACCGACCCCGGACGAAACCAGGCCGGAGGAAAAGCGGGCAGGTGCGAGGTCCGGCTGGTTCCGCCGGAAGAAAGACCGCAAATGAAAGTCAATTATTCCATCATTGCTCCCGTCTACAACGAACTGGAGAACCTGCCCGTACTCTACCGCCGGGTGTGTGACGCCATGTCTGCCACGCGCGGGACCTGGGAACTGGTGCTTGTGGACGACGGCTCCACCGACGGCTCGACTGAGGCCATCCGCCTCCTGGCGAAGCAGGATAAACACGTCCGCCCGGTGATCTTCGCGCGCAACTTCGGCCACCAGACCGCCATCACCGCCGGTTGGGACCACGCGCGCGGCGATGCGGTGGTCATCATTGACGCCGACTTGCAGGACCCGCCCGAAGTTATCCCTGATTTGATCGCCAAGTGGAAGGAAGGATACCAGGTGGTCTACGCCGTGCGCGCCGAGCGCGAGGGCGAAACCTGGTTCAAAAAACTTACCGCCGCGCTGTTCTACCGCATCATCTACCGCATCACCGACGTGAAAAGCCCGATGGATACCGGCGACTTCCGCCTGATGGATCGTAAGGTTGTAGATGTGTTGAAGACGATGCACGAACGACACCGATTCCCGCGCGGCATGTCGGCCTGGGTGGGATTCAAGCAAATCGGCGTG
>JACQYE010000178.1 GCA_016208355.1 Chloroflexota bacterium | reverse complement strand
GCTGCTTTACACTGACGGCCTTACAGAAGCCTTTTCCCCTTCCGACGAGACCTTTGGCGTTGAGCGCCTGGAAGAGACGCTTCACTCCGCCGACAGCCCCTCGGCGCGCGGACTTCTGGACCTGCTCGAGGGGGCCGTGGAGAACTTTATGGGGTCACTCCCTGCTGCCGACGACCTGACCATGCTTGCCGTCCGGCGGACACAATAGTGTATTTTGCCTCATGGTATAATGCGGACGTCGAAAAATCAACGAGGAGCATCATACTTTGGCTTTTAATCCACTCAATTGGCTGTTGGGGCTCTTTTCCCTGGATATTGGCATTGATTTGGGCACAGCCAACACATTGGTTCATGTGCGCGGGAAGGGAATTGTTATTAATGAGCCGTCGTGGGTGGCAATGGACAAGCGCACCCGCCTTCCGCTTGCCATTGGGCTCCAGGCCAAGGAGATGGTTGGACGCACGTCGGGGAATATCGTTGTCGTCCGCCCGTTGCGCGATGGCGTGATTTCTGAATTCGAAATCACCGAAGCCATGTTGGAATATTTCATCGGCAAAGTCCACGAACAGAGTGTGGTACCCCTGCCACGTCCGCGCGTGGTGATTGGCATCCCATCTGGCGTGACCGAAGTGGAAAAGCGCGCCGTTTTTGATGCGGCCGTATCGGCGGGTGCGCGCGAAGCGCTGCTGATCGAGGAACCGACCGCCGCAGCGCTGGGTGCTGGCCTGCCAATTGGCGAAACGCGCGGCTCGATGATCGTGGATATCGGCGGCGGAACGACCGAAGTGGCGGTCATGTCCATGGGCGGCGTGGTTGTCTCCAGGTCTTTGCGTGTAGCTGGCGACGAAATGGACCAGGACATCGTGCAATACGTGCGCAACAAGTACAACGTCCTGATTGGCGAGCGAATCGCCGAACAGATTAAATGGCAGATCGGGTCCGCATTTCCGTTGCCAGTCGAAAAAACGATGGAAGTTCGCGGCCGTAATCTCGTGACGGGCCTGCCGGAGTCGATCGAGATCTCCTCAGTGGAAGTCCGTGAAGCGCTTTCACAATCCGTAGTGGTCATCGTTGACACGATCAAGGATGCTTTGGACGAAGTCCCGCCTGAAATCGTGTCTGACCTGATGGATATTGGCATCTGCATGGCTGGCGGCGGCTCCCTTCTTCAAGGTTTGCCCGATTGTCTCTCTGAGGAACTGAACTTGCGCGTCTGGGCTGCTGAAGACCCGCTCACCTGTGTCTGTCGCGGTACCGGCATGGTCTTGGACGACTTTTCCCATCTGAGCCGCTACCTGGTTGGTTTGGAGCGCGGCAGCACGCGTCATTCGTAACCGCGTGGCCGCGCGCTGCGCGGTAAACTTATGAAAACCAGTTTTCCCCGTTCTTTGCAGACGATTATTATTATAATGACAGCCGCTGGCTTGGTGGTGCTGGCCCTGGGCGGCTATTTCAACCCCGTCTCCTCGTGGTTCCAGCGCCTGGGGGTTGACGCACAGACCTGGTTCTCCGGCCGTTACCTGGCCCTGGTGGACTTCCTCACCGTGCCGCGGGACGTCGCCTCCATGCGCCAGCGCAACGCCGAACTCGAGGCTGAACTTGCCCGTTTGCAGACGCAGGTAATCGAACTGCAACAGAAAGTGACGGAGACTGAGATTCTCTCTGCCCTGGTGGATTTTGCCCGCGCCAATCCTGAATATTCCTACACCGGCGCGGCAGTTATCGGTCGGGACCCGAGTCCGTTTTACCGTTATGTCATCATCAACATCGGCTCGAATGACGGCATCCTGCCCGGAATGCCTGTCGTCACCGACCAGGGACTGGTTGGCCGCGTGGACGCGGTGATTGCAGAGGCTGCCCGCGTCCAGTTAATCACCGATTCAGCGTCTGCGGTGAATATCAACTTGCCTGCTTCCGATACCGAAGCGATGTTGCTCGGTTCCGTGACCGGCGACCTGTCACTGGATATGATCCCGCAGGAGGCTGCTGTCCAGCCTGGCGACGTTGTATTGACTTCCGGCCTGGGCGGCGGGTACCCGCCCAACCTTCTGGTGGGGCAGGTGGTCAGTGTCCGTCAACTGGATTACGAATTATTCCAACAGGCTTCGATTCAGCCCAACGTGGACTTTGCTCGCCTGCAATTTGTGCTGGTCATTGTCAATTTCAAGCCCGTGGATATAACCCCGCTTATCACCACCCCAGGCCCCTGACATGCGCGTCGCCCTTACCCTTTTCCTGGTTCTACTCGTGGCGCTCCTCCTCCAGACGGCCATGGTCAGCCGTATCAATCTCTTGAGCGGCAGCGCCGACCTGTTCCTGGTGATCCTCGCGGCCTGGGCGCTGCAGGAACGGGTCCGTTTTGCCTGGTTGTGGGGCGCGGCGGCCGGGTTGCTGGTCGGTGGTGTTTCGGGGGCGCAGTGGTTTATTTACCTGGCGGCTTACCTGTCTGTTATCGGGATGGCGCGGCTGTTGACCCGTCGCATCTGGCAGGCCCCACTCTTGGCAATGTTCGCGGTCACGTTTACGGGTACCCTGGTGTTGACCATGTTTACTTATGTGTACCGAATTTTGTTTGAAATTGCCCTGCCTTTGGGGGAGGTTTTCATCCAGGTCATCCTGCCAAGTATATTATTGAATCTTCTGCTTGCCGTTGCCATTCACCCGTTAATGCGCGATATTGCCGGGCGCCTGTATCCGGCGGAGGTTTTGGCGTGACGACACTCCCACGTTTTACCCGCCGTGAAAATTGGCGTCAATTGGTGGTCTACGGGGTTGCCGTGTTGCTGGGATTGGTTTTTGTTGCCCGGCTGTTTTCCCTGCAAATCATCAATGGTGATACTTACCTGGTGCAGACGGAAGACAATCGTACGGATACCATCAGCGACCCGCCGGCGCGCGGGATCGTCTATGACCGCAATGGCATCATCCTGGCAAACAACATTGCCTCGTATAGCATCATTATCACGCCGGCCTACTTGCCCGATGACGAAGGCGATATCCAACGCATTTACCGTGATTTGTCAGAACTGACCGGGGTGGAGGTTGGCAGCCCTGTGCTTGATCCTCTCACCGACGAATCCCTGATTGCGGCCAAGCTTTTTGCCCCCTGCGTCCCGGGGCCGAGCATCATTGACCTGGTTACGCTGGGGGAAACGAATGCCCCCTACGAACCGGTCAAGATCCAGTGCAACGTGGGCGAGGAAATTGCCATGATCGTGCGCGAGCGCGCCTCTGATTGGCCCGGCGTGGATGTTTTGATAGAACCTCTGCGTGATTACCCAACCGGTTCGCTGACTGCGAACATCATCGGTTTCCTTGGCCCCATTCCGGCCATTCTGGAACAGGAATATCGCGACCTGGGTTTCCTGCCCAACCGGGATAAAGTCGGTTATAGCGGTGTGGAATATACGTTGAACGACATCCTGATGGGAACCCCCGGCGAGAGAACGGTGGAAGTGGACGTGGCTGGCGCGGTTCTGCGCAACCTGGCCCCCCCCGTTGACCCGGTCGCGGGGTATAACGTTGTCCTGACGATTGATACGCGCCTGCAGCAAGCCGCGCAGACTGCGCTCTTGAATGCCATCGAGTATTGGAATGAAGTTTATTATGGTTATTATCGCATTTCCAGCGGTGCCGTGATTGCCATGGATCCCCAGACGGGCGAGATTCTGGCGATGGTGCAATATCCCACCTATGAGAACAACCGCATGGTACGCTATATTCCAGCCTATTATTACAACCAACTCGAACAGGACCCGGCGCATCCCCTGCTGAACTATGCGGTAAATACTGAATTTCCCCCCGGCTCGACGTTCAAATTAACCACCGCTCTCGGCGTTTTGAACGAGGGCATTGTCACGCCTGAATCGATCATAGACGCTCCTGCCATTATCGGTGTGACAAATACGTATTCCCCCACTGATCCGGGAAAGGTCGAATACTACTACGATTGGACCTACACCTTCTACGGTGAAACGAGCGGACTGGGGAAACTGCCTTTCTTGAAATGTATTGCCCTCTCCAGCGACGCGTGTTTTTATAAGGTTGGCGGCGGATTCGAAGACGAGGTTCCCGAGGGATTGGGGATCCTGCGCTTACAGGAATACGCCCGCGCCCTGGGATATGACCAGCAGTCGGGCATCGAACTGCCCGGGGAACTGACCGGCCTGATCCCGGACCCGACCTGGAAGCGCATCTTCAGGGGCGAGAACTGGTCCACCGGCGACACCTACCTCGCCAGCGTGGGCCAGGGATATGTGCTGGCGACCCCGTTGCAGGTCCTGATGTCCGCGGCAACGATTGCCAACGATGGCAAATTGATGCAGCCCACCGTAGTCTACGAAATTCGCGATGAGCAAGGCAATGTCATCCAGCCTTTCACCCCGCGCATGCGCTGGGACATCACCCAGGATCCCATCATCCGCGATTTCGAGTGCGATGGCGGGTATTGTATCGAGACCGGGGAGATGAAACCGGTTGAATATTGGGTGGTACAGGCCGTCCAATCCGGCATGCGTATGGCCGCCACCGACTCGCGCGGCACGCTCAATCACGATTTTTCATTCCAGAATTACCCGATAGCCATTGCCGGGAAGACCGGCACGGCGGAATATTGCGATGACGTGGCCTTTACCAAAGGGCTTTGCCAGCGCGGCGAGTGGCCTGCCCATGGCTGGACGGTCGCCTATGCTCCCTTCGACAATCCGGAGATTGCCATTATTGCCTTCCTCTATAATGCTGGCGAAGGCGGGCGTGTGGCGGCGCCCATCGTGCGCGATGTGATGAACGCCTATTTCGAGATCAAGGCGATTGACACCGCCCAGGGGTTGACCGGCAGCCCGTAAGGCCGGGAATGGCAGTATAATTTCAGGATTATGAGCGACGAGTCAGCGCTTCTCCAGACCAAGGGCATCCGCGATGGGCTGCTCATCACTTTCGGCCAGGCGGCGTGGCCGGACCTTGTGGCTGCGCTCGTTGCCCAGATCGAGAACCAGCCATCATTTTTCGAGGGCGCCCGTCTCGCCTTGGATGTGGGCGCAAACGCCTTGCGGGTAGCCGAACTTTCCGCCTTGCGCGACCAATTGTCGGAGCGCGGCATCAGCCTGTGGGCTGTATTGAGCGAATCCTCCCTGACGGAGATCACCGCCCAGAATCTCGGACTGGCGACCCGCCTGGCGAAACCGCGCCCGTCCGAGGTCCAGCAAGCAGCCGCAGATGAAATCCCGGCTGAGGCGGCCAAATGGGTCAAGGGTCCGCTGCGTTCCGGCGGGAAGGTGACGCACGAGGGCAGCGTTGTCGTCCTGGGCGATGTCAACCCTGGCGCGGAAATCGTGGCGGGCGGCAGTATTATCGTCTGGGGACGATTGCGCGGCGTTGTCCATGCCGGGGCGGAAGGCGATGAAAATGTGGTTATCTGCGCGCTGGAACTGTCGCCCACGCAGTTGCGCATTGCGAACAAGATTGCGGTTTCACCCAAGAAACAAGGCAAAAACCAGCCCGAAGTGGCCCGCTTGAAGGATGGGCAACTTGTGGCGGAACCCTGGCAGGCATGACAGGATGGTAACATGACAGCAAAAGTCGTGACAGTAACCTCAGGCAAAGGCGGCGTCGGCAAGACCACTTCGGTGGCGAATATTGCCGTGGCGCTGGCGGCGCGCGGGCAGAAAGTCACTTGCATTGACGGGGATATCGGTTTGCGCAACCTGGACGTGGTGATGGGACTCGAAAACCGCATCGTCTACGATCTGGTGGATGTTGTGGAAGGCCGCTGCCGCCTGCGGCAGGCGATGATCCGGGACAAACGCTTGCCCGAACTCTACCTCATCCCTGCCGCCCAGACGCGTGACAAGACCGCTGTCTCGCCGAGCGACATGGTGAGACTCTGCGACGAACTCCGCCAGGAAGTGGATTGGGTGTTGATCGACTCCCCGGCCGGCATCGAGCGCGGCTTTAAGAATTCCATCGCCGCTGCCGATAAAGTGCTCGTGATGACCAATCCTGAAATTTCTGCTGTGCGTGACGCGGATCGGGTGGTCGGCCTGCTGGATGCTGAAGAGAAAGGCCCGGCTTCGCTGGTCATCAACCGTCTCAACCCGATCATGGTCAAGCGCGGCGACATGTTGTCAGTTGAGGATGTACTCGACCTGTTGGCGATTGATTTGATCGGCATTGTGCCGGAAGATGAGAACGTCCTGGTTGCCTCGAATAAAGGCCAGCCGCTGGCTCTCGACCCGAAAAGCAGGGCCGGGCACGCTTTTGATAACATCGCCCGCCGCCTGCTCGGAGAACAAGTCCCGTTCATGGACCTGGACACCTCCGGCCTCTGGCAGCGCTTGCTGGGGAGGAAATAGCCATGAGTATTTTTGGACGCAGAAAGAGCGCCAACAGCGCCAAGGAACGCCTGCAACTGGTGCTCATCCATGACCGCACCGATTTGAACCCGGCGGAATTGGAAGCCCTTAAAGATGACCTGATTGCGACGATCTCCCGCCATGTGGAGATCGAGCCTTCAGGCGTGGTGATTAACGTCGCCCAGGATGGGCGCGCCCAGCGCCTGGTGGCGGATATTCCCTTACGAAGCACAAACCGCCGGCGCAGGTAAAACTGCGGTTTCATGGTTTTTCGACTCCACAGATCCCACCGATGGCGCAGGTTGTTTGTTATCTGCGGAATCTGCGTTCTCTGTGGAGATATTATTTTCACCCAAAGAGAAGCGTAAAAACTAATCATGTTCCGTTCTGGTTTCTGGCGTCGCTTTGACTTCTGGCTTCTAGGAACGATCATCATCGCCCTTGTTTTTGGCGTAACGATGATCCGCTCTGCCATCGCGGGCAATGACAGTTTGTCCGAGGTGGTGATCCGCCAGATTATTTTTGGCAGTTTGGGCTTCGTGGTTATTTTGATCGTCGCAGTGATAGACTATCGCTTCTGGTCCGGCGCCATCGGGCCGATGTACGTAGTGATTGTCGTTGCCCTGGGGGCGCTCAAAGTGATCGGCGGGACGCGCTTTGGCGCCACCCGCTGGATCGAGACCGGACTCGTGTCCATCCAGCCGACGGAACTGGCGAAGATTGTCGTCATCCTTGCCCTGGCAAATTTCTTCGCCAAAACCAGCGATGCTCCCCGCAATTGGGTCTGGCTGGTCAAGAGCCTGCTCATTACGCTTGGCATTGCCGGGTTGATCTACATCCAGCCCAACCTGAGCAACGTGATCGTGACCATGACCCTTTGGGCGGCGCTGACCTGGGTCAGCGGGGTGCAACTCAAGCATCTGGGGGTTATTGCCCTGACCGGGATCAGCCTGGTAGGGATTATGATATTTTCCCCCGTTTTGGAGCAGTACCAGCGAGATCGCATTTTCGATTTCCTGATTAACGACCCAAATGCCAGCTATGGCGCGACATACAACGTGCGCCAGGCCCTGGCCGCGCTTGCTTCCGGCGGCTGGTTCGGCAAAGGCTACGGCCTCGGCTCACAGACCCAGTTGCGCTTCATGAAGGTCCGCCACACCGATTTCATTTTTTCAGTCATCGGCGAGGAGTTTGGTTTTGTCGGGACCGTTCTTGTCCTGGCCTTGCTTGGCTTCATCATCTACCGCTGTCTGCGGGCGGCGCGGCTGGCCCGCGACCCCTTCGGTTCGTTGATTGCCTACGGCGTTGCCATCCTGATCTTTTTCCAGGGGGCGGTCAACATTGCCGTCAACCTGAACCTGATCCCGGTCACGGGCGTACCGCTCCCGTTCATCAGTTATGGAGGCAGCGGTTTGCTTTCCCTCATGCTTGGCGTCGGACTCGTCGAAAGCGTCGCCTTGCGGAGCAAATCATTGGACGTCTGACCCTGGAGGATTTTTTTTGCTGCCATGACTTCTCTCAATTCGGACCCGCAGCCTGTTCGCACCCGTTTTGCCCCTTCCCCCACCGGGCGGATGCACATCGGTAACGCCCGCTCGGCGCTCTATCCGTTCCTGTTGGCGCGGCGCATGGGCGGGACCTTCCTCCTCCGTATCGAAGATACCGACCAGAAACGGTACAGCCCTGGCGCAGAGCGGGAGTTGATCGAGGGGCTGCACTGGCTGGGTATCCATCACGATGAAGGCCCGGATATCGGCGGACCCTTTGGCCCTTATCGCCAGACCGAGCGCCGGGAAATTTACCATGAGTATGCCTGGAAACTGGTGGACCTCGGACATGCTTTCCCCTGCTTTTGCACCCCCGACCGGCTGGAAAAAGTCCGCCAGGAGCAGATGAAAAACAAGCAGAACCCGCGCTACGACGGGACCTGCCGCCTCCTGGACCCGGACGAGGCCCGCCGGCGCGCAACGGCTGGGGGGAAGTATGTCATCCGCTTCAAGATGCCCAAGGAAGGCGGGATAACTGCCACCGACCTCCTGCGCGGGCAGATTGCCACAGAGAATTCCGCCCTCGACGATTCGGTCCTGCTCAAGTCTGATGGCCTGCCCACCTACCACCTGGCGGCGATGGTGGATGACCACCTGATGAAGATCACGCATGTCATCCGCGGGTCGGAATGGCTGCCTTCCATGCCTCTCCATATCCACGTCATCCGCGCCTTCGGTTGGGAGGAACCGGTATTCGTCCACCTTTCTGTTTTCCTGAAACCCTCCGGGAAAGGGAAACTCAGCAAGCGCGATACCGACCAGGCGATGAAAGATGGTTACTCGATTTTCCTCGGGGACATGAAGGACCTGGGCTACACACCGGAGGGCGTTTTGAATTGGATTGCGCTCATGGGTTGGGGCGTTCCGGACGATGACATCCTGGCCCTGGATGATATGATCGCCCGTTTCGATATCCACAGCCTGACCCCCTCTCCGGCCGCCATAAACTTTGCCAAACTCGATCACTTCAATGGCACGCACATCCGCCTTTTAAAGGCGGACGACCTGGCGGCCCGCATCAAACCATATTTTGTCAACGCGGGCCTCGAAGTGGATACTGACACCCTGCTGAAGATCATCCCGCTCATCCGTGAGCGCCTGGTGACCCTGGATGACTGCCTGCCTTTTGGGGCCTGGTTCTTCAAAGAGACGGTCAGCCCCGCGCCGGAGGAACTGGTTGGCAGGAACCTCACCCCGGCCCAGTCTGCCGAAGTGGCCCGGAAAGCGTACGAAATCCTGGCCGGGCTGCCTGTGCTAAAGCCGGAGACAGCCGAGCCGCCCATGCGCCTCCTGGTGGAGCAACTCGGCCTCAGCCCGAACCAGGTCTTTGGCATCCTGCGCGTCGCTATTACCGGTCAGACCGTC
>JACQYE010000177.1 GCA_016208355.1 Chloroflexota bacterium | reverse complement strand
TACGCCACTTCGTCCGAGACTGATGTCATCGAGCGCGCCCTGACCGGATACCAGCACCCGGACGAATGGTCCGGCGCGGCCTGGCTGACCACATCGTCCGGCAAGTCTGCCGTTCTTTTTGCCGGGGCGAAATCGAATGGGAGCAAGTATTGGTACGGTTACATCAACCCCGCCGGACCCGAATTCCCCTGCGTGGACGAGGATGTGCTCGATTTCGTCACCTGTCGGCAGGAGGACGGTTCTTCCTGCCCCCCGGAGGATTTCCAGGAATGCCCCGACCACGCCGATTTCCGCGGCTGGTGGACAACGCGCTGGGATGCGCAGTTCGTCTTCTACGACCCCGCCGACCTGGCCCGCGTGGCGCTGGGCGAAATCCAATCCTGGGAACCACAGCATTATGCTGTCCTGGACATTGACGAATACCTGTATAACAATCCTTCTGGCGTCGAAACCGACATGATCGGCGTTGGCGAGCAGCGCCGTTACCGCATCGGCGACGTGACCTTTGACCGCCAGAGCGGTTTGCTCTATGTGCTAGAACTCTATGCTGACGGAGCTGCTCCAGTTGTCCACGTATGGAGGATAAGATAACCTGGCTGATGGATAACCGATAGGCTTCCGTCCCGTTGCTTGTGGCGAATTTTCAGCCTCTTGATAGCCCCATTTTTCGATTCTCGTCTATAATGCAGCCGTTTGTGAAACATGGCGTAACTTTTCACGACTCTTGGCGTAAATACAAGTGAGGTATCGTCTCAATAAGAACAGAAGGATGGGGGTGTGCGGGCGGCCTTTCCGCCCGCACACCCCCGCTCCCCAAGTTATTGAGCTGATACAAAGTGACATAATAAAATCTAAGGAGAATTGCAATATGGACAAAAGAAATCGAACGCAACTCGTTTTAGGCTTCCTGCTCATCCTCGCCGCCGCCTGGCTGGTCTTGAGCCAGGTGCGCCCGGAGTGGACCAGCTGGCTGCGGCTGACCTTCGAGTGGCCGATGTGGGTCATGCTCGCTGGCGCCGCCCTCCTGCTCATCGGGCTGGCAACCGGAGCGCCCGATATGGCCGTCCCGGCCTGCATTGTAGCCGGCGTCGGAGGCATTCTCTACTACCAGAACGCTACCGGCGACTGGGCTTCCTGGTCCTACATGTGGACCCTTCTCCCCGGTCTGGGCGGCCTGGGCAGCCTGCTCTCGGCAGTGATTGGCGGGACCCTCAAACAGGAAGGGCGCCACGCGGTCAACACCATCTTTGTTAGCATTATCCTGTTCGCTATCTTTGCGGCCATCTTCGGCGGGTTGGACATCCTCGGCCCCTACAAGGATTATGCCCTGATCGGCCTGCTCTTCGTCTTTGGCCTCTGGCTGATCCTGCGCGGCATCTTCCGAAAACAGTAGCAGGGATAGGGTCCGAAAAGGAGAATAATCATGAGACGCAGTAGCATTTTCTGGGGCATTGTCCTCGTCCTGGCAGCCAGTTTGCTGCTCCTGAGAAACTTCGGGATCATCAACGACTTCTTCGGCTATTTCTGGGTGTTCGCCCTTATGCTGGTTGGGATCTGGCTGATCATCGGCGCGCTGACCCGCTCCCCGAAAGGGACGGGAGAAAAGGTGACCGTTTCGCTCGAAGGCGCTTCCAGCGCCCGGCTCAAACTGGATCACGGCGCTGGCCGCCTGAACCTACATGCCGGCGCGGCTCCCGGCAACCTGCTGGACGGCGAATGCACGCCCGGCTCGATCATCAAAACCGTTACCGAGGGCGACCAATTGAAAGTCAAGATCAAGACCGTGCCAGATTTCTGGATGTGGGTGCCCGGTGAAAGCCGCGACTGGAACCTGGCCCTGGCAAAGGATATTCCCCTGATCCTGGATATAGACAGCGGAGCCAGCACCTCCACCTTCGACCTGCGCGACTTGAAAGTGACCGAACTGGACCTGGACACCGGCGCGAGCACTACAGACATCACCCTCCCGTCCAATGCCGGGCAGACGCGCGTCAAGGTTGATTCGGGTGCGGCAACAGTCCGTATCCGCATCCCGGAGGGCGTGGCCGCCCAGATCCGCATCGAGAGCGGCATGGCTTCTATAAACGTAGACAGCCGCTTCCCCAAAGTTGGGAATAACCTTTATCTCTCCCCCGAATACGCCAGCGCCTCCAACCGTGCGGACATCACGATTGAGACCGGCATGGCCTCCGTTGAAATCAAGTAACGAAGGAGAAACTTAATGAAACGGATTGACTTCCGCATCCTGCTTGGCGCTCTGCTGATCTTTGGCAGCGTCCTTGGCTTCCTTGAACTCCAGGGCATTCTCTCCGACGCCTCCGCCTTCTTCTGGGCAATCGTCTTTGGGGTAGCCGCGCTGGTTCTCCTGTACATCTTCTTCACCAATCGCGAGAATTGGTGGGCCGCCATCCCCGGCTTTACCCTGGCCGGGCTTTCCGCGGCGAGTTTCATGCCCGAAGGCCTGGGCTGGGATGGACTGGCTTTCCTGGGCGGAATTGGCCTGGGGTTCTGGGCTGTCTACTTCTCAGGGCGCGACCGCTGGTGGGCGATCATCCCCGGCGGTGTGCTGGTCACACTGGGTATCGTCTCGATGCTTTCCGAGGGGTATAACCTGATTGAGACCGGTGGTATTTTCTTCATGGGACTCGGCTTGACCTTCCTGTTGGTCGCCATCCTCGCAAACATGCGCTGGGCCTACATTCCCTCGGTTGCGCTCCTGCTGGTCGGCCTGCTGGTGGATACACAATATGCCAGCGCCATCCAGTACGCCTGGATCATTGTACTGCTGATCGCTGGCGGCCTGATGATCTTCCAGGCTTTACGTAAGAAGTAACCCTCCAATAACGAGCAAACTCCCTTCCGGATAAACTGCGGAAGGGAGTTTTATTATCATTTCCTGCGCGCCTGGTAGCGTTTGTATACTCGTTGCCAGGCTTCGGTTGGATTCTCCGGTTTCGTCTTTTTATGGATATCCTTGCTGATCATGAAAGCCATATCCTCCAGCAGACCGGAGACCGGCTCCTCTGGTTTGGCAGCCAATAGAGGCCGGCCATAATTGATCGCCTCGACAAAAGCATCCTGTATGAAGGGAATGGTCATGGCCACCGGGACCGATAACGCAGACTCGATTTTCTCCTTGGAAAGCCCATGCTTTGGGAAAGTGGCATTCAGGATGAGTTTTATCTTGTCCGCAGGGTAATTCAACTTTTGGTATGTTTCGAGCGCCATGGCAGCCGCATGGATGGATGCCATGTCGGGAGCGGCGGTCAGAAGGATAAAGTCTGCCATATCAAGCGCGGCCAGGGTGAGTTCGCTAAAGTCATGGGGCAGGTCGGCAACGATATAGCCGTAGTGTGTTCTAAATAATTGAATGCTGGCAGAAATAATGTCACTGGTCACTCCTTCGGCATCGGAAGGGGACGCGGGTGCGGAGACAAAAGCAATGCCGCTCTCGTGTTTGTTGGTGACTGATTCGAGCGCCGACATATCCAATTCGTTGGCAGGGATATGTGCCAGGTCGGCCCAGGTACGCTTGAGCGTAGAGTTGAGCATCAGTGCCACCTGCCCGGCGACCAGGTTCATATCCAGCAGGATCGTAGGGAGTTTCCAAAGCGAGTAGAACCCAACCGCCAGGTTGATCGCCAGGCTGGAGCACCCGGTTCCCCCTCGCAGGCTGTGGACCGCGATCAGCCGGGCTTCATCCCTAACAGTCCGCACAGCCAGAGTGGCCTTGACATTCTCGGCGCGGCGCAGGAGGGCGGTCAGGCGGGCCGCCAGTTCGGCCGGCTCAAAAGGTTTGGTGATGTAATCATCTGCACCGGCCTCGAAAGAACTCAATTTCGCTTGCAGGCCAGTCTGCGACGATAGGACCAGGATGGGTGTCATGGCAAATTCCGGCTCACGGCGCAACTGCCGGGCAACATCATAACCGGAAATATCCGGCATCATGACATCGGTGATGATGATGTCCGGGTGCAGCGCCCGGGCTTTTTCGATGCCAGTTTCCCCTTTATCGGCAACATCTATTTCATACCCCATTGGCTGGAGACCACGGGCAATGATCTTATGGTAAATCGGGTCATCGTCAATCACGAGAACGCGGGGCATAATTTACTCCGTTCTATCAGAATGGTCTTCGGGAGCAGAATTTGGAACTGTACGCAGAGTGCGCATGTAATCCAACAAACGCCGGGACTCGTCTTCCAGGCGGGCAACCAGGGCAGGGGCATTGGTCAGGTTCGCCTGCCTGCCCTGAATCTCCAATTCAGCGGCAATCCGGCTGACTGGCTCAGCGCTAAAACTGGCCGCCAGCCCCTTCAGGCTGTGGGCAGTACGGGTGAAGGTTTCCAGATCGCCTGATTGTAATGTGGTCTTCAGTTCTTCCAGGCGGCCAGGCAGATGTTCCATGAATTCATTGCACATCTCATCAAAGAATTCCCGGTCGTTGTTGAAAAGGGGCAACGCCTTCTCAAGATTCATCGGTAATTGGGCTGTTTCTGCTGACCGATCAGTAATAAAAGGAGCACCTGAAGACTCGGGGGGAATCTCCTGTTCCGGCTGTTCCTCGCCAAACAGGCCCGCATCCGCGTCGATGGAAATCGGCTGGAAGACCGCGGGATGCCCAGAATAGTCCATTTCTTCGATGACAGGAGTCTGTGAGAGACGACCAGTATCGCCACCCTGCATCCAGCGGTCAAGGACATTCAACAGCGCCTGGGGCTGGATCGGCTTGGAGATGTAGTCGTCCATCCCGGCGTCAAGACAGCGCTCCCGGTCTCCTTTGAGGGCGTGGGCTGTCATAGCGATGATAGGGATATGGCGTCGGCCAGCCTCCCATTGCCGGATGCGCCGGGCAGCCTCGAACCCATCCATCTCGGGCATTTGCACATCCATCAGGATTGCTCCGTACTGACCCTTCTGCACAAATTGGGCAGCCTGAATACCGGTTTCGACAGCGTCCACAGAAAATCCGGCTTTTTGGAGCAGGATGACGGCCAATTTCTGGTTGACCGGGTTATCTTCAGCCAGGAGGATGCGCCCCTCCCGGCGTTTTTGTTCGATGATGGTGTGACGAGTCACCAGCCGTCCCGTGCCGGGTTTCCCGGTCTGCTGGCCCAGGATCGCCACGAGCGCATCTGCCAACATCTGTTGTTTGACCGGCTTGTGCAGATAACCCGAACAGCCCAGCGCTTCGAGGCGGGTTGCATCCCCCCGCTCACCCATGGAAGTCAGGATGATGATGGCAACATCGGCTCCGACCGGGTCATTCTTGATGGTGCGCGCCGTTTGTTCGCCGTCCATGTTGGGCATTTGCATGTCGAGTAATACGACCCGGTATGGATCGCCGTCGCGGTAGGCCGAGCGAAGGGAATCCATCGCCTCAGCGCCGCCACCCACGGCATTGACCCGACAGCCGAAACCCGCCAGCATCTTCGTCAGGATCAAGCGATTGGTGGCATTATCGTCCACGCAGAGGACGCGCACGCCCGCCAAATCCACCTGCGCGGCAGGGGTTTCAACCACCTTTTCGACCTGTTTCTCCAACGGCACGATGAACCAAAACTCACTCCCCTTCCCCTCCTCGCTTTCCACACCAATCTGCCCTCCCATGGCCTCGACCAGTTGTTTACAGATCGCCAGCCCCAGACCGGTACCCCCGTAGCGACGGGTCGTGGATCCATCGGCTTGGGTGAAGCGGTCGAAGATGGCCGCTTTGCGGTCAGTCGGGATTCCGATGCCGGTATCCTGAACGGAGAACCGTACCGTCACCAGGGTTTCCGTCTCTGCCAAGGGGACAGCCCGGATGACGACTTCGCCCTGCTGGGTAAACTTGATCGCGTTCCCGGCCAAATTGACGAGAATCTGGCGCAGGCGGGATGGATCGCCGACCAAGTCCGTTGTCAGGTCAGGATGGATCAAGCAGGCCAGTTCCAGACCCTTTTCCTGGGCGCGCTTGGCAAGGGTATAAGCCACATCTTCAACAGCCGTGCGCAGGTTGAAATCTATCTTTTCAAGTTCAAGCCGCCTGGCTTCTATTTTTGAGAAATCCAGGATGTCATTGAGAAGTGCCAACAGGGCTTCAGCGCTTTGGAGGGAAATGGCCAGGTATTCGCGCTGTTCGGCCGTGAGTTGAGTCTCAAGCGCCAGTTCCAGCATCCCAATTACCCCATTCATCGGTGTTCGTATTTCGTGACTCATGTTCGCCAAGAATTCACTCTTCGTACGGCTGGCCTCCTCGGCCTCCTGCCGGGCGCGGACGAGTTCGGAGATATCGTGGTAGATGGCAAACGCCCCAACATGCTCACCGCCCACCGTCACCGGTACGCCGAAGATTTCCACATCCACCAGCGTGCCGTCCTTGCGGCGGCGTTTACCAATTTTATGCACCGTTCCAGTTAGGGCTTGCTGCGTATATTGAACAGCCTCCTGCGATGTCTCGGCGGTCGTGATGAGCGTATCCACCATCAGGCCAATAATTTCGCTCGATTCAAAACCATATAGTTGCTCGAACGCCGGATTGCACGAGACGATCCGTCCCTGATTATCCAGTACAACAATAGATGCCGGGCTGTTCGTGATAAGGGCTTCGAAATATTGTTTCTGGCGAAGCGTTTCTGTTTCTGCCTGCCTGCGGGCGGTAATATCATGAAAGATGTACAGATTACGTTTCACCCCATTTTCCGGGAGGATTTCAAAGGTGGAAACGTCGTACCAGCCAGGAAGTGATGGGAAAGAGATGCCGCCTGCATATTGGTTCCAGTCTACATTTGCATTGCCGGATTGATAGAGTACCTGGCTGAGAGGTTGGTCGAGCATTTGTTGATAGGATAAATGCAATTGATTGGCCGCAGCCCGGTTGCAGCGCACGATCCGGTCTTCGGCGTCGGTAAGGAATATAAGGTCGTTGACTGCATCAAAGGTCAGTTCCCATTCTTTCTTCGCGTCGCCAATCTTGGTTTCAGTCTGGCGGCGCTCATCCACCTCGCGTTGGAGTTCCTCGTTGGTGCGACGCAGGTCCGAGGTCCGACCCGCAACAATGGTTTCCAGCTCCAGGTTGACTTTTTTCAGGCGGTCCTGTTGGCTTCCGATGGCAGCAAAGGCCAGTCCAAGGACAAGCGGGGCTGAGTCGATGATCCAGAGAAGCGGTTCGTTTCGCTGGCTGGATAATATATTTTGGAATGTAAGGGGTAGATGGGAAAGCGTGACAAGAAGTAGCGTTCCGCAGACCGGGAAGAACAATCCGAAGACAGCCCCCATGACAAGGTATCTGACCGTAAAGGATAGCCGGCGCATATTCTGCTCCTATGGCAAATGGGATGCTGTTTCGTTACAGTCTAGCATATTTCAGCCAAAAATCAACATAGATGCTCAGGTGTTCACCGGGCGAGATTAATAACAAAATCGCAAGACAGGTACTCTGCCTTGCGATGAAAGCCATGAGGCACACCGGTCAGACCGCCTGCACATCCTGGATGTCAGGGAAGAACTGCCGCACCGTTCCCTCCACCCAGCCATGCAAGGTGTTGGGAGAAAGCGGACAACCCAGGCAAGCCCCGCCCAAACGCACCTTTAAGACCTTTCCGTCAAATTCAACATACTCCACCGAACCGCCATGGAAAGTTTCGATATACGCGCTGAGTTGTTCCACCAGGGCTTTCATTTGGATCTCTGTCTTTGGGTCAACCATTTTCACTGCCTCCTGATCCGTTGGCCTGGCGCATTCCACCCGCCAGGATGGTAGAGACCTGCCCCTGCTGGATTCTCTGACGGTCAGCGATGACCATCGAAAGATGCCCCAACAAAACTTTTCCAATCCTGGGATTCGCCTGACAGATATATCTCAACTCGTCTCCGCGAATACACAGAATTTCGCTGTCCAAAGAGCAGACGGCGCCGGAAGTATATTTTTCATTTCCCATCGCTGCCGACCAGCCAAAAACGCTTCCCGGCTGGACGCGGGTTACGGTCATTATCGGACCGTCGTCCGGTTTATAGCGAATGGACACTTCCCCGCCCGCGACAACGTACAGGTATTCTGCCCGGTCGCCCTGCTCAAAAATCACTGTCCCGGCAACGTAAGTTTTGGACGCGAAAAAAAGCGCCAGCGCATTCAACTCGTCCGCGCCCAACCCATTGAAAAAAGCCAGGGAGGCATATTTCTCGAAATTCATAATATGTAGGATATTAGCCAATCCGACCCTCCATTTCCAGTGGCAAATATCCTAAAACTTCAGACGTTTGTCCGTGTATTTTGTCTTAACCTTGAGCAGAATCAGGTATACTCGAAAAGGCAACTTTTATGCCGAGGTGAACATCTAATGAATGTCTTGGAACAACAACTTTCTATCGAAGCCCTGCAACGCGGCGACCGTGCTGAGTTTGCCCGAATGGTGGACGTTTTCTCCGGTCCTCTTTACAGGCTGGCGCTTAAAATGTTGGGCAGCCCCCAGGATGCTGAAGATGTACTGCAAAATACGTTCATCAAGGCGCTGCAAAACCTGAAGACCTTCGAGGGACGCTCCAGTCTCTCCACTTGGCTCTACCGCATCGCCGTCAATGAAGCCCTGATGCTCCTGCGAAAGCAAAAACCGGAAGTATCCCTGACCGATACCCTGCCGGAAGACAGTGAAGACACGGATTACTCCCCGGTCGAGTTCACCGACTGGTGCTGCCTGCCTGAAGAAGAATTCCTTACCACCGAGTCGCGCCAGGCTCTCGACGCCTCCATGCGCCGCCTGCCCGAGACCCTGCGGGTCGTCTTTCTCCTGCGCGACATCGAGGGTCTGTCCATCCAGGAGACCAGCGAAGCCCTCGGCCTGACCGAGACGGCGGTCAAGACCCGCCTCCTGCGCGCCCGTTTGCGCCTGCGCGAACTCCTCAGCGTCTACTACGGCGAGCGCCTGCCGGAAAGGAAAGGCTGACATGAGCAAACACGAACACACCCGCTGTAAGGACTTGCTTGGTTCCCTCTCCGATTACGTGGACGGGGCACTGAGCGAATCGCTTTGCCAGGAAATCGAAGCCCACGTAGCCGAATGCAGCAACTGCCGCATCGTCGTGGATACCCTACGCAAGACCGTCACCCTCTATCACACCACCGCCGGGGAAACTGCCGAGGTCCCCGCCCAGGTGCGCGAGCGGCTGTTCCGCACCCTGAACCTGGAAGATTACCTGAAACATTAATCGCCCCCCTGCATCTAAACAAGCGATGACCGAACACCTGCCGACCAACCGGATCGCCGTCCCGCCGCTTCCCCGACTTGCAGACCGCCCGCCGGACGCAGTCCGCCCCGGCGCATCCTGCCCCAACTGCGAACAGGGTAGATTGGATTACAACGGGCTGCTCGAACTGGAATGTCCCAACTGCGGTTATATCATCAGCGAAGGCGGCGGTTGTACCTGATAAATAAACCATTTGCCCCGTGCGGGCGACAAACATGGAGACTTATTGCTAATGGACAAATTGCTCAATGAGAATGTGGAAAAACAGATCCACGAAGTATTCACCGGGTTGAAAGAACCGGTCCACGTCATTTTCTTCGGTTCAAAAGAAAATTGCGAGTATTGCGACGATACCCGCCAACTGGTTAAGGAAGTGGTCGCTCTCTCAGACAAACTTAGTCTGGAGGTTCGCGACCTCCAGACTGACCCCAGCCTGGCCGGGCAATACAACGTGGATAAAACACCCACCCTGGTTTTGGCTGGCAAAGATAGCGAGAAGATCACCGACTATGGTGTGCGCCTGCTGGGCATCCCCTCCGGGCACGAATTCACATCCTTCATCCAGGATATCCTGCTCGTCTCCAGCCGCGACTCTGGCTTGGCGCCTGCCACGCGTGAGTTCCTGAAGACCATCAACAAACCTGTCCACCTGCAAGTCTTCGTCACCCCCACCTGACCGTACTGTCCGCGAGCCGTGGTGCTCGCTCACATGCTGGCCATGGAAAACCCGCTCGTGCAGGCCGAAATGGTCGAAGCGATGGAATTTCCCACCCTGGCAGACAGACACCAGGTCAGCGGCGTGCCGCACACCGTCATCAACGATGGGGCCGGAAACGTGGTAGGCGCTGTTCCCGAATCAAATCTGGTGGCAGCCATCCGGGATGCACTGCAAAAGTAAAATGAACCGTCAAAAAGGCATAATCACCACCTTCCTTGCCGCCGGGGTTTTCCTGATCGGGGCAGCGGTTATCCTGGTCCTTTCCAGCAACACGGAGAGTATCCTTCAGAGTGATGCCTATGTTCGCCTCCCGGCAACCGCCAACTACCCGGCCCCCGAATTGACCCTCACCGACCTCCAGGGAGAAACCGTCTCACTGGCTGATTATCCGGGACAGGTGGTGCTGGTCAACAACTGGGCCACCTGGTGCCCGCCGTGCAAAGCAGAAATGCCCGAACTTCTCGCCTATTACGAAGCGCATTTCGAAGAGGGCTTTGTCCTCGTCGCAATCGATTCAGGCGAGGGAGCGGAAGAAGTGGCAGCGTTCGTAAAGGCATACAGGCTCACTTTCCCGGTCTGGCTCGACCCACGCGGAGATGCCCTGGACGCTTTCCAAAACTGGAACCTGCCGAGTTCTTATGTGTTGGACCAGGATGGGATTGTCCGTTACTCCTGGACAGGCCCGGTCAACCTGCAAACGCTCGAAGAATATGTTACCCCTCTCCTGGAGAGATAGTAATGGATGCAAATGTAACCTGGCAAGAAGGTATGAGTTTTACGGGGACGGCGGATTCCGGCTTTCAAGTCCGGCTCGGGGCAGACCCGAAGGTGGGCGGCGCGAACGACGGTTTCCGTCCGCTGGAACTGATGGCCGTCAGCCTGGCAGGCTGCACTGCCATGGACGTTATCTCCCTCCTGCGCAAGAAACAGCAGGTTGTGACCGACTTCGAAGTGCGCGTCCACACCGACCGGGCAGCCGACCACCCGAAAGTCTTCACCCACATCACCGTCCTCTACCGCGTGACCGGCCAAAACCTGGACGAGGCTGCTCTCCGGCGCGCCATCGAGTTGACTGCCACCAAGTACTGCCCGGCGCAGGCCATGCTGGGCAAGGTGGCACCCATGGAACTCAAATATCAAATTTATGAAGACAGGGGTGGGTTGGTGCGGGAAAGTACCTTTTCCCTGCAGGTAGAATAATCACAACGGGACGGCAACAAGATGCCGTCCCGTTTTCATCTACCCAAACGATCATTTCCCAGCCTGCAATTGGCTGGCAGAATCGGAACAAGAGCAGGCGATCACTGTCTCGCTGTTGCGCGTCAGTGTGCCTTCGTAAGGGGTGTCGCCATTGTGCGCCACCCAGCCATCCAGGTTAAACGGGATGGCGCCGTCGACAGGAATCCATTCCCCGTTATATTTCCTCGCCACATGCACG
>JACQYE010000176.1 GCA_016208355.1 Chloroflexota bacterium | reverse complement strand
TTCCCCGCCAGGTAACCGCCAAAGATGGGGTTCGAGAAACGCATCCGGTTGTTGCGATGTTGGGAGAGCAGGCCAGTTTCTGCGAGTTTGGAAATCAGTCCAAGCGAGGCAGCCTGGGCTTTTTCCTGTTTCGGTTTTTTCTCTTTCTCTTGATCGGGGGCCTGTTCATCTGCAGTGGAAAGAGGTGCAGTTTCGGCAGGCTCGAAGGATTTAACCCATTCGCGCGCCTTGCGCGGGTCGAAGACCGGCTCGGTATACTGGTAGATTTGCGCTGCCAGGATTTCCAACGCCCGGGTCGGGACATTGGCCGGGGTCATCCGGCGCAAGTGGGTTTCCAGGGCATCCACAGGACGCGGGCCGCGCGTATCACCAGCATACGCGCCCCAAGTCTTGAGCGTCATTTCGAGCGGGGTGAGCAGGGAACTGTCGGCAACCAGCCAGCCATTGAGCAGTAGAGGGTCTACCTGTTCCAGGCTTCCCTGCGCCCAGGCTTCGACGGAAATATACTTCACCCACAGACCGGTCCATCTTGCCAGGAATGCAGCCGATTGTTGGTCCGTCCAGGAGGCCATGGCGAAGGGGATGAAATTGAGCGTCACCAGTCCGTCCAGGTATTCGGGCGAGGCAGTGGTGACAACGCGCGTCTTCGGGTATGTGCGCTTGACGAGTTTGATGAATTCCACGGCGTTCTTGAGACCCTCGGGAGTGAGTTCGTCGGTGCCATCCAGGAGGAGCAGGGCGCGTCCTTCAGCAAAGGCCTTGCGCACAAACTCCGGGATGCGCGGCAGGTCAAGGACGGGGGCCTTCTCAGCAATCAGGTCAATCAGTGAGTTGAGGGGATTGTCTTTATTGACAGGCAGGTCGAGGTCGGCGACGTGCAAGAGGAAGGGGAGCGTATCCTGTGGGAGACCAGGTTCCGGGTCCCGACGTGCGAGGCGGGAGGCGATGTAGGCCAGGGCAACCGTCTTGCCCATGCCGGTCTGGCCAGTCAGGATGATATCCGAGTCCCCGGAAAGGGCTTCGGTGATGGTCAGGGTGGGGGCTTTGTAGACGGCGGCCAGTTCAGTCCAGGCTGGCAGGTAAGGCAGGGTGGCTTCGACGATATTTTCGTTGGGGATGGGCGCGCCCGGCTCCACCCGCGCCGGGGGAGCCAGCAGGCGCGGTGGTTCGATGATTTCGTCCAGGGCGAAGAGCGGAGCGGCCAGGTGCATCCCTTGCGCCCGCTGGAGCACGATCTGGCGGTAGCGTTCCTCGACACCGCTAACCGACCTGGCTTTTTCTTTGGCTTCGGCGCGTTTGGCGCGGGCGTTCTCTCCCATCTGCTTGAAGATGGGCCTGATCATCGAGAGTATCCACCAAAGCAGGGCAGAGAGAATGAATCCGAGCCAGAAGGATAACTGGTCAATCGCAGGAAGGCGGAATCTCATAGGCACCTGATTCAATTTCCGAAAAGAATGCGCCCACAGGTTGGGCAGCGGGACATTTGTCCCGAAGACCGGGCGGCCTGCACCAGGGCAGGGGTCAGTGTGGTACCGCATGCACCGCAGGTATTTTCCTGGATGTTTGTAACAGCCAACCCACCCCTCTGCTGGCGGAGTTGTTCGTAGAGTCCAAACTGCTCGGCGGCCAGCGACCCTGTGATGGCGAGACGCTCGGTATTCAGTTTCTGGATGTCTTTGAGAAGACCCGCCTGTTCCTGGCTAAAACTCTGGTTTTGTTCAGTCCAGTTGCTCTGCGCGGCGGCAAGCAAGGCCTGCGCCCTTTTATTTTTATCCTGAGCTGACTCGGTTGCCAGCATGGCTTCGAGCAGGCGGTCCTCCAGGGTGATAAGGTGCCGTTTCAATGCCGCGGCTTCGTTTTGCAAATCCTGGAGTTCCTTGGGGTTACGGACCGCGCCGCTATAAAGGCTGGACTCGGTCTGTTCGATCTTGACGCGTAGCGCCTGGACTTCGGCGTCGGCTTGCTTTTGGTTTCCTTCGGCGGCGCTTTGTTCGGCAGCTGCGGATTCAGCCTGCTGGATGGCTTGCTTGAGCGAGGCATCATCCTCCAGCGTCTTTTGGACGATATCGAGGCGCGCTCGGGCGCGGTCTGTTTGGCTGTCAATCTGCTGGAGGCGGTAGAGGGTTAATGCCTGGCTCATGCTCGAATTATATAACGAATTGTGGCGCAAGACCGAATCTTGCGCCACAAAATAAATGTTTCTTGAGCATTGTATTCTTACTGCGAGGGGATATTGAAGTAATTGTAAATGGCCCGCGACAGATCGGCATAGAGCGGGGAGACCTCGTCCCAGATAACCTGCGCGGGATGATAGGTGTAAATTGTCAGAACGTAATTCCCGCCAGGAGTAAATATAATACCTGCGTCACTCACGTGGTTCATCACGCCGCCATCGGTGACCCAGCCGTGTTTGTGAGCCACCACCGTCCCTTCCGGGACGCCGGCCTGGATGAGCGCGCCAAGTTTGTCTTCCTGTAAATACTGGATCATTTCCTGGCAGGATTTCTGGGTAATCTGGCCGGGGAAGGCAGCCACCAATGCGCCGCCGCCAGTCTGGGCGCAAAGATAGATGTCTTGCAGGATCATGCCCATATCAGAGGGAGTTGTCTGGCTGTAGGTATCGGGGTTGGTGTTGATGTCAAAGCGCTCATTGGCAGGAGTATTATAGAATTTCAAGATACCTGCGCCGGGGTAGAAATAGCCAGCCAGGAAGGTGTTTTCCAGGCCGAGTTCCTGCATCGTCTCGCTGACCACCAGCGGGCCGCGCACTTCATCCAGGAGCATCATGAGGGCGTCGGACGAGTCATTGTTCGAGCGGGCAATCATGTTCTGCATTAGCGTGGCAGTATCGGTATCCAGGGTCCCGTTGAAGTGGCGATAAACCGAGACCATGATGGGGATTTTTATAGTACTGGAAGCGGTAAAGGCGATGTCTGTGGGGGTGATGGAATAATCCTCCCCGGCGGTATAGGCAAAGTGGATTTGCTCGGCAGTCTGCAGGTCCAGGAAATACAGGTCAACCAGCCCCTCGAACCCGCTCAGGTCAATGAGTTGTTTGAGCAGGATTTCCAGAGTCAGGATAGACGGGCGTCCAGCCTCGGTGCGCTGGGAGGTGAGGATGATCACCCGGTCGGTGTGGGATTGGATGGCTGTGTCAATCAACGCAACCGCGCGGTCAATGTCGAGAGTCTGACCGGGAGTGCCCGGTGTGAAGTCGGCTGTGCCGGGGATGGGTTGGGCAGGGGTGGGCGGCTGGTCGTACCGGGAGGCAATTTCCCCCTGCAAATAGGCACGCAGGCGTTCTTCGGAATAGGACGAAACGAGCGGGATGGCGTTTGACGCAGAGGGCCGGTTCCAGAGATAGTTCCAGAACCCGCCCCAGAACGAAGCGCCGGTGCGTTGGATGTCGGCGGCAGCCACCATGCTGTCCACGTTGAGTTCGAAGCCGATCAGGCCCGGGTCGAGTTGGATGATTGCGTCGCCGTAGTGCAGTTCCACCGGGGTCGAGTAGACTTCCAGCAGCCTTTGCGCGGCAGACTGCGGGTCCAGCCCGCCGACCGCCACGCCGCCGATGGTCATGTCCAGGGGATAGTTGGCGCGCTGGAGGCTGTACTGGACCAGTTGATACACCAGCACCACTGCAGCCAGCAGCACGAACAACAAAGACCCCCAGCGCAGGATGAAGGATGAACTACGGATTCTCACAACGCCTCCAAGATAAATCGGTGATATTCATCACGTCCAACGGGGTAAGAGTATAACACACTCACCGCGGGCAGTTGTGCTACAATCGGGCTGGCGATTTATCCCCAAAACTACTCAAGAGGACACCATGCTCCGATCATTTCTGATCTATCTTTCCAAGGCTGACTGGGCGCAGCGATTGGTCACAGGCTGGAAGTTCGCCTGGCGGGCGGCCAGCCGGTTTGTAGCGGGGAACAACATTCAAGACGCCATCCGGGCTGTACAGGAATTAAATGCCAGAGGGATCAATGCCACGCTCGATCATCTGGGAGAAAGTACATCCACGCGCGAAGAGGCGATAAACGCCGCGGACGAGGTGGTCGAATTGCTCGACCAGATCGGCGGGTCCGAGGTGCGCGCCAATGTTTCCATCAAGCTGACGCAGATCGGTCTCGCCCTGGACGAGAGCCTGTGCGCGCAAAACCTGGAGCGGATTCTCGCCTGCGCCCAAAAATACGGCAACTTCGTCCGTATTGATATGGAGGACACGCCGTACACCGACCAGACCATCGGCATGTTCCGCCTCATGCGCCAGAAGGGTTACGATCGGACGGGGCTGGTCGTCCAGTCCTATTTATACCGAACCGAAAAGGACACCCGCGACCTGCTGTCCGAGGGGACGCGCTTCCGCCTCGTCAAGGGTGCGTACAAAGAACCAGCCGAGGTGGCTTTCCCGAAGAAAGCCGATGTCAATGCCAATTTCGACTTGCTGACGCAAATCATGATTGACGCGGCCCTGGCGGCCGGCGCGCCTACCGTCAGCGCGGACGGACGCATCCCGCCCATCCCGGCGCTTGGTACGCATGACCCGAAGCGCATCGAGTTTGGCAAGAACTATGCTGCCAGGGTCGGCCTGCCCAAGACGGCGCTGGAATTCCAGATGCTCTTCGGCATCCGGCGTGATCTGCAGGACGCCTGTTTGCAGGAAGGCTACCCGGTGCGCGTTTACGTCCCGTATGGCACACACTGGTATCCGTACTTCATGCGTCGTCTTGCTGAGCGGCCGGCGAATGTGTGGTTCTTCGTATCGAATTTCTTTAGGAAATGATTTTTCAGATTGCACATCCTTGTCGGGGCGACCAGATGGTCGCCCCGACTTTATTTTTTGTGGTAAAACATAGGCATGGCTGACCTTCCTCTCGCCCTTGTCACCGGCGCGGCGCACCGTCTTGGACGCGCCTTTGCTTTGACGCTGGCGCGGCAGGGATACGCAATCCTGCTCCACTACCGTGTCTCCCGGATGGAAGCCGAACAAACTGCCGGGGAGATTGCCGCTCTGGGCGCGCCCGTCCACCTCGCGCAGGCCGACTTGACGGACGATACTTCTATGTCTTCCCTGTTCGCTGCGCTCGACTCTCTGCCTTTCCCCCTTCAAGTGCTGGTCAACTCGGCGTCCGTTATGCCGCGCAAAGACATCCGTGCCACCACTGCCGCGGACTGGGACGCGGTCTTCGCTCTCAACCTGCGCGCCCCGTTCCTGCTGGCGCAAAAGGCCGCTGAGCGCATGACCGCAGGCGGACTGATCGTCAATGTCACCGACATCGGCGCGCAAAAACTCTGGACCGGTTACCCGGCCTACGTGGTCAGCAAGTCCGCGCTGGAGACGCTCACCCGGCTGACAGCGAAGGCTTACGCGCCCAAAATCCGCGTCAATGCCATCGCGCCGGGGCTGGTCCTGCCGTCGGAAAACGTCACGCCGGAAGAGTGGGAAAAACTGGTCAAACGGTTGCCGCTCCAGCGTCCGGCCGCGCCCGAAGAAGTCGCCTCCGCCCTCGAATTCCTGCTCAAGAACGAGTCCGTCACCGGACAGACGATTGTTGTGGACGGCGGTTATTCCCTTGTTTGACCCCACTGTGCACTGATTCTGGCCCATGAGCATCCTTCGCATCTCCCGTCCTCTCTACCTCCTTATCGCTGCTCTTACTTACATTCTCGGCGCAGGCATTGCCCGCTACCTGGGAGCGGTGATCCAGTGGCCGGCATTATTGCTTGGCCTGCTTGCCATCCTGTCCCTGCTCACCGCCTCCTCGCTCCTCGCTGAATACTTCCGACTGCCGTTCATACCCCTCGCGCCGGACGAGACGCCTCGCCTGCGGGAGCGAGGCCGGATGCGCCTGCTCCAGGTCTCCTACGCAGCACTCACCCTATCCGGCGCGGCGGTCGTCACCCTGCTGCTGGTCGAGGCGCTCGGCCCATCGGCGGCTATCCTGCTTGCCCTGGCTGCCCTGCTCCTGGTGGCCTATGCCGTCCCGCCTCTGCGTCTCTCGGAGGCCGGTTACGGCGAACTGGCCCTGTCTATTTTCCTCGCCACGCTCCTGCCGGCTTTTTCCTTCCTCCTCCAGGCCAATGAATTCCACCGTCTCCTCCCGCTGACGGCCTTCCCGCTCACCCTGCTTGCCATTGCCTGGCTGCTCGCCTCCAACTTTTCCACGTTCGCCGCCGACCAGAAACAGGGCCGCCGCAGCCTGCTCATCCGCCTTACCTGGCAGCGCGCTGTGCCGCTTCACCACATCCTTGTTCTCACTGCGTTTCTCCTCTTCGCGTCTGCCCCCTTTTTCGGCGTCTCCTGGGGGCTGATTTGGCCGGTCTTCCTGGCCTTGCCCTTTGCCCTTTGGCAAATCTACTGGCTCCAGCGCATCGCCAGCGGCGGGAAGCCAGTCTGGAAATTCTTCACCCTGCTCGTCCCGGCCGTCTTCGGACTGACTGTCTACCTGCTGGCACTCTCCTTCTGGCTTCGTTGATCCTATTTTGTTTTTTGCTTTTTGTATTTTGGTGGCCCATGCCTGAATTCCTGCGCCTTTCACCTCCCGCCGAAGCTCTGCAAACCCTCTTGCAGGCGCTGCCGGACCCTTCGACCGGCTCAGGGCAACGCCGGGAACCTGCCACCGAATTCGTGGACACTTCCCGCTCTTTGGGCCGCGTCCTCGCCGCGGACGTGCATGCCCCGCACCCGCTGCCGGAGTTCCCGCGCTCCTCAATGGACGGCTATGCCGTCCGCGCCCACGATACCTTCGGCGCGTCCGAGTCCCTGCCTGGCTACCTGACCCTTATCGGCGAGGTCCCGATGGGCACCGCCCCGGATTTCGCCCTGACTCCCGGCTCGTGCGCCCTCATCCACACCGGGGGGATGCTCCCCGATGGGGCGAACGCGGTCATCATGCTCGAATATACACAAAAGGTGGAGAATCCTCCCGCGGGTTCTAAAACCCGCGGGAGGGTAGGGACGACTGAAATCGAAATCTCGCGCGCCGTCGCGGAGGGGGAGAACGTCCTGCGCGTCGGGGAGGATGTGGCCGAGGGACAAATCGTCCTCGCGGCCGGGACGCGTGTCCGCCCGGCGGAGATCGGCGGGTGTATGGCGCTCGGAATCATGCAGCTTCGCGTAACCACTAAACCTAAAATTGGGATCCTGTCTTCCGGCGATGAAGTGGTGCCCCCGGGACAGAATCCGCGCCCGGGGCAGGTACGCGATGTCAATTCGTATTCGTTGGGAGCATTGGTTGAATCGGCGGGCGGGGAACCTGTGCTCTACGGCATCGTGCCCGACAACCTGGAAGCGATGAAGGCCGCCGCGGCCAAGGCCCTGGCCGAATGCGCCGCCGTTATCATCACCGCGGGGTCGTCAGCCAGCGCGCGGGACACGACCGCCGAGGCGATAGCCTCGCTCGGCGCGCCGGGGGTGCTGGTGCACGGCGTCAACGTGCGCCCGGGCAAACCGACCATCCTGGCGGTGTGCGATGGCAAAGCCGTGATCGGGTTGCCGGGCAACCCGGTCAGCGCGCTGGTGATTGCCGGGCTGTTCGTCGTACCGGTGATCGCGAGACTGCTGGGCGCAAAGCCGAAACCAAGAGCCTCGCTGCTGGCAAAACTGACCGTGAATCTCCCCTCGCAGGC
>JACQYE010000172.1 GCA_016208355.1 Chloroflexota bacterium | reverse complement strand
TGCTTTGTCCCGCCCGATGACCTGGCATGGGCCTACGCCGACGGCCCGCTTCCCATTGGTCACGGGCAGACGATTTCCCAGCCTTACATCGTCGCCCTGATGACCGAACTGCTCCAGCTCGAACCGACTGCGCGCGTCCTGGAGATTGGCACCGGCTGTGGCTACCAGGCGGCGGTGCTGGGGAAACTTGCCGCTGAAGTCCATACTGTAGAACTGATCCCCGAACTGGCACGCCGGGCGGAGGAAACTCTACGCGATTTGGGATATGCCAACGTACACGTTCACCTGGGCGACGGCTCGCCGGGTTGGCCGGAATTCGCACCATATGATGGGATCATCGTCACGGCGGCCAGCCCCGAGGTCCCGCCTCCGTTGCTGGAACAGTTGGCCGAAGGCGGGAGGCTGGTGCTCCCGGTGGGCGGGCGCGGGTCACAAGTCCTTGAAGCCCACCGCCGGGCTGGTGACAAGATTGCCTGTGAACGGAGCATCCCGGGCGCGTTGGTTCCCTTACGCGGCGAATACGGCTGGCAATAACCAGGGATGCAGTATCGGAAAACGAAAACAGGGACGCGTTTTCGGCGTCCCTGTTTTCGTTTCGTCAAAACAGGTTAGGGTCGTTCGACCGTTTCGGATTCGTTGACTGAGGAGGTCATACTGGCTTCCACAGTCTGTTTTGCCCCAGGCAGGCGCATGGCTTTGACCACCAGGTCGGCGATTGCGGTGACGCCGAAACCTGCGCCGTAGTGAGAACTCAGGTCGCCCAGTTGCAGGCGGCAGTTTTCGCAGGCGGCCACGACAATGTTCGCGCCTGAACGGCGCACCTGGTCCACTTTCGGTTTCCCGGCCAACATGCGCAGGTCAACCACATCGGGATTGGCAACCAGCCCGGCCCCGCCTCCGCAGCAATAGGCTTCTTCTTTCGCGGGGGTCAGTTCGCGGAAATTCGTCGTAACGGCCCGAAGGATCAGGCGCGGCTCCTCGAGGATGCCTCCTTTGCGGCCCAGGTTGCACGAGTCGTGGTAGGTGATGGCTTCTGGGTTGGCGGCAGGATCGAGGTCCAGCAAGCCGCGCTGGACGTAGTCTGCGATCACTTCGACAAGGCTGGTGACGCGGAAGGTGAACTCATCGCCAAACCAGTTGGGGGCCACCCAGCGCATGGCGTAGTACGCGTGGCCGCATTCCGAAATGACGATTTCTTCCACTCCGAGGGCTTTGGCTTCGTCCACGATGCGCCTGGCAATCGCCTTGGCGCGGCTGGCATCGCCCAGGAAAACGCCGTAATTGGCGGCCTCGAAGATGCTCAAGGTCCAATCCTCGCCAACCGTTTCGAAGATGGCCGCGGCGGGAAGAATGGTGTGCGCGCCAGCCAGGGCAACGTACAATTTCTTCGCGCCCTTCTTCTGGACCGGGATGCGCGCATTTGGATTGCCAGTTAGTTCCTGGAGTTCTTTCTCCATCTCTTTGATGCTGTCGAGGTAGAAATCAAGGTAGATGGACGGATCGCGGCCTTTTTCGATGGCGGCGTCGGCCAGCATTTCCAGGATTTCAGGGGCGTTGCCAGTTGCGGTGGCCATGGCGCGGACGGCGGTCATCAACAGGGGCGTGTCCACACCCATTGGGCAGTTGATGGTGCAGCGGGCGCACAGGGTACATTTGGTGAAAGCCATCTCGGCCAACATGGCCAGTTTCTCTTCGGTCAGCGGCCAGGCGTTCGTCCAGGCGGGAAAAAGTTTTCCCAGCCAGTCGTATTTACTGCGATAGACCTGGCGCAGTTGCTCGGCGCGCATCGAAGGCATGTGCTCGTCCACCGGCTCGGCCTGGTAGTAATGACAGGCCTCGGTGCAGATGCCGCAGCGGGCGCAGACTTCCAGCGCTGCGACCAGCGGCTGGTTGACCTGCTTTTGCAGGACCTCGAGGGCGGTATCAATTTTGGCGCTCATGCAACCGCCTCCTTCTGCTGTTCGTGCGGCAATACAGCGCGTCGTCCGAAGAAGCGGCCAAAGAAGAGCCTGGAGAAAGCAAAGTAGAGACAGTGCCGGATCTTGCCTAGCGGCATGTAGACGAATACCAGTGCGCTGGTCAGGTAGAAAACCGGGAGAAGCGCCGGATTCGCAAGCATGGCCGTTGCTGACGCCAGGAACAGGCTGACCAGCAGGACGGCAAAATAATCATCCGGGGTGCTGATGGCTTTGAGGCTTTTTTCGACGAATCGGGAGACGAAACCCAGGAAGGCGAGGGCGGAGCCAATTCCACATATGACTGCCAGCCCGGCGCGCGCGGGACCCGGTGCCTGCTCCAGCCAGGGGCTGGCGAGGTACACGCCCAGGGTGAGGAAGACTGCCAGGTGGAAACCCACTCCACGCAGGTAAGCCAGGGCATGGCGGCGCGTGCTCTCTTTGGCCCAGGGCATCATGCCCAGGGTCAGGGCATAGGCAACGCCGGCTCTGGGATCGCCCTTCGGGAGGGAACGGTCTTTCGGGACGGCCAGCAGCAGGAAGGTCCGCAGGCGAATCGCAAAAGCGGCCAGGCAGAACCCCAAGGCAAGCAAGGATACGATCTGCGTCAACAGGAGCAAATTCATTCTCTACCTATTGAGCGCGCCGGACAACGAAATGGAATTGCTTGTCCAGTTTTTCGAGGGTCACCAGTTCGTGACCGGTGGAGCGGCACCAGGCGGGGACATCTGCCATCACGCCGGGATCGGTGGCGACGGCTTCGAGCGTCTGTCCGACTTCGATTTCCTTAATGGCCTTCGCCATTTTGACGATCGGCATCGGGCACAACAGACCTTTGAGGTCGAGAGTGGTCATGAAATACTCCTTTCGTAAAGTTAGATGAATAGGGTTACGCGGCTTTCGGCGGCTTCCTCGAGGAATTTTGCCACGCCAACCGGTTCGGTGACATTGGGCTTGAAATCTTTCTGGGGGTCAAATTCCATGACATCCATGCTCATCTGGCAGGGCATCATGGTGATGCCCAGTTCGACAGCCGAGTCGTACAACTCGGCCAGGGAGGCGACGCCTTTCTGTTTCATCATCAGTTTGAACATCCAGCGGCCCATGCCGCCCATGTTCAAGCGGCTGGGGCCAATG
This sequence comes from Chloroflexota bacterium, assembly GCA_016208355.1. Classification (GTDB taxonomy): domain Bacteria; phylum Chloroflexota; class Anaerolineae; order Anaerolineales; family Villigracilaceae; genus UBA877. The sequence continues at coordinate 5,641 of JACQYE010000172.1, read as the reverse complement.
GCTTTCAGACCGCCGCGGTTCATGATACCGAGCATGCGCCCAAACAGACTTTTTCCGGTCAGGATGCCGTCCTTCTGGATAGCCTTCATGCCCCAGAAAGTGAAGAACATGGTGACCTCCATGCCGGAGGCGGCTGCGCCAGTGGCGATGATGAACGCCGCCATCACCTTATCCATGTCGCCGCTCAGAACGACCATGTAGAGTTTGTTTTTGATGGGCTTTCCGCCGATGGCTTTAAGAACATTTTCAGGGAAGATTTCTTCGGGCTTTGCCATTTCTGTTTCTCCTTGAGGTAGGGGGTTGAAATAAGAAGGCAGTGCAGGACTGCCAAAAAGCCATGCGAGTTAATTTCCTTCCACCAATACTTCCTGGATAACGTTGGCGTGGTGTGAGATGCGGTCGCGCATCACGCCGCGCAGCAAGTCGAGCGCTTCGATGAGGCGGTGGTCGAGCAGGCGGTACTCCACATTCATGCCCTGACGCACGGCCTCGACCAGGTTGCGGTCGCGCAGCACTTTCAGGTGGCGCGACGTGGTCGGCTGCGGCAATCCCAGGGCGCCAGCCAGGTCGTTGACCGTGTAGGGTTTTTCAGCCAGGGCATACAAGATCAGGATGCGGCTGGGATCGGCCAGAGCGGAACACACGTCGGCGTGCAAGTTGGTGACTTCCTGGCGAAGCGGGGAGATTTCCATATTTACTGGTTTCCTTTGTAAATCCGGCTTGGCGAATATGCTACTGGACAACTATATGCCCAATACCTTATGGATATATGTACATATTGTCACACCCTTCTTGTGATAAATGGCACAGTCAGGTTGTTTTTGCGCAAAATAAATGACAATTTGTGCAAAAAAGCACCAGTTTTCTTTTCCCCATTTCCTGCCTTCCACACCGGGGCCTGAAGACTCAAAATGCCGTATAATGGGCAAAATCGACATTTGGAGTCCTTCCATGAGCGATGAGAGAGCCGTTAATGTGGGCGAGACAATCCACCGTTTACGCGTGGCGCGCAATATCTCGATGCGGTCGCTGGCTAATGCAAGCGGCCTTTCGGCAAACGCCATCAGCATGATCGAGCGCGGCGCTGCCTCGCCTTCGGTCAGTACTCTTTATAAACTTGCCGACGCGCTTGGCGCGCCAGTGACGGCGTTCTTTGGTACTCCCGAATCGCCGCGGCAGGTGATTTTTCTCAAGGCGAACGGCCGGTCGCGCGTCCCGATCCCGCGGGGAATCTGGGAGGGATTAGGCGGCGAGCAGTTTGTTGGACGCGTCGAGCCGTTTGTCCTGACGTTGGACACCGGCGCGGACAGTGGTTCCCACGCGATGGTGCATACCGGTCACGAGTTTGTATTTTGTTTACAGGGGAAAGTGGAATACGAGGTGGAAGGTCAACCCTTCCTGCTGACCCCCGGGGATAGTTTGCTCTTTGCTGCCCACCTGGAACACCAGTGGCGCAATGCTGGCTCAATGGAGGCAAATCTATTGATTTTGCTTTCCGGGTTTGATGATGGTGACCGTCCCCTGGCCGTCCACCTGAAGAAACATAACCCCTAACAAAAACCGGCGGAAAACCGCCGGTTTCACGTATACATTCCCCAATCTATTGCGCCGGGATCTTCCATCATGGAGAAGTCCCATGGCTCGAAGCCCAGTTCGATGGTGACCGGCATCCCCAGTCCCTCCTGGGCTTTTTGCTTGATCATCTCCAGCATGGCCGGGCCGTAGGGACAGAAGGGGGTGGTGAGCAGGATGTACATTTTCGACGCCCCGTCCTCGATACTCACTTTGCGGACGAGTCCCAACTGGATGACGTTTAGTCCGATTTCAGGGTCTACCACCTCTGAGAGTTTTTCGCGCAGAACAGGTACGAGGTCCGGATGCGTCTCGTGAATGTCCCAGGTGACCGGATTGATGGGAGGTTCGTTCTCGCTCATTTTTTGTTCTCCATCTGAACCACATAGGTACATTTGGCATCGCCGCTCAAGATGCACTGAACCTTTTCCGCCGGGACGGCCAGCATCCGGGATATGAGCGTCTGGTCCACGGTGCAGACTTCGGGGTGGCTTTGCCCGATCTGGAGATAAGGACAGGTAATCTCGTGGATGCGGTACTGTTCCCCGGCCTTTTCCCATTCGACGTTAAAGCCCTCCTCGGCCAGCAAGGTCTTGGCTAGATCGAGCCGCTCTTCCATGCTGAGACCTTTCATCTGTTCGGAGTAATCATCGGCCATGTCTGTTGCCATTTGCAGGAACAACTTGCTGACCATCGGCTCCGGCATGGTGGATTTCAACTGATCGAGCAGGCGCGAGGTCAGGCGCAGGTAACGGGTGGGGAAGCGTTCCATGCCGTGCTCGGTCAGGAGGTAGACTAGGCGCGGCCGCCCGACGCCATGACGTTCCTCTTCGGCTGCCACCAAACCCTCAACTTGCAGGTTCGTCAAGTGGTGGCGGACGGAGATGGGGTTGATGCCAACAGCTTCGGCCAGTTCGTTGATGGTCGTGTGTGGGCGTTTGAGCAGGGTTTGCAGAATCCGATCGCGGGTGCTTTTCATAAATTTCTATAATTCCCTCTTCTTGAGAGGAGGGCCAGGATGGGGTCAGTAATTCGGAGTATAACAATCATATTCAAGATTGTCAATAATATAGATAAATATCATAAATATCCCGCTTTGGTGGGTTTGTTGGCTTGTAGTTAGGAATGTGAGCAAAAAAAAGGAAACAGGTCCGCGAGGGCCTGTTTCCTTTCCCGAGGAAAAGCAAGCGAAATTACGGCAGGCAATTCAAACTGGCGCCCTCCGTCACACGGCTGGCGGTCCAGATGTTGTTGGCCATCGTACCGTTGATGGAAACCACATCATCAATGGCCAGATCAGCAATGGTGATGGCCGTGGCGGTGGACGTGGTGCTTGCCTTGTAGAGGAATCTTGTCTTTGCCGTTGTCACCACGGTTACGCTCAAGTTGATATAGGGCTTTGCCAGGTTATTCCCGCGCAGGACGGTAACGGTGATGGTTTTGTTGGTCGCGTCGATGGCGGTGATCGTACCGGTGATGGCAAAGGTGCCGCGCGGACTGGACTGGCGATATGTGGTCAGCGTGCCCTGCCCCTGCGGAACAGGCTGAGGGGTGGCTTGCGGGTTGCCGGGACCATTGCCCGGTCCGTTTCCGGCGGAGGCCGGGAGCACCGCCACAGCCAGCAGGACAATTACGATGAATGGGAGCAAAATCTTTTTCATAGTCTAATCTCCTTTTGAAATAGGTCTTCATTCAATGTGACGCCGGGACTGTAGGGCAGATACGCTTCTTTACAAAATCTTTAATCATTGCATTGGCATATGATAAGATAACTTGTGATTCTCTCCCGTATCTCAGACATTGGGAAATCGTCTCACTTTATGGAAAACATTGTGCTTTCAGATCCAGCCCTCCTTGAGCGCGCCAGGCAGTTCGACCGCCAGGCCTTGGCGGAAATTTATGACCTTTATAGCCCCGGTCTTTACCGGTACGCCATGCGGCTGCTTGGCGACCCGAACCTGGCCGAGGAATGTGTCGCCGAGACCTTTAGCCGGTTTCTCCATGCCTTGAGCGGCCACAAAGGTCCGCGTGACTATGTTCAGGCCTATCTCTACCGGGTTGCGCACAACTGGATTGCCGACCTTTTTCGCCGCGATCCGCCTCCGGAAGAACTGACCGAGGATCGCCCCGATACCGGTCTGAGCCCGGAAACTGCCGCGGAACAAGATATGCATGATGCCCGCCTGCGAGCTGCAATTCGCCGGTTGACCCCGGATCAGCAACAGGTCATCCTGTTGAAATATGGGGAAGACTGGGACAATGAAGCAGTCGCCCGCGCTCTGCAAAAGCCAGCTGGAGCCATCAAATCGCTTCAACACCGCGCCCTTGCCCGCCTCCAGCAGATATTGAACGAGGAAATCTCATGACTGTAAGTAAAGGTTTGAACCCACAATTAGAAAAACAACTTGACCGGCTGAAAACAATCCCGGCGCGTGACCCTCAGACTGCCGCGCAGGGGCGGGCGCGTTTCCTGACTGAGGCTGCCGCCTTCCGGCCCGCACTGGTGCAAAAAGAACGCACGGTCGTTTCAAGACGGTTCGTTTGGAAGTTCGCGCTGGCCGCTCTGGCGGCGCTGGTACTTTTTTTTGGCAGTAGCGTGGGAGCGGCCTTCGCCGCACGGGGCGCCCTGCCCGGCGAGACGCTCTACCCGGTCAAATTAATCTGCGAAGATTTGCGCCTGGGCTTCACAGGTGATCCCCAGGTCAGGATTGACCTGCTAATGCAGTTTAGCGCTGTCCGCGTCAGCGAGATGAATCAACTGGCGGAGCAAAGCAATGCCATTCCTGCCGAAACAGCCGAGCGCCTGGAAAGCCAGATCCAGCAGGCTCTGAAACTGGCCGCCGGGTTGGTAGATAAAGATATGCTGGCGGCGCTGACGCGCATCCGTACCCAATTGGAAGTGCAAGTGTTGAGCTTGACTCAAATCAGCGGGGAGGCCGGGGATTTGATACTGCAAACCCATCTGATGCTCCAGGAACGCCTCCGCCTGGTGGACGAGGGCCTTGCCGATCCGGAGGCATTCCGCACCCAGGTGCATTACAGTCAAGACAGCGAGGCTGCCAGCCCGTCTCCTGTCTCCTCTATCACACCTGAACCCACCGCCGGGCAGGGTAGCAATTCCACTCCGGGCGGCCCGGACCAAACTTCCGGCCCTCAGCAACCTCCCGAAAAGACCCCCGGCCCGACCAACGAATCGGGGCCTCCGGCAACTCCCGGCGACGGGGGTTCAGGGAATGACGGCGGTTCCGGCGGGAATCAGCCTTGAGCGTTTTTACCCATCCGGTATGACCAAAAGAGCGGAAGGTCATTTTGGGCCGCCGCTCTTTTGATTTTCGGGAGAATTTCAATAATTATCGGTTTACCTGGTTGTGCAATTGGATTTACTTCACGAATGTGCCATTCCGTAGCTCTTCAAGCGCCTGCTGGATCTCCTCGCGGGTATTCATGACAAACGGCCCATAGGGGACAATCGGCTCCCCGAACGGTGCGCCGGCAATCAACATAAATCGTATTCCCTCTGCCCCGGCGCGGACCTCGATCCTGTCTCCCTCACCAAAGAGGACCATCCGGACACTTTCAACGTCGTCCCCGCCAAACTCCCCGCGCCCCTCGAAAACGTATGCCAGGGCGGTATATTCCCCGGGTACAGGCAGGGAAAATCCGGCTTGAGGGGCAAGCGACACGTCGAGGTAGATTGGACTGGCGGCGATCCCCGTCACCGGACCTCGTACAGTGTTCGCTTCCCCGCTAACCACGCGAATCTGGCAGCCGTCCAGCTCTGTGGCGGGAATGCGATCTGCCCTTATCTCCTGGTAACGTGGTCGGGTCATTTTTTGGGCAGCGGGCAGGTTGACCCAGAGTTGGAACCCATAAATGCTGCCGTCCGGACCGCGGCGTGGCATTTCCTCGTGCAGGATGCCGCCTCCAGCGGTCATCCATTGCACGTCGCCGGGGCCGATTAAACCGGCATTGCCCAGGCTGTCGCGGTGGTGGACGGAACCGGACAGCATGTACGTCACGGTTTCGATGCCGCGGTGCGGGTGCATCGGAAATCCGCGGATGGGACCCT
>JACQYE010000042.1 GCA_016208355.1 Chloroflexota bacterium | reverse complement strand
AGTGGAAAGAGGACGAGGAATTGGAGATCGAGTTTGAGTAGGTAGAGAGTGGAGAACAGAGCAGTGAAAAGTGAGAGGCAAAATCTCTCACTTTTTTCTTAGTAGCCACCATACCCCTGCAAGCGCAAGCAGTGCGCCGCCGGTATCGAAGCCCAGCGCGTCCAGAAGGCTGGGATTCCTTCCGGGGACAAAAGATTGATGGAATTCATCTGATAGCGCATACAGTACAGCCAGCAGGAAAGCCAGCCAGGCGTGCTTCTTTTCCCACTTCATTGCATACCAATATGAGAGCGCCAGGATTCCATAGCCGACAGCATGCCCGCCCTTTTTGACGAGAGTATCCCAGAATCCAAAAGACGGCAGTTCCTGAGCGGGGAGGGATGACAAGGCAAATACAATCCCCATCAACAGTACGGAAGGAATCCAGCGCAGGAATTTTTTCATTTCCAAAATGGCAGTAGTAGCGACTTCAGTCGCTTTTGCCAGGAACAACGACTAAAGTCGTTACTACGAATGAGTTTTCAAAAATCCCAGTAGAAGACGGTTGAACTCGTTTGCACTATCCACGTTGACGGCATGACCGGCCTTCGCGACGACCACTTGTCGCGCGCCAGGGATACCGTCTGCCAGGTTTCTCTGCCTCTCCGGAGAAACAGTAGTATCGTCCGCGCCGGTGATGACCAGCGTGGGAACCGCAATTTGATGCAGCCATTTGCGTGAGTCGAACAGCCCCAGTGAACGCATGGCGAGGCGGTAGGCACGCGGGTCGGCGCGGGAGATGGTCGTCACCAGCAGGTCGCGCAGGGCGGCCTGGTCAGGCGCGGGGAAAACACGCCTTGCCACCACTCTGGCCTGGGCGGGCAGGCCGAGAAACGTTACGGCAAGAGTGCGCTGCAAGAAATAGAACCAGCCGGAGAGCGTGTCTGGGCGCAGGGCAGCAAAGGTACTGACCAACGCTAATTTTTTCGTCAACTGTGGAAAATCGCGGGCAAACTGCTGGGCGATAACACCCCCCATCGAAAGCCCAACGATGTGCGCCGGGCCGGTTCCCAGGTCTTGCAACAATTCCGCCATCTGCGCCGCCACGCGGCGAACGCTCCAGCCTTGCCCGTCATAAGGCGAGTCGCCAAAGCCGGGCGCGTCGGGAGCCAGCGGGCGGTAACCGGCTTCGGTCAACGCGGGCAGTTGCGGGGTCCAGGAAGCACCGGTGGCGCCCAAGCCGTGCAGCAGGAGCACAGCAGGATTTCCCCCTGGATTTGGATCATGAATGTGGAGATGGGTCATGCCCGGATGGTTTTCCAGATTTGTTGGACATGGGCGCGGTCGTGACCGGCCATGAAACCGGCCAGTTCGAGCAAAGTGGTCGGGCCGAAGATGGCGTGCCGGGCGGGGCGGGACCCCTTCGCCTGTTCGCCGTTTAGCAGGACAATCAACCCTTTGCGCGCCTCCATGAAATCAGCCAGGGCGAAGCGCCCATCCTGGGCGGCGTAGTTGCGCGCATGCACCCAGTCGTCCGAGACGACGCCGGGGAGGAAGGGGTTGTCTTCGGCCAGGAGTTTCTGAATGCGCGGCAGGTTGACGTCTGTTTCTACGTCGCGCAGATGACAGAGGATTTCGGTGAGACACCACTCGCCTGGCTCAGGATGGTGCTCCCATGCCGCGGGAGGCAGGCTGTTCACAAGAGAGGCAAGGGCGGCAGGGGTCGAGTGCAGGATATTCAAGATTGATTCCGGTGTAGAGAAGGTCGGGGTGATGGAGACCGGATCGGCAGCCGCGAGCCAGACGCGCAGGTCTGTGAAAGAGCCCTGCGGAATATCAGGGTGGCCGTCGTCTTGTCCGGCGCGCTTCCAGAAGACCGGCAACCCGGCTTGGCGCGCCGGGAGGAGATCCATTTCGAGGTCGTTGCCGACCATGACGACCGGCCCCTCCGGCCAACCCAGTTGGGCGAGGAACTCCGGGAAATAGGCCGCTATCTCTTTGGTAAAGTGGAAGGTCTCGTAAGAGGAAACAAGGGCGAAGTCATATTCCTCGGGAGGCAGGCCGGCCCATCGCATACGGTGCTGGACCGCTTTAAGTGGGAAATAGGGGTTGGTGGCTATGGCAACGCGATGCCCGGCCTCGAACGCCCAGCGGACAAACTCAACGGCTTCCGGGCGCTGACTGGCAACATGGGAGAGCGTAGGGAATGTTTCGTTGTAAAAACTGTCAATTTCCTGTTGGAGGGCGGCGCGCTCCAGACCCAGTTTTGGATAGAAATGGGCGTCAAAAACCTCGCGCAGAGTGAGCGACGGGTTCTCGTTTTGCATCATGGCTTTCGTCCCGCCCATGAGCGCCGGGAGCATCACTTCCGGGGAAACAGAACCAGCCAGGGCGGATGCCAGCGCGGAAAAATACGCCGGGACAAAGGCCTGCATATTGGTATCGAGCAGGGTATCGTCTAGGTCGAGGAGCAGGGTAATGGTCATAGGCCTTGATGTTTTCCAGGTTGCAACAACAATCGTTTGGTATAGATAAATCCCCCGCAAAGGGTTTATTTTCCGACTTCAAAAACTGACGGGACGGGATGGCAGTCGCCGCAGCCGATGTGTGGGTCAAAACCCGAACGCCCGGTCTTTTCACAGAAAGCCGTCACCTTGACGCGTTTCTGGAAAAGCGCCGCCAGCGGGCGGACCACCTCGGCGCGCAGGCGCATCGTCTCACAGGCGTTGGCGCGGGCAACAGATGGGACTGGGCACGTGGCGCACAGGCCTCGGGTCCAGGCAAGACCGAGCAAACGGCACTCTTCCAGGTTGCGCCCGCGGTAGTAGTCGCCGTAAAAATATTTACATTCGGAACCGGCAGGGGTCTTCATCGTTTTGGACATCTTCCCGCAGGTTCGATCCTTCGCTTTGCCCAGGACAGGCCTGCGGGAGGGTATTTGCTAGGCGCGGGTAACGTACGTGCCGTCACGAGTGTCGACGCGGATGGTATCGCCTTCCTTGACGAAGTTCGGGCACTGTACCTCGGCGCCGGTTTCCACCTTAACCTTCTTGGTCACACCGGTGGCGGTATCGCCGCGCACAGCCACTTCGGCATAGATGACTTTCAGGTCCACCGTGAGGGGCAATTCAATATCAAGCGGCGCGCCCTTGTAGAAGGTTAATTTGCAGGTCATGCCTTCCTGGAGGAAACTGACCGAGTCGCCCAGGATGTCTTTGGATATGCCCGGCTGCTCGAAGGTTTCCTGGTCCATGAAGTAGTAATTTTCGCCGTCGTTATACAGATACTGGACGTTGTGAAAGTCGAGGCGGGCTTCCTGGACCTGCGAACCGGAGATGAAAGTTTTTTCCAGGTTGGAGCCGGTGCGCAGGTTGCGGGCTTTGATCTTGATGGTGGCGTTGCCGCGTCCGGGTTTATGATGGCTGTATTCGGTGACTTTGAAGAGATTGCCTTCAAGTTCAAAAGTTACGCCTTTGCGGAGATCGTTGACGTCAATCATAAAAATTCTTTCCTTTTCTGGTGGTTCGAGTCGAAGCAAACGGGCGGGATTATACTACCAATTGGTGACGGGTTGGAAGGTTGACGATTGGGTATTGACGATGATCGAGCTTTCTAATGATGGCTTTCCGCATCAGGGGAATCGTGCATTAATTCAACAGCATGCGGTAAAACAGGGAGAATGGTTTGCAGATTCTCCACCGCGGCTTTCGGACTGCCAGGCAGGTTGATGATGAGCGTGCTGGCGCGGATGCCGCACACGCCGCGCGAGAGCATGGCGTGGGGCGTGACCTGGAGGCTGGCGGCGCGCATGGATTCGGCCAGGCCGGGGGCTTCGCGGTCAATGACGGCGCGCGTCGCTTCGGGCGTGATGTCACGCGGGGCAAAACCGGTGCCGCCCGTGACGAGGATGATGTCCAGGTCGCCGCGGTCCGCCCAGGCGGAGAGGGTCTCACGCAGGGCAATCAAGTCATCAGGGAGGATGGCCTGGCGAACGACGGTCCAGCCCCGGGATTTGACAAGTTCCGCCAAAGCCGGGCCCGAGAGGTCGGGGCGTTCACCCCGGGCCGAACGGTCGGAGGCGGTCAGGATGGCAAAGCGCAGAGTCATCTAAAGGTCTTTCCCGTAAATGAAAACACTATCCATTCGCGACCAGCCGCGTTTTTCGTAAAAACGCATCGCCTGTTCGTTTTCGGTCGTAACCAGCAAGTAATTTCTAATACAGCCTTTGGCTTTCAACCGCCTTTCCACTTCTTCCATCAAGACAGCGCCAATGCCGTGCTCGCGAACAGAGGCCTCAACTGCCAGGTGATAAATAAGTCCGCGCCGCCCGTCAAAGCCGCCGAGGACCGTACCGACGAGTTGCCCCTCCAGTTCGGCGACGAGGAACAGGTCAGGGTCGCGCGCTAATTTTTTCTCGATCTCTTCCGGGGTATCGGAGCGGCGCAGTTGGATGCCGGGACCAGCATTCTCCCACAGGGTGCGGGCGGCAGGGTAATCCTCAGGGTAGGAAAACTCACGAATCTGCAGAGCAGGTTTCAGGTCCATTACACCGCCCGCAGTTTACTGAACAATTCTTCCGGCATGTAAGGCTTGAGCAGGAAATCGTTCGCGCCCGCGATGAAGCATTCGTCTGATTTGTCAATGCCCGAGACCATGATCACACGGACATTCCTCAGGTCGTCTGTCTCACGCATCTGCCGGACAAGTTCCACGCCATTGCGATCTCCCAGATGGACATCAAGCAGGATAATGTCCGGTTTTTCGCGGCGGATGTTATCAAGAACGTCGCCTGCCTTATCCAACAAAGAGGCCGTCTCGTACCCTTCCATCCCCAGGAGAGTTTTGAGAAGGGTAACCATGGTGAAATCGTCGTCGGCCAGAAGGATTTTAGTCATTCTCTTGACTCGCGGGTTTGGATTTTTTCGTACGCACCGGCCTGATTGGTTTTTCCAGGGCCGCTTTCAAAACGTCATTGACCGAACCGGCAAATACAAAGGCCATTTCCTTTGTTATTTCTTTCGGGACATCTTCCAGGTCGAGCTGGTTGCGCTTCGGCAGGATGACAGTCTTGATACCGGCGCGGTGGGCGGCCAGCATCTTTTCCTTGATCCCGCCAACCGGCATGACCTGTCCGCGCAGGGTGATCTCGCCAGTCATGCTGACGCCTTTCTTGATCGGCCTCCCGGAAATCAAGGACACCAGCGCAGTGGCAATGGTGACCCCGGCTGAAGGGCCGTCTTTAGGCTGGGAACCGGCCGGGATGTGCAGATGTATGTCTGTTTTCTCGAAAAAATCTGCCGGGATGCCAATCTCGCCGGCATGGGAGCGGACATAAGAGAGTGCGGCGCGGGCGGACTCCTGCATCACGTTTCCAACCGAACCTGTGACCTGGAAACCTTTTGCCCCGTCCATGCGGGTGGCCTCGATGAAGAGGATGTCGCCGCCGAAGGGCGTCCAAGCCAGGCCGGGGACGACGCCGGGAATTGAAGTGCGCGTGTCAATTTCTTCGTTTTCGAGGAAGATGGGATGACCAAGGAGTTCACGCGCTGCCTTGGGCGTGACTTTCGCCGATTGCTTCTTCCCCTCGGCGATGCGCGTCCCGACTTTCCGGCAGATGGCGCCAATCTTGCGTTCCAGGTTGCGGACGCCCGCCTCGCGCGTGTATTCATTGATGATGGTTTTCAAGGCGTCACGGGTGAAGGAAACCTCCTCCGGATGCAGGCTGTTCTCACGCACCTGGCGCGGGATGAGGTAACCTTTGGCGATGGCGATTTTCTCGGTTTCTGTGTAACCCGAAAGATGTATGATCTCCATGCGGTCGAGCAAGGGACTGGGGATGGTCTCCAGCTGGTTGGCAGTGGTAATGAAGAATACCTGCGAAAGATCGTAGGCCACTTCCAGATAGTTGTCGCGGAACTCGACGTTCTGCTCCGGGTCGAGGACTTCGAGCAGGGCCGAGGCCGGGTCGCCGTGGAAATCGAAGGTCAGTTTGTCTATCTCATCCAGCATAAAGACCGGGTTGCGCGACTCCGCGCGGCGCAGCGACTGGAGGATGCGCCCTGGCATCGCGCCGATGTACGTCCGGCGGTGGCCGCGGATTTCGGCCTCGTCGCGCACACCCCCCAAAGAGGCGCGGATGAACTTCCGTTCCATGGCGCGGGCAATGGACTGTCCCAGCGAGGTCTTGCCCACCCCGGGCGGACCGATGAAGCACAGGATGACGCCCTCGCGTTCGCGGCGGATGAGGTCTTTCGAGGCTTTCCTGGTTTCATCCTTGCGTTCCAGGCGCAGTTTACGGATGGCAAGGAATTCGAGGATGCGTTCCTTGACATCTTCCAGCCCGTAGTGATCCTGGTCCAGCACCTGGCGGGCATGGGCGATATCGAGGTTGTCATCGGTGGCCTTGCTCCACGGTATGGATACCAGCCAGTCTAGGTAGGTGCGAATGACGCCGTATTCCGCTGCAGCCGAGGGCAGGCGCGACATGCGGTCCAGTTCGCGGCGCGCCATCTTCTCGGCCTCTTCGGGCATTTTGGCGGCTTCAATCTTTGTATGAAATTCCTCCACCTCTACCGCTTGCTCGTCCTTCTCGCCGAGTTCCTTCTGGATGGCTTTCATCTGCTCGCGCAGGAAGTATTCGCGCTGAACTTTTTCGATCCCCGAGCGCGCTTCATTCTGGATCTTTGCGCCGAGTTGCAAGACTTCCGCCTCGCGCACCAGCAAATCCACCAGTTTCTCCAGCTTGGATCGGGTCGAATCCAGCTCCAGGATCGTCTGGGCATCCCGCAGTTCGATGCGTTGGAAATTCGCAATCGTGTACACGGTCTGGAGTGGGTCTTCCAACTGAGTAATGGAAGCGACGAGTTCGCGCGGAATGGAGGGGGTCAATTGGGAGATTTGGTCAAACTGGTCGCGCGCCGTGCGCGCCAGCGCATCAATCTCCAGTCCGGTCTCCACCAATTCCGGGGCAATCTCCACCCGTGCCTGAAGATACGGTTCCTCCGAAGTGAATTCCACCAACCGGAAACGCATGAGTCCCTGCACCAGCAGGCGGATGGTGTTATCCGGGGCGCGGAAAAGGCGGTGGACCGACGCAATCGTGCCGACAGGATACAGGTCCGCGGGACCGGGATTTTCCAGGTCCGGGTTGCGCGCCGCCACCAAGCCCACCAGTTTATCGGGAGTAACAGAAACATCATCCACCAGACGGATGGAGCGCGGCTGGCCGATGGTCAGCGGGACCGCGGTCTGCGGGAAGACGACCACCCCGCGCAGGGGCAGGATCGGGATAATTTCCGGCAGTTTCGATACCTCGCCTTCCGCCGGCACGGTCTTTTCGGGACCTTTCTCCTGGCCCTCTTTTTTCTGGAGGCGTGTAAAAATGGACGGCAGGAATAACTCATCAAGGGACGAGTCGTTTTCTTGCAGCCAGTCGAAAGGTTCCAGTAAGCCAGAATGCCAGCGAGATGCAGACATGAATGATTATCCCTGGATCGTTATTCCGGTTGGTTTTAATTTGGGGAAGATGATAGCGAGGAAACCGTCTTTGTAATCGGCTTCGGCATGCTGGGTATCCATGCCCAAAGGCAACTCCACGCTGGTGCTGAATTCGCCGAAGCGGATCTCCATCTGGTGATAGGCGCGCCTTTCCTGTGAATCAATGCGTACCCCGCTGACAACAAGCGTGTGCCCGTCCACTTCGATGGTAAAGTCTGATTCGTTCATCCCGGCCACTTCCACCCGGACGACGAAACTGGCTTCCGTTTCGTACACATCCGTTGGGGGGCTCCAGGCGTACGAGCGGATACCCACCTGCCAGCCAATCGCTTGTAACGTGGCGACTCTTCTATCCGTTGTTAGTTCAGATCTCCAGATCACGGTGGACATGGTCTTGCTCCTTACCCGAGCGCGGCTTTCGCCGCCGCCAACACCTCGGCATATTCCGGCTCCACGCCCAACGCGGGCATGTAGGCGGCATAGACGACCTTCCCGCTCCGGTCTACTACAAAAACAGCCCGGCGCAAGACACGCACTTCCTTGATAAGACAGCCATACTTCTGACCAAAGTCAACCGCCATGTGATCAGAAAGCACAATTACCTGCTCCACCCCCGCAGCGCCACACCAACGCTTTTGGGTATAAGGCAGATCGGTACTGATGACCAGAATGGCGATGTCGCTGCCAAGCGCAGCCGCTTCCTGGTTGAAGTGGCGCGTCTCACGGTCACAAACATCAGTATCCAACGACAGGACGGCTGAAATGATGCGCACTTTCCCAGCAGTGTCTGCCAAGCCATTGAACGCCGCCCAATCCTGAGACTGGACAGTGAACTCAGGCGCGGCATCCCCCGGTTGCAGGTCTTTGCCGAGGATGGTTACATCCAGGCCCCTGAATTTTACAAGTCCGACACGTTCACTGGTCATGGATGCCTCCAGTTCTTTTCCCAGCTATCTGCTCCCGATTCGAGAAATGCTGGGGGAGATAAGCCTGCGCCCCTGGCGCGGATCGAACGCGCAGCCTACTGCTTAGAAGGCAGGTGCTCTGTCCATTGAGCTACAGGGGCAATTGTTGAACCCTGATTTCAGGGATTATAAGGCCGGATCCCTTTATAGACACGCGGTCCGGCAATTGTCTTCAAGATCACATCCGGCGGGCGGTTGAGGCGCACACCGAGTTCTACGGGAGTAAGCGGCCTGTTCCCGGTCGCCAGGAATAGGCGGAAAATCGCTTCAATAAAAACAGTATGGGCATCAAGAAACCCGGACTGCTGGGCGCAATGGCTGATAAGCGTGGTCTGCAACCCGTCCATCTGGCGGACTTCAGCCGTCTCGGGGTCAACCCAGTCTATCAATTGACCTTCCGCCAGGCCAGCGAATGCCTCCTGATGTTCGGGACATAGCATATCATGGAGAGCCACGTGCCAGTTGTTGTCATTGGCCCGCCACCATTCGAAATCAACGTGGAAAGGCGTCTGGAGCGTGGGTTTGAGCAGGCTGAATTTTCTTATTTCACTCATCTGCGCCCTCCGCCTCAGTTATGCGGAAATGTAAATCGCCAACGTGCTTGTAAGCGGGTGACTGGGACAAGTGGGCCAGCAACGGGCCCGCCGGGCAGCGGCGGATGATGTTGAGGGCAGAATACAACTCCTGGGCATGGACATGCCCCTGGACATTCATCTTCGTCAATTCCTGCATCATATTCGCCACAAGTTTCTCGAACGGCACACGTTGCTTGGTGAGCTGCTCACAGGCCGCGTCCACCCCGGCAGCATCAGGGACAGCGACTACCATCCGGTCATTGAACTCAGTGGTCAGGTTCTGCTTCAAGTTGGCAAAAACAATCCCGCCATCAGAACCAACCAAAACCGTGCGAACCCAATCGCGCATCGGGCGGCGGGTACGCGCCTCGACGATGACCTGCCCGGGTTTCTGGCTGCGGCGCAAGGTCACAAGGCTTCCTGGAATAAGGCCATATTTCTGATAAAGGTTTTTCAGCCCGGCAACATAACCATGGTGACGCACCACCCAGGCTGGTATCTCTTCCTTCGAAATAGCGTCCACGAGGGTGAAGCGGACTCGCTCTGATTCATAGGCCGTGGGAAAAAGTTTCCGGGTGCGTATGGAGACCGGGAGCGTGCCCGCCCGCCAATGAGGATAGGTCAGGCTGATGGTTAATTCAGCCACGTCCTGCGCCGGAGAATCACTTTCGCCCAGTTCATCGTCAATGGCCGCTTCCAGTGCGAGCATCTCCTTTGTCAGCGCCGAGCGTTCATACGGTATTTCGGTATATCGCAGGGGGAGCGGGATTTGCTGCACATCAGCCGGTTCAAGGCGCTTCAGACACCAGAGTACTTCGCCTGCCGGTCCAACTTCATCGAAACGGCCATCTTCCTGGAGGGCATAATTCATCGAGAATTCGACCAAATTCTTGTTTTCGGTACCCGGGAGGGCAACCTGCTCGATGAGCGCCCCGGTTGTGAGCGGTTTGCCGGCTGCCTCGTCCAGGACGGCTTCGGCCAGGTTCAAGTGGCCTACGTTCACGTTCATCAGCAGGGCACGTGGGAACCAACGCCCGGCAATCTGGGCCAGATTGTCGTCTGCGCGCAGGCCTTTGGCAATGGCAGTTTCCAGGTCCGCGCCATGAACAGAAATAACTTTTGCCAAGTCGAGAGTTTCGTCCTCGGCCGGGGCTTCCGCAGGATGGTTCAGTTTATGGTCGTCCAGCCGGGCAGCGAATTTCTTTTTCAAGCCACCATCGAACTCGACCTCAATAACTTCGAATTCGCCCACCGAAGGATTGATGCCTGGGCGCAAGTCAATAACTTTGCCCTTTTGCCATTCCAGGGCTGGAAAAGCCAGTTTGTTCCCTACCTGATAGCTTCCTTCGGGAAGATAACGATTGCTGCCGCCCTGTTGCTGCTTGAGCAATGCTTCGCGTTCGCCGCGGATGCGCTCTTCGACCAGGATCGGGACAATTTCCTTTTCGGTAAGCGGGCTCTCGTTCTCGAAAAGGTAATTGCTGATGAACTCAATGTCGGACTTGCCAGGAGAGAAAGTGTTCCAGTAATCTGGAGGCAATGTGTTGGAAACGTTAGCCATAAACTGCCTTAAGTTTGATTTGCACAGACCGTTGACACGTGGACGAAAGATTTTTAGCGGCATTATTATACCCCACCTTGACAGGCCATCTCCCTTGACTTACGATTGTCACAGAGGTGCAATATGCGTATTGGAATGATGGCGGATTTATACACGCCCCACGTAAGCGGGATCACGAATTACATCAGCCTGAATAAACGTTACCTAGAAGAAGCTGGGAACGAGGTCTTTGTCTTCACGTTCGGAGATGTTGAGTTCTCCGACGATGAAACAAATGTGATCCGCTCCCCCGGCCTGCCATTGACTGACACCGGCTACTACCTGAGTTTCCACTACGCACGTCAAGCCAAAGCTACACTCCAGACTATGGACCTGGTGCATGTCCACCATCCATTCCTCAGCGGACGGCTGGCCCTGCGCTATTGCCGGCCGATGCGCATCCCGATCGTTTTTACCAACCATACCCGCTACGATCTCTATGCCCAGACCTATCTGC
Organism: Chloroflexota bacterium; assembly: GCA_016208355.1. Lineage (GTDB taxonomy): Bacteria > Chloroflexota > Anaerolineae > Anaerolineales > Villigracilaceae > UBA877. Next base: position 22,679 of record JACQYE010000042.1, on the reverse strand, counting down.
CCCTTCTACCGGAAGAGTTAAGCGAAACCTTCCTGCAAACATACATGCCGCCCTTCTGCTCGGCAGTGGACATGGTCGTTTCCCCCTCAGCCGGAATGGCCGGGGTCCTGCGCCGGCTTGGGGTATCCACCCCGATAGAAGTCCTCCCCAATGGAGTGGAACTCCAGCGTTATAAAGAAGCCTGTGAAGATTGCCGCGCCGAATTTGGGTTTGCGCCCGAGAATGTCCTGCTGGTCTACTCCGGGCGACTGGCCCCCGAAAAAAACCTGGACTTCCTCCTGCAAGCCTTCAGCGGAACCGCGGAGGCCGTCCCCGAAGCCCGGCTGCTGATCATCGGCGGCGGACCGGAAGAGGAGAGGCTGCGCCAGGCTGTCACTCAGACGAGCGTCGCTGAACGCATCCATTTCACCGGCATGGTCCCCTATGACAACCTGCCGCGTTACCTGGCAATGTGTGATGCCTTTGTCACCGCTTCGGTGACAGAGGTCCACCCGCTTTCAGTCATTGAAGCCATGGCCAGCGGCCTGCCCGCGCTGGGAATCCACTCTGTCGGCGTGGGTGACACCATCGAAGACGGCGTCACCGGCTTCCTGGCGCGCAACGACCCGTCTGCTTTCGCCGCCAAAATGACGCGCCTGTGCCTGGATAAATCCTTGCGCAAAAAAATGGGCGCGGCGGCGCGCAAAGCCTCCGAAAAATACGCCATCGAACGCACCACAAAAATCCTGCTTGCTCATTATGAACGCCTGGTATTTGAGGCCGGGAGACGCCACCGTGGGCTGCGTTACCGCGTCCGCACGCTGGTGGAGAGGTTCCGCACATGACCACCCAAAAACAGGCGCTTGGCCGCTGGGGCGAAGAGACAGCCGCCCATTATCTCCAGGAGCATGGATACGCCATCCTGGCGCGCAACTTGCGTACCCCGCACGGGGAAATTGACATCCTTACCAAAAAGGAAGGCGCACTTGTCTTTGTCGAGGTCAAGGTGCGTTCGACCAATGCCTTCGGCTTCCCGGAGGAGGCCGTCACGCCGCGCAAGCAGGCGCACATGTTGATGGCTGCGGAACACTATTTCGAGCAACACCCCGACAGCCCTGAAACCTGGCAGTTCGACATCATCGCCATCACCCGCAAGGCCGGGGCGCCGCCGGAGATCGAACATTTTGAAAATATCATCGGGTAAGCCCTCCCCACTGCCCCCCGCCTCACTCGGAGAGGGGAAAATCCCCATCATCGCCATCGTCGGCCCAACCGCGGTCGGCAAGACTGAGATTTCCATCCAATTGGCTGAACGCATGGGCGGCGAGATTGTTTCGGCAGACTCGCGTCTCTTCTACCGTGGCCTGGACATCGGAACGGCTAAACCGACGCCGGAAGAGCGATCCCGCGTGCCGCATCACCTGCTTGACGTAGCCGATCCGCGCGAGACCTGGAGCCTGGCGCTGTTCCAACGGGCTGCGGCAGAAGCCATCGCCGGAATCCATGCCCGCGGCAGACTCCCCTTCCTTGTCGGCGGGACGGGACAATATATCCATGCCGTGACGCGCGGCTGGACCCCCCCCGTCATCGCTCCTGACCCGGGCCTGCGCGCCGAACTGGAAGCGCGCGCTGAAAACGAGGGCTACCAGAGACTATACGAAGAACTCCAGGAACTCGACCCGGCTGCTGCTGAAAAAATCGACCCGCGCAACCTCCGCCGGACGGTGCGGGCGCTGGAGGTCGTCCGCCTGACGGGGCGGAAATTCTCCGAGCAGCGCGGACAGGCTGAGGGTCCTTACCGCCTGCTGACCATTGGGCTAACGCTCCAACGGACGGAGTTGTACGCCCGCGTCGACTCCCGCATCGAGTCCATGTTCGCTGCCGGTCTGCTGGAAGAAGTACAGCGTTTGCTCGCCGCCGGGGTTTCCCCCGACCTTCCGGCGATGACTTCCATCGGTTACCGGGAATGCGTCTCGGTTTTACGGGGCAGGCTGACGGTCGAGGAGGCAAAGGTTCAGATGCGGCGGGCGACGCGCATCTTCGTCCGCCGGCAGGCGAATTGGTTCAAACTTGACGACCCGTCCATCTGCTGGTTCGAGGCGACTCCTGCTCCAATCGGCGGGATAGAAAAATTGATCCGGGAATTCCTTGCAAAGGAGAACGATCATGAGCGTATCTGATGGCCTGAAACAAATCGTCGGCGCCTGGAAAGGCACCAATCGCCTGTGGCTCTCCCCCACCGACTCCGTCCGGGTTTCGGAAACCAGCGCGGTCGTCTCGCTGGCTGGCCGCGGGCGTTTCCTTTCGATTGCTTATACCTGGTTCGAAGACGCGCCGCAGGAGGGTCTGCTTGTGCTCGGTCAGCAGGGTGACGTTGTGCACGCCTTTTGGATCGACTCCTGGCACAACGGCAACAGGATCATGCCCTGCGAAGGGACTGTCTCGGCGGATGGTCAGGTGTCATTGCGAGGCAGTTACCCGGCCCCGCCCGGCCCGGATTGGGGCTGGCGGCTGGTCATCGAACCGGGCGAACCGTTCAAGCTCATGATGTTCAATATCACTCCCGATGGCGCGGAAATGCTGGCGGTCGAGGCGGTCTATACTCGCCAACCACAGGATTAACAATATGACAATCGTCATCAGAGAAGCCCTCACTGCAAAAGACCTGAAAGCCTTTATTCGTTTCCCGTTCACGCTCTACCGCGGCAATCCTTTCTGGGTACCGTCACTCATCACCGACGAACTGAACACCCTCCGGCGGGACAAAAATCCCGCCTTCGAGTATTGCGAGGCGCGTTACTGGCTGGCCTGCCGGGACGGGGAAGTCGTAGGTCGCGTTGCCGCCATCCTCAACCACCGTCACATCGAGAAGTGGGGACAGAAGTACATGCGCTTCGGCTGGATAGACTTCATAGACATTCCGGAAGTCTCCGCCGCGCTGCTGGGAACGGTGGAGGCCTGGGCGCACGAGAAAGGCATGGAGGCCGTCCACGGGCCGCTGGGCTTCACCAACATGGACCACTCAGGGATGCTGGTGGAGGGCTTCGGCGAACTCGCAACCATGGCGACGATTTACAATTTCCCGTATTACCCCCGGCACCTTGAAAACCTGGGCTATGGAAAACATACCGATTGGGTGGAATACGAAATGGCGGTGACGCCGGAACCGAACGAAACCATCGCCCGCATCGCCGAGCTTTCCCGGCGGCGCTACAAATTGCACCTTCTGGAGACAAAAAGCAAGAAAGAGCTCCTGCCCTACGCCCGCGAATTGTTCAAACTTTACAACGAAGAATACCGCAACCTGTACAGCGCCGTTCCGCTGACCGAGGCGCAGATCGAGAGCGCCATCGAACAATATTTCGGCCTCATCTCGCCAAAGTTTGTACCCGTGGTGCTCAACGAGCAGGGACAGATGGCGGCCTTCGGCATCCTCATGCCGTCGCTCTCGCGGGCGCTGCAAAAATCGCACGGGAGACTCTTTCCCTTCGGGTTCATCCATCTGCTACGCGCCTTGCGTAAGAACAACCGCGCCGACCTGTACCTGGTGGCGGTCAAAGGGGAATACCAGGGCAAGGGCGTCAATGCCATCCTGATGGATCACGTCCACCGGATGTTTATCAAGATGGGCGTCCGATATATCGAAACCAATCCTGAACTGGAATGGAATGCCAACGTGCAAGGGCAGTGGAAATATTACGAGAAGCGCCAACACAAGCGCCGGAGAGCCTTCATCAAGCATCTCAACGCGCCAGAATCCAATGGCAAGGATACAAAATGACCGTCACCGTCCGGGAAATCACCACCCTGCATGGCCTGAAAACCTTCATCCGATTGCCTCTCAACCTCTACCATGGCAATCCGTACTACGTTCCGGCTCTGTTCTTTGACGAACTCAACACCCTGCGCCATGACCGGAACCCGGCCTTCGAGCACTGCGAAGCCCGCTACTGGCTGGCTTACAAACATGGGCAGGTTGTCGGCAGGATTGCGGCCATCCTGAACCACAAACACATCGAGAAATGGGGACAGAAATACCTGCGCTTCGGCTGGATTGATTTCATTGACGATGAAACTGTCTCCGCCGCGCTGCTCGGGGCAGTCGAAACCTGGGGCCGGGCAGAGGGGATGGAAGCCGTCCACGGCCCGCTGGGGTTTACCGACCTGGACCGGGAAGGGACGCTTGTCGAGGGTTTCGACGAACTCGCCACGCTCTCCACCAACTACAGCTACCCGTACTATGCCAAACACTTGGCAAGCCTGGGCTACACCAAAGATACCGACTGGGTGGAATACGAGATGACTGTCCCGCACGAACCAGACCCAACCATCGCCCGCATCGCCGACATTGCCAAACGGCGCTACAAACTGCACCTGCTGGAAGCCCGCAACAAAAGAGATTTACTGAAATACGCTGACGAACTGTTCGACATCCTGGACGAGTCTTACGCCCATCTCTACGGCACCGTCCCGCTGACCCGGAAACAGGTCGAGGCGTATGTCCACCAGTACTTTGGTTTCGTCCAACCGGACTTCGTCCCGATTGTGCTGGATGAGAGAAACCAGATGGTCGCGTTTGGTATCACCATGCCCTCGCTCTCGAAAGCCCTGCAAAAATCACACGGCGATCTCTTCCCGTTTGGCTTCCTGCACCTGCTCAAGTCACTCAAAACCTTCGACCGATTCGACCTCTACCTGGTAGCGGTGCGCAAGGAATACCAGAGCAAGGGCGTCAACGCCATCCTGATGGACCGCATGAACGAGGTGTTCCTCCGGCTGGGCGTTAAGAAAGTCGAATCCAATCCGGAGTTGGAGACCAACGCCAACGTCCAGGGGCAGTGGAAGTACTACCAGCGCCGCCAGCACAAACGTCGCAGAGTGTTCATCAAGCAGTTGAATCCATAATTCACACCCTCCCCAAGTCATCGTCATCGGCGGCGGACCCGCCGGGTTGATGGCCGCCGAAGTACTCGCAAGCGGCGGGGTGCGGGTACACCTGTACGACGCCATGCCCTCCGCCGGGCGCAAGTTCCTGGTGGCGGGCAGGGGCGGGCTGAACCTGACCCACGCCGAACCCTTCGAGCAATTCGTAACCCGTTACGGGGACCGCCGTCCGCAGATCGAGCCTCTGCTGCGGGACTTCGGACCGGACGACCTTCGCCTCTGGGCGGCGGGATTGGGCATCGAAACCTTCGTCGGGACCTCGGGCCGGGTCTTCCCGACCGGGATGAAAACCGCACCGCTGCTGCACGCCTGGCTGAAGCGTTTACGCGCTTCCGGAGTGACCTTCCACTTCCGCCACCGCTGGACCGGCTGGAGCGCCGACGAGTCGCTGCGCTTCGAGTCGCCGCAGGGCGAGGTTCCTGTGTGGGCGGGGGCGACAGTGCTCGCCCTCGGCGGCGGCAGTTGGCCGCAGACCGGGTCCACCGGCGCGTGGATCCCGCTGCTGACCGGGCGCGGGGTCCGGGTGGCTCCGCTGAAACCGTCCAACTGCGGCTTCGACGTGGCCTGGACGGAACACTTCCGGTCACGCTTCGCTGGCGCGCCGTTGAAATCCGTCGTGCTGACGTTCAGCAGCGCAGACGGAATCTTGTTCCAGCAACAGGGCGAGTTCATCGTCACCGAGACCGGCGTGGAGGGCAGCCTCATCTACGCCTGCTCGGCGCTCCTGCGGGACGAAATTGAAGCGAGCGGGCTCGCCATCCTGCACCTCGACCTGGCTCCCGGCTGGACGCACGAACGGCTGGTCGAGCGCCTATCGCGGCCGCGCGGGTCGCGTTCGATATCCAGCCATCTCGAAAAGGCGGTGGGGCTGAGGGGCGTCAAGGCCGGGCTGCTGTGGGAATTTGTCCCAAAGGCTGATTTCGCCGACCCGGAGCGGCTGGTGAGGGCCATCAAAAACCTGCCCCTCCGGCTGACGGCCGCGCGCCCGCTGGAGGAAGCCATCAGCAGCGCCGGGGGCGTGGATTTCGCCGCCCTGGACGAGCGCCTGATGCTGCGCCTTCTGCCGGGCTTTTTCTGCGCCGGGGAGATGCTGGACTGGGAAGCCCCCACCGGCGGCTACCTGCTGACTGCCTGTTTCGCCAGCGGCCGGGCGGCAGGGCTGGGCGCATTGGCGTGGGTGCGTAGGGCGGGTTTGCAACCCGCCATCCTGTCAGGCTAAAAGTCTGATTTGATTACCGCCAAAATAGTAGCATAGAGGTAAAATCAGAAAACTGTTTTCGCCAATCTGCCCATGATACGGTTACTCTGTCCAACCATCGCATCCGTTATTTTGTTGTCCGCCTGTGGAACAGCGCCTTACACCTGCGCCGACCCACTGGGCTGCCTTGAAATCGCCTCGGGCGACCCGCTTACCATCGGCGTGTTGGCCACAACCACAGGGGAAGATGCTCTTGATGGCATTGCGTTGCTGGATGCTGTCTCATCCACCGTTGAAGAATACGGACTCGTCCTCGGCCACGAAGTTGATTTGATCTGGGAAGGCACCGACTGCACCGAAGAGAGCGCCTACCTGGCTGCCACACGTCTCCTGCAGGCCTCGAGCCTGCTCGCCGTCATCGGGCCTTCCTGCCACCCCGACGCGCCCATCGTCTCTCCCCCGCTGCAGGACGCTGGAGTTGTGCTCATCCCTCCGTCACCCAATGGGGGACTTGCTTATCTCCAACTGGTTGGTGCAATCCAGCAGGTTGCTGTACAACAAACCGACGGCTCGCTCATCCTCCCCCGCTCCGCTCTGCAGCAGGCATTGGAGAAAAATCCATGACGACCGCCGAGATCATCGCCATTGGCACCGAACTCTTGCTCGGCGAGACAGTAGACACCAACACCCGCTACATCGCCCGGACTCTGCGCGGCCTGGGTGTGAACCTGTTCCGCGCCCAGACCATCGGCGATAATGCCGGGCGCATCGCCGCACTGATGCGCGAAGCGCTGTCGCGGGCCGACTTTGTAATCACCACCGGAGGGCTTGGCCCTACTGTGGACGACCCCACTCGCGAAGCCGCCGCATCTGCGGCTGGTCTCTTCCTCGAATATCGCCCGGAACTCTGGGAACAAATCAAAGCCCGCATTGCCCACTATGGGCGCGTTCCCACCGAAAACCAGAAGCGCCAGGCATACCTTCCACAGTTCGCTCTCCCCATCGAAAATCCGGTCGGCACGGCCCCGGCTTTCATTGTCGAGATCGGGGAAAAATCCATCGTTTGCCTGCCGGGTGTGCCGCGCGAGATGGAAACACTGCTCGAAGACGCAGTCATCCCCTACCTGCAAAAACGCTACAACCTGAACGATGTGATTCGGGTCCGCACCCTGCACGTCAGCGGCGTGGGCGAAGGCGCCCTCGATGAACGCATCGGCGACCTGGAAACTCTCGCCAACCCCACCATCGGTCTGACGGCCCACTCCGGCATCGTCAGCATCCGCATCGCCGCCAGGGCCGGGACAACCGCCGAGGCCGGCGCGCTGATCGCCAAAATCGAAGACGACGTACGTTCCCGCCTGGGAGACGACATCTTCGGCGCGGACGAGGATACCCTGGAGGCAGCCACACTCCGGGCCGTGGCGGAACGGGGCTGGACCCTGGCCTGCCTCGAGTTCCAGACGGAGGACGCCCTGCAGACGCGCCTCGCCCGGGCCGCGCATCCCGCCTTCCGAGGCGGGAGCAGGCTACCGGTCCGGGAGGAATCGCTGGCCGGGGTGTTGGAGAAGACCAGGGTGCAGTTCAACGTTTCCTCCGCGCTGGGCGTCGCCTGCTTCAACGAGGGCGATGAACAAATAGCCAGGCTTGCCCTGATAACCCCGCATGGCCGAGAGGAGCGTCTGCTCGATTATGGCGGCCATCCCGGCAACTTGCCGCGCTGGGCGGTCAACATGGCGCTCGATTGGCTGCGGCGAAAAGCAGTAAGTGTGGAGGAGAATGTCAAATAGACGCTTGAAACAGATCGTCCTCAGTTTCTGGTTGGTAAACCTGGTGGTTGCTGTCCTGGTAGCCGGGATCTGGCTGGTCACATCCGTGGAACCGGTGCGAGCCTTGTTTGTCAGCCCGACGCCGACTGCCACACAGACCCCTACGCCCACACTGACACAAACGCCAACGAACACGATTTTGCCCACCGATACGATCCTCCCATCGGAAACGCCTGCCCCGACAATTACCCTGCCTCCAACAGTCACGAATACGCCTGTCCCCTTCAGCGAAGGACCAATTGTGATCGGCCACTCGGTCGAGGAGCGTCCTTTGGAAATCTTCCGGTTTGGCACGGGCCTGGAAGAGCGTCTGATCGTGGCCGGGATGCACGGCGGGAGCGAATTCAATACAATTCAACTGGCTGACGAGTTGATCGCTTACATCAATGCCCACCCCGAAATCATCCCGGAAGATGTGACCCTGTTCATCCTCCGCAACCTGAACCCGGACGGAGAAGCGCGCGCCCATGATTTCACTGCCCGTTCAAACGCCAACAACGTGGACCTGAATCGCAATTGGGATGCCAACTGGCAAAAAGACTGGCCGCGGCAGAATTGCTGGACGTATACTTACGTCACAGGTGGGAACGCGCCCGGCTCGGAACCGGAGACGCAGGCGCTGATGGCGTTCATCCTGGGTCACCAGATAGATGCCATCATCAATTACCACAGCGCCGCCCTGGGCATTTTTGCCGGAGGCCTGCCTCCGGAAGAGAGCACCCTGCGCTTGGCGGAGGCAGTCGCCGATGTGACAACCTATCCTTATCCGCCCGTCAATATTGGCTGCACATACACTGGCGGTTTCACCGACTGGGCTGACGAACACGGAATCCCGGCACTGGATGTTGAACTGACCAACCATACGGATACTGATTTCGAGATGAATCTGCTTGTCTTGAATGTGCTGTTGGAATGGGAGCCATAAGGAGAAGATATGAAGGCTGTTGACACCCTGCTCACGAACGCCCTTGTCCTGACGATGGATGAAGAGATGCGCCAGTTCGAGCGCGGCGCGGTTGCTGTCAGTGGGGATTCTATTATTGCTGTTGGAGACGAGTCCGAGGTCCGCAAAGGATACACAGCCAAAAATGAAATTGACTGTGGCGGAAAAATCCTGATGCCCGGTCTCATCAACGCCCACACCCATGTCCCGATGACGCTGATGCGCGGCCTGGCCGACGACTTGCGTCTGGATGTCTGGCTGCAAGGGTACATGTGGCCGGTGGAGCGCGAGTTCGTTTCACCGGATTTCGTGCGGCTTGGCACGCAACTGGCCTGCGCCGAGATGATCCGCTCCGGCGTCACCTGCTTTGCCGATATGTATTTCTTCGAGGAGGCGGTTGCACAGGCGACTGCCGAGGCCGGGATGCGCGCCGTCTGCGCCCAGACTGTGCTGAAGTTCCCCTCTCCAGACGCCCTCTCGTTCGAGGATTCACTCGCCGCGGCGCGCGAATACATCCAGCGATGGAAAGGCCACGAATTGATCGTGCCATCGGTCGCGCCGCACGCACCCTACACGTGCACGCCTGAAATCCTGCGCGCCACGGCCCAATTGGCCGTTGAATTCGACGTACCCCTGCATACCCACATCGCCGAAACCGCCCTCGAGGTTGAAAATATGCGCCGCGAGAATGGGATGCCGGTGGTGCCTTATGTCAAGAAACAAGGGTTGTTCGACGCCAAGGTACTGGCAGCGCACTGTGTCCACATAGACGAGGGCGAGATGCGCACCCTGCTCCACGCCGGGGCCGGTGTGGCGCACAATCCATCGTCCAACCTGAAACTGGCCTCTGGCTTCGCGCCAATTGTGAAAATGCTGGAAGCAGGTTTGAATGTGGGCATCGGCACCGACGGCCCGGCATCCAACAATGACCTGGACATGTTCGAGGAAGTGCGGCTGGCAGCCTTCGTGGCGAAGGCCGTCAGCAACGACCCGACATCCGTACCGGCAGCGCAAGCCCTGACGATGGCCACGCGCCTCGGGGCGCGGGCGCTGCATCTCGGACCTGTAACTGGTTCATTGGAACCGGGTAAACGCGCCGACTTGATCCTAGTAGATGTTTCTCCTCTACACAACTCGCCGCGCTTCCGCCGCGACCCGGATAATGCCTGCGCCCAGCTCGTCTACGCCGGGAAAGCCGCGGACGTGACCGATGTGATGGTGAACGGGAAATGGCTGATGCACAGCCGCGAACTCCTGACCTTGAATGAAGTCGAGCTAACCACTGCCGCGCAAGAATATGCCCGCCGGATGGATATCTTCCTCGTCGAGCGCGAGCAGTCTGTTTTCTCGAAACTGGTTGCGTTGGGCGGTTCAGCGGAAGAAGAGTCCTTTGAAGTGCAAGTTAAGGTAAAACTTGAAAAACCGGATTCGGTGCTTGCTGCGCTGAAGAGATCTGAGATCCACATCCTGCGCAAGAAACACTATCACCAGCACGATGTTTACTTCCGCTTCGAGGACCTTTCCCAGGGCTGGATGCGCTATCGCGAAGACGAAACGGTTGACGAAAAAGACCAGATAACAGGTGTGCGCGCTCGGCTGACCCTCATCGGCCCATCCCGTGAAGGCGACTTCGCTCACGATGTGCTGCTCTCCCGCATCCGTTACTTCGCCCCGGCCACGAACAGCCTGCGTTTCTACCGAGAATATTTCAAACCCGGCGGCGAAACGCCGATTGACAAGGACCGCCTGCGCTGGTTGGTGCGTTACAAAGACGAGGAGTTCTTTATCAACCTGGACCGTGTTGAGACCCCCGACTTGGGTTACTACCCCGAAATCAAGAGCCGCACCGGGAGCCGCCGCGACGCCGAAGAGAAGGCAAAAGGCACTACCGAACTCATTCTGCTCCTGGGAGGATCGTTGGAAGATACCGTCACGCTGGACTACGTTGAGATTGCAGAGGGCAGGCTTCCGGGTCCGCCCGGGCAGGAACCCCGATAGTCGAAAAAGGGGGATTGAATATTATCCTGGAATCTTGTATGCTGTTGGCATAACTGGAGAGGAGTAGACGATGCGAAAATTCTTCACAGGGGTAGCAAGATTTTTAGCAGGGATCTTTGCCATCCTGTTTGTCATCACGGCAGTATTGGCCTTGATCTTGTTTAACCTGGGGAGGCAGTTGTTCAACGCCAACCCGTACAAGAATGCCCTTTCCGACCTGAATGTGTATGAAACCCTGCCTGCGCTCGTTGGCCGCATTCTGACTTCGGGCATCTCCATCAACCCGTGCGCTGAAAACCCAATCACCTGCGAGGATATCTCCCCTGAACTCCGCGCCTGTTATGAACAGGCATTCGGCGAGGAGAGATACGTCGCCCTTGCCAGCGGTCAGGATCAACCTACGGACTCAGAAAGCCAGGCTGTCCAATCCTGCCTGGACCAGTACGGCGAGAGCAACACCACCGGGAACGAAGAAAACAAACTCCAGACTGCCTCGCCAGAAGTCCAGGATTGTGTCAGGCAGGCCGTCGGGGAAACGGCTTATAACGAACTTTACAGCAATCAGCGCCCGCCCACCGAAGCGGAACAGCAACAGGTGCAAACTTGTTTTGGCGACTCGGGTTCGGGGGATTCCGCCGGCGAGGGGGGCATGCCGCCGTTCTTCCAAAACCTTACCGCCGAGGATTGGGAGGCTATCCTGAGAATCATCGTCCCGCCGGACGAGATGAAAGCGATGGTTGAATCCATCCTGGATGGTGTATTTGCCTATCTGGACGGTGAAGTAGACCAGGTGACAGTTTCCCTGGTTTCGTTGAAAGACCGCCTGGCGGGCCCCGCGGGTGAAGATCTTATCCTTCAGATTATCACGTCCCAGCCGACCTGCACCGAGGAGGAGATGTCCCAGTTGACCGGCACAACGAGTAGTGAAGGCATGGTCCTCTGTAATCCCCCGGAAGAAATGCTTCCCCTTGTTGTCCCCGTGTTACAGCAGCAATTGAAAGACGTCCTCCTGCAAATACCGGACGAAGCCGTGATCATCAAACCTTACGCCCCCGACTCGTCTTCATCAGGAGGCGGTCCTCTCGGCAACGCTCCAATCGCCGCAATCCGTATCATCCGGCTTATCCTGCGCTTGATCCCACTCCTGCCGCTTGTATTCCTGTTGCTAGTCACTCTGTTTGGTGTTCGTTCGCTCAAGGGTTGGATGCGGTGGTGGGGCATCCCATTCTTCTTTACTGGCGGTATCACCCTTGGATTGGGGATTGCCGCAGCCCCCGCCCTGACCAGGGCGTGGAACACATTCATCGAGCCCCGGATTCCAGCCTTCCTGACTGCTGACGTCGCCAACCTTGGCCGTGACTTTGTACAATACATTGCTCAAAATCTGACAGAACGCATTGTCTTCCAGTCCCTTGTTCTGCTCATAGTTGGCCTTGCTGCATGGATTGGCTCCTACTTTATTAAAGCGAAGACCGGGCAGGAGGAAACGCTCCCACCAACCTCGCCTATATCGTGATCCCTTCATAACCGGTGCCGCATGGCACCGGGCGCTTGTATTCGGCATCGGCCTGTGCGCCCTCTCCGGGGTTGCCCAGCAGTGGATCCAGATGGTCGGCACGCCGCTCTTCGTCTGCGGCGGTTCGAGCGCCTTCATCGGTTTCCTCGGCATCGTCCTCGGCCTTGCGGGATTGTTCGGGAAAGGGCGCTCGCGCGCCACCGCGATCGTTGGCTTGGTTTTAGGGCTCGCTGGCGTTTGCATGTTTTTTTCAATCCTGGCACTGGTCAATCAGTGAGGCCCTAGTAGAAAATAAGGACTTGAATCTCTTTTTAGAATTGCTATAATCTTTTCATAAGCAGGTATCCGCCCATTTCGGAGGAGACATGAAAACGATCCGCCTTATCTTGAAACAAAAAGGGAAGGAAATCTGGTCTGCCAGCGCCAACATGACAGTATTCGACGCGCTTAAGTTAATGGCAGAAAAAGACGTGGGCGCCTTGCCCGTACTGGAGGGCAAGAAATTAGTCGGGATATTTTCGGAGCGTGATTATGCCCGCAAAGTGATCCTGAAAGGAAAGGCGTCAAAGAAAACGCCTGTCAGCGAGATCATGTCCACGCATCTTGTAACCATTACACCAAACCAGACCAACGAACAGTGTCTCGCGCTGATGACGGAGAAACACGTTCGCCACCTGCCGGTGCTCCAGGATCTGAAACTGGTCGGTTTTATCTCCATCGGCGACCTGGTCAAATCCATCATTGACGAACAAAAACAGGTGATTGACAAACTGGAACAACACATCCTGGAAACAACCGGCCTGAATTGACGCAATGCCACCGGCCCAAACACCGGTTATCCAATTTCATTCCTCCGGATAACCGGTGTATTCGTTATGCAACATTCCCATCCCATCATCTGTATTAATCAATAGAACATGGAAGAACGCAACCTGGCCCAACGCGCCTCGCAAGGCGACCGGGAAGCCTTCGGCGAACTGGTACGCCTGCACCAGGCCGGAGTCTATAACACCGCCTACCGCATGACCGGGAACCGCCAGGAAGCGGAGGACACTGCACAGGAGGCTTTCCTAAGAGCCTGCCGCGCCATCAGCAGTCTCGACCCGTCCCGCCCGCCCGGACCCTGGTTCAGAAAGATCGCCGTAAACGTCTGCCTGAACCGGCTGGAGAAACGCCAGGCGCTTCCGCTCGAGGAAATGCTCGCAGCATCAACAGACCCAGGACCCGAGTCGCAGACCATTGAACGGGAAAGCAGCCGCCAGGTCCGCACCGCGCTCGCCAGCCTGCCTCCCCGTTACCGGGCCGCCATCGAACTCCGCCACTACCAGGAATTGAGTTATGCCGAAATGGCAGAAACGTTGGGACGCCCACTCTCCGATGTCAAATCTGATTTATTCCGAGCCCGAAAAATGTTGGCTGAGAGAATTCGCATCGAATAACACGAAGTGATCGAATATGAAAAAACATCTACCCGAAGAAATCTTGAACGAATACCTGGATGATGTGCTCGATGGTTTGGCACGTCACCAGGTTGAAATCCACTTGTTTGACTGCGTTGAATGCCGCGCACAACTAGACGCTCTCCACTTAGTATCGTCTGCGCTCGCCGGACTGGACAATGAACCGCTGCCTCACAACTTGGCCCCGGCGGTGCTGGCAAAAATCCCGGAACAGCACACCCGTCTCGTTTGGAAACTCGTCCTGGCCGCGCAGGCAGGGATCGCCATCGGGATGATCATTATTCTTTTGTCTGACCTCCTGGTATGGTTCCAGCCGCAGGAATGGCTGGCTCTTATATTCTCACAACTCGCCAGTCTCGAATTCCCCATTTCCTATCCTTCATTTACCATTCCCAGACTCCAGGCTTTCAATTTCCAGGTTTCTTCCACCAATATCATCTTCCTGGCTGTGTCGGCGCTCCTCCTCTGGGGAGTGGGAAATGCCATTCTTATGAATAACAGGCACGAGGTCCACAAATGAGCCGAAAATTCACCGCAGCGCTGTTCGTTCTAGGGCTGGTCACCCTGGCCTGTGGGACCGGTACGCCCGTGTCTCTCCCAACATTGGAAAGTTCTCCCTTCGACTTGGGCCGCACCCTTTATGGATTCTTCCCCTCCCCGCCCGAAGCAAGTACCCAGAGCATCATAGACACGTACGCTGCCATCGGCCAGCATGGGGATGTGGTCCTGCTGCAACAGAACATCCCCTGGGAACAATTTGTAGAGAACACCGAAGGCGAGAGCCAGGCCATTACCGATATCCGCAACCAATACATCCTGGCGCGCCAAAACGGGCTGGAGGTCATCTTTGTGGTGGATCCGCTCAATGGCCTGAATCGACGCGAGTTCCAGGGTTTGCCTGAAGACTGGGAAGCCAGTTTTGCCAACCCGGACGTGCGCGCTGCATTTCGTAATTTCACCCTGCGCATCCTGCACGAATTCCACCCGCAGTATCTGGGGCTGGCCTCTGAAATCAATACGTACAACGATACCCACCCCGATGATTTCCCTAACTATCTGAGTCTATACAACGAAGTCTACGCGCTGGTCAAGGCCGAAGCCCCTGAGACGCAGGTTTTCGTCACCTTCCAGTGGGAGGAACTCAACAACCTGATGCCAAGCGTGGCCCACGGTGAACCGTACGATGTGAATTGGGATCAGGTGGAGCAGTTCGAGCCAAACCTGGACCTGTGGGTTATTTCTTCATACCCCTATTTCATGTTCCAATCCGGCGCCGATATCCCGGATGACTATTATTCCCCGCTTCTCACGCGGACCTCGAAACCGCTGGCTGTAGCGGAGGGCGGGTACACCTCCGAACCGGTCGGCTCCTTCCCGGGCGATTTGCAGTCGCAAGTGGACTACCTGAATGCCATCCACACCCAAATTGGCGGCGACCGCCTCGCCTTCTGGATCTACCTGCTCATCAACGATATCAACCTTGATTCGTACCGCGCCTTCCTCGAACAGAAGGGACAGAGTGATGATCTCGAAACCCTGGGCATGTTTACCACGGTCGGCCTGACCGAGTCTGACCGCACCCCGAAACCGGCGCTGGAAGTTTGGGATTCGTTCCGCAAGTAAGCGGACTAAAGCTTGTACACTTTTGTATTACGAGTGGCCACTCGATAAAAAACTCTTGGTTCAAAGGAGAAACCTATGGAAATGCTCGGTCTGGTATTGTTCGTTCTGGTCGGTGGAGTCTCGCTCATCTCCATGCTGGCCGCTCTGCATCTGCTGTTACCCACCGCCGTGGATAGAGCCCGCCTGAAATTAGCAGGTTCTCTCAGCAAGGCCTTCCTTCTGGGGTTGGTATACCTGCTGTTCTTCGGCGCCCTCGGCTTCATCTTGTTCTGGCTTGGGCGGCAGGTTGGCAGTCTGCTAGCCGGCATTCTTGCTTTCCTGGCCCTTCTGATAGCTGTGGCACTGGAAATCTTCGCCCTGAATGGGCTGGCAGCCCTGGCCTCTTTGCTCGGCGAACGCATCGGGGAAGCCAAGAATCCTTTCCTGAGCGATCTGCGCGGCGGACTCCTGTTGGTACTGGCCTGCCTCACCCCGTACATTGGCTGGTATATCTTCACGCCCTTTGTGCTCTGTGCGGGGCTGGGCGCAACAGTCCTGGCGCTCTTCCAGCGCAAACCCGCCCCACAAAAGGAAGCATAAGCCTCCCAGTCCTCCCAACACCGGTTATCCATCGTCGCCCCACTGGATAGCCGGTGTTATCTTTAGTGACCACGGAGGTGCCCATGAAACGACTATTCCCACCCCTTTTGACCCTCATCCTTGCTATGCTGGCGTGTGGAGCTCCCACACCGTTGGCCTCCCCGGCCCCCGATTCGCCGCCCGCAGATTTGCCGATCGCCAACCCCAGTTTCGCAATCTCGGTGGAATATGGCATCCTGGGAGTCGCCCAGGCTTACGCGGATGCCGGGGTAACTTATTCAAAATTGCAGGATGCTTTTGCCCTCTGGGGTAATATCGAGCCTGAGCCGGGTCGCTATGAATGGGGGCCACTCGACGCGCTGGTACAGGAATATCAGCAGGCTGGGTTTACAGGCCTGCAGATGAATACCGCTGCGCACTCGCCCTGGGCCTCCTCCGACCCGCCGGCGCTTGGCAATGAGGGAGACACTTTCCCCCAAGAACAATATCTCGACGAATACGCCGCATACGTCACTGCCCTGGTCGAACGATATGACCTAGACGGTACAGATGATATGCTGGGTTTACTTTACCCCATCCATGAGTACGGCATCGAGCGCGAGTTTACCGGCTTCTGGCCGGGTACTGCGGAGGAATATGTCCGCCTCCTGCGTATCTCATATACAGCAGTCAAGGCTGCCGACTCGGAGGCGAATGTCCTGTTGGTGGCCCTGCTCATGTTGGATATTTTCGATGGCAACCCCTCGCCGGAGGAGATCGAACAGCGGTTGTCTGTGGAAATTGATTACATGCGCAAAAGCGTGTCCGATATTCGCACCATTCTGGCTGCCTGCGATGCCTATGATATCGTGGATTTTCATTCCCTTGGCAACTACACCGAAATCCCACTCACCGCCCAATGGATTCGGGATGAACTTGAAACCAACGGTTGCGGCGAAAAGCCCATCTGGATTGGCGATGCCTTTCCCATGTCCGGGCTGGTCGGGTTTGGTGGATTTGTTCCGCCTACGCCTTTTGCCCCTGCCACACTAGAGACGCGCGATGCCGTTGTCGCGGCGCTTACCTCGGTGGCCGACCCCAACGATGAAAATCACGCTGAATCCCAAGCCTGGCTCTACGCTGAAATTGCCCGCAGCCTGGTGCGGAAGATTGTCGTCTCTGCCGGCGATGGACTGCGCGGCATCAATATCGGCAACCTGGAAGATTGGAAAACGCGCATCGCCTCAATTGACCGGGCAGCAGTCCCCGCGGTCGGAGCAGCCATGTTTTTTGGCATAACTGATACCACGATCACTGCCGAAAAGCCCGGTGGAGAAATTCCATTCACCGGTCAAGACTGGAGCAAGGCGCGCCGCGTCGGCGACCTGCGACCAGCATATTATGCCCTGGCGCTTGTCACTGAAAAGATCGGCCAATTTACAACCGTCGAAAAACTTAACCTGGGAGAAGGGGTCTGGGCTTATCGCTTCGAGACGCCTCCCGGTCCGGTCTGGGTGCTGTGGTACGATGACTATGCCCTCTACCTACCCGGCGAGACTCCTCCCACCGTGACCGTCAACCTGCCATTCGATTTTACCTCTGCCCTGCTGACCTTCACTCCGACAGCGATTGGCCAATCCGCGCCAGAAACACAAACCCTGCAGGTGGTCGGTGATTCCCTGACCTTCTATCTGGGCGCAACACCTGTATTCATTGAGGTAACCCCTTGAACAAAAAAATCTTGGTCCCCTTGTTCGTTCTGGTTCTTTCCATCCTCGCCTGCGGAACACCCGCGCCGGTCACGCCCACGGTTACCAACGCACCTGCTGCCACCGTCAATCCATCTGAACTCTGGTACTTGATTCGCGGCGACTCAAAATCCGACCAGGCCTGGGGCGTGGATGTCGATACCCAGGGCAATATTTATCTGGCTGCGTACGAACAAAAGACCGACCAGTGGTTCACGGACATGGCAATCTACAAATTCTCGCCGGATGGAACCCAACTCTGGCGTACTGAATGGGGCGGCCAGTTCCAGGAAAAAGCCTTTATCGCTGCAGTGGATGAACCCTTCGTTTATATCGCCGGCCTGACCCACACCGATGCCGGCCTGACCGAAGCGGATATGGCCGTCCTGGGCTTGGACACGGAGTCCGGTCAGATTCTCTGGGAATTTACCTGGGGGCAGGGTTTTGGTTACGAGGAGGCAGACGGCCTGGTGGTGGAAGAGGATGCCATTTATGTCTCCGGCTGGTCCACCAGCGAAGGCGATAACTACGATATCGCCGTTTTGAAACTTGACCGGCAGGGAAATAAAATCTGGGAAAGTGTCTGGGGAACCACCGGATTCGATTCTTGCGACGGTCAAATGGTCATCACCTCAGACAGCATCTATGTCTCCGGGAAACTCGATGCTGACAATATGTTTTTCGGCGGACAGGCTTACGTGGCCCGGTTCTCCAAAGACACTGGCGAGTATCTGCAACATTACACGTATGACGGAGGCGTCGCCTCCGACGGCCTGGGCATGACCAGCGACGGCGAGTCCTTGTATGTAACGGGCATGGATTACATCGCCGGGGAAGGCAACCAGTTGTTGCTCCTGAAACTTGACTTCGACTTGCATCTCCTTTGGGACCGTCACTGGGGAGAAAATGTAGGAGAATACGTCTCCCGCACCGCCGCTGTGAATGACGCAGGGGAGATCATCGTCGCCGCGAACCAGCGCATCCCGGATGGCGCACCGGCCGACCTCGTATTCTTGTTCTACAGCCCCGCTGGGGAATTGCTGCGCACCTCCACCTGGGGCGGCGCAGACGAAGAACTCGTGCATGGCATCGTCACGCAGGGTCGCTTTATCTACCTGGCCGGAGAGATCAAATACGCGCAAGAGCCCCAAAATGATGTCCTGCTTATCAAGGCCGATGCACTCACAGGAGGCTTCCCCACCCCATGAAAGAGAAGCTGCCCTCGCGCATGGTTCCGCTGCTTCTAATTCTCGTCAGCGTCACACTGGCCTGCGGCAGGTCGCCAGCCTCCCCCGGCCAGAGTCAGGATTGGCAGACATTCACTGAGTCTGATTTCAGCGTGGATATGCCCGGCTGGGACGAGACGCAATCCTCCGACCAGCAGGTCATTTACAACCTCGGCGACGGCGTGGCGACAATCTGGATCAAACCCTGGCCGCTGACCCCGCGCCTGGTCGCCGAGAATGTCCGCACCTGGGCAGAAAGTAACACCCAGGCAGACCTGCTCAACGAGCAGGTGGAGGCAGAGCAGGCCTGGTTGGAATTGACCATTAACGACGGCCTGAATGTCATGCGCTTGCGTACGCATTTGCTGTACTGCAACGCTCAGACATACGAAATCACCGGCGGAACGCTGGAACAATCCTTTGATGAGTATGCCATAACTTTTGACCAATCGCTCGAGTCTGCCCGCTGTGATCCGCAGGACCGCTATCCCACGCTGACCGGCGGCGCGCTGGGAATGGTCATCCTGCCGCCCGCCGGGCCAACCGGGGAGTTCGACCTGGGAATTTACCAGCAGTCCCTGGCGCTGGCGCGTGACAACGGGGTGCAGGTCTCGCATTACTACCTCCAGTGGGGCGACGTGGAGAAATCGCCCGGCATATACGACTGGAGAACCCCCGATTACATTTTCGAGGCGCATTACCTTGAAGGCTTTCAAGTTTCGTTGGTCGTGAACGTAATCCACACGACCGTCATCGGCCGTGTGCCTCCCGACCTTGCTGGAGCATCTTTCGACGATCCGCGGTTCACCGCCCGCCTGACGGACTTCCTCACTGCCCTCGCTGACCGCTACGCTGGACGCATCCAGTATCTTTCCATTGGCAACGAAGTCAACGACTATTTCGCCACCCACCGCGACGAGATACCGGCTTATGCAACCGCTTTTGACCAGACGCGGGCCGCCATCCATACCACCCATCCAGACCTGCCGGTGGGCATCGTTTTCGCTTATCACGATGCCGAAACGCAAGGAACAATCGATATCATCCAAACACTCAACCGGGGCGACTTCATTGCCTACACGCTGTATCTTTACGACCAGGGTTTTCACTTCACCCGTGACCCCGCCCTGGTCGGTGAATACCTTGACCGCATGATTGCCCTGGCAGGAGATACGCCCGTCGCAATCGTCGAGACAGGCTGGAGCACTGCGGAGGTACTGGGCGGCTCGGAGGCAGACCAGGCCGAATACGTACGCCAGGTCTTTACCGCTCTCGACGCCCGTCGCAACCAGGTGATTTTCCTTTCCTGGTTCGACATGCACGACTCTCTGCCCGAGGCTTGCCAGGAATTGGCGCTCACCTTCTTCGAGCCTGGCACCCAGCCCGATCCTGCCTCCCTGGAGGCATTCGTCACATTCATCTGTTACTTTGGCCTGCGCGACTCAGACGGGTCAGCCAAACCAGCCTGGGACGCCTGGGTACAGGAAGCACAGGAGTATTACACACCATGAAACGCATCATTTTCCCCCTCTTGACCCTCATCCTGGTCACAATCGCCTGCGGGGACGCAACCCCCACTCCGGCCCCAGTGGACAGGTATTCCCTGCTCCCGGAGATAAAATACACCCCGGAAGTTGACTTCTGGCCCCCCACTGCCGTAGACGGCTGGAGCCAGCCCGTGCCACTCCCCTATCCGGTCAACACCTCCGGCGGGGAGGACGGCCCGTTCATCCTGCCCGATGGCCAAACTTTGTATTTCTTTTTTACACCGGATGTCAGCATCCCAGTCGAGGAACAACTCTTCGATGGTGTGACCGGAATCTGGGTCACGCGCCGAAGTGGGGAGACCTGGAGCGAGCCGGAGCGCGTCTGGTTGTCCGATCCCGGTGAACTTGCCCTCGACGGCTGCGAGTTCGTGTCCGGTAACCTGATGTATTTCTGCACTGCCCGCTCAGGCTATACCGGCATCCAGTGGTTCGGCGCGGAGTTGCAGGATGGCTTGTGGCAAAACTGGCGCTACGCCGGCGATGAACTCAAGCAAAGCCAGTACGAGGTGGGCGAACTGCATATCACCGCCGACGGACAGGAATTGTATTTCCACTCCGCGCGCCCCGGGGGGTACGGCGACCTGGATATCTGGGTCTCGCAGATGACCCCCGACGGCTGGGGCGAGCCGACGAACCTCGGCCCGCTGGTCAACACCGCCGCGGGCGAGGGCTGGCCTTACATCAGTCCAGATATGCAAGAATTGTGGTATCTAGGGCAAAGCACGAAGGGACGCCCCGGTCCGGCCATTTTCCAATCCTTGCGCCAGCCGGACGGGTCATGGGGTGCAGCCGAGGAGATCATCTCCACCTTCGCCGGGGAACCCACCCTGAGTAGCGACGGGAAGACGCTGTATTTTGTTCATCATTACTTTTCGGAAGATTTGAGCACCATGCTGGAAGCGGATATTTACATGACAACGAGGCCATGAGGTGAGAACCCGTCTGCTCGTTGGTGGAATTCTGCTCATCCTGACAACACAGGCTTGTGGAGCATCCGCTCCATCCCTCGCGTCAACCCCGGCGGCTGATGGAACTCAATTCGGGGTGGCCGGACTCATCCCGCGCAACTTTCCCCATCCCTCCGCCGCCGACTGGACCAATCTCTACGAAACGCTCCCTGAGACCGGCAGCCTGTTGGGCGTTTATACATCCTGGAGCGATTCGTCCGAAACAGCCGGTGAAATCCCGTCCGTGGTCAGCGCCGCATATGGACTCGCCGACCGCTATGATTTCATACCGGTCGTCGTCCTGGGTTTCTTCAACGATATGCCGGATGGCAGCCTGCAGGCATCCATCCAGTTGAGCGACCCCGCCGAGCGCCTCCTGTTCCAGCAAACCGCCCTTGCCATCGTGGAGAAATACCAGCCGCCCTATCTTGGGTTGGGAGGCGAAGTCAACCGCTACCACGAGGCCGCCCCGTCAGACTTCGACAACTATCTCACCCTCTACGCCGAGACGTATGACGCCGTCAAAAGCGTTTCCCCACAAACAAAGGTGTTCGCCGTCTTCCAACTGGAAATGCTCAAGGGAAACGGCTATCTGCTTGGAAACAGCGAAAAACGCCAGCCGCAATGGGGATTGCTCTCCCGCTTCGGTGACCGGCTCGATCTGGCCGCTTTCACCACCTATCCATTCCTGGACTTTCAATCGCCGGACAACGTCCCGGCCGATTACTACGCTGAGATTGCTGCCCACACCGGCAAGCCGGTGGCCTTTACCGAGATCGGTTGGCCGTCTGCGCCGCTGACGCCCTTCCCTGACTCGCCCTACGGAGGCAGCGAAGACGAGCAGGCCGAATTCATCCGCCGTTTTTTCGACCTGACATCCGGCCTGGACCTGGCGCTTGCGCTCTGGTCTTTTCCGCATGACTTGGGCGAAGGTGGTCACCCGGCTTTCGACAGTGTTTCGCTCCGAAATAATAATGGAGACCCTAAACCTGCTCTGGTCGTATGGCAAGACTTGAGCCGGGGCAAGTAAACCACGATACTTTAGTGTGACCTACGGCCACCAGAGCGATAGCGGCGTTTCCACACAATTGTCGGTTTCGGAACTAAAGATTTGATAGAACTCTTCAATTGACATATCAAACGCATCTTTAGTTGATTTAAAATTC
>JACQYE010000171.1 GCA_016208355.1 Chloroflexota bacterium | reverse complement strand
CCCGTTGTCGCGGACCTTGAGGTGTTCCAGCACAGCCTGGGCAGGCAGGCTATGGAAATGGCCCGTGTCGTCTGGGGCAGTGGTTCCGTTCTTTTCGTTTTCCTTCATTGCTATGATTCTCCGATGAAGTAGTTTGGCAGACGCAAAGTCTGGAATGCAAGTTGTCAGGTGGGCGGCTCGATGTGCGTCCCGGAAGGGATGATGCCGTTCTTGGGGATGACAACGATGCCGTCCTGGACGACCCAGTTCTCTTGGTTGATCTCGGTCCCGCGCGGGAAGGGACGGATGACGACCTCCGCGCCGAGGCGGGCGTTCTTGTCTATGATGGCGCCTTCGATGTGGCAATTGGGACCGACGCCTATGGGAGGCAGGCCGGGCTGTTCGGACGTGTAGTAGTCCGCGCCCATCAGCACGCAATCCCTGATCACCGTCCCGGCGGCGATGACCGAGCGCACGCCGATGACCGAGTGGGTGATCTCGGCCTTCTGGATGCGGCAACCTTCGGCCAGCAGCACGTCTTTCAGGAGGCTGTCTTCCACTGCCGAGCCGGGCAGGAAGCGGGCGTGGGTATAGATGGGATGTTCGGTATCGTAGAAGTTGAAGGCAGGGTTGGCAGTGGTCAGGTCCAGGTTGGTTTCGTAGAAGGAGCGGATCGTCCCAATGTCCGCCCAGAAGCCGTCGAAGTCGAAGCCGTAGACGGCGTAGTTCCTGATGGCGTGCGGGATGATATCCGAGCCGAAGTCGTCGAAATCGGGGTTGTCGGTCAACAGGTCAATCAACACCTGGGTGTCGAAGAGATAGATGCCCATCGAACCGAGGAAGGGACGTTCCTCGTCGGCGCGGCTGACGAAGTTCTGCTGGACGCCGGGGTCTTTAGGTTTTTCCACGAAGTCGGTGATGCGCCCGTCGGCCCCGCGTTTCAGGATGCCAAAGCGCGGGGCGTCTGCGCGCGCCACCGGCTGGACGGCAACGGTGATGTCTGCGCCGCGCTGCCAGTGGAACCCGGCCATCGGGGCGTAGTCCATGCGGTAGAGGTGGTCGCCGGCCAGGATGAGCACGTGCTTGGCGTGCGAAGAGCGCAACTGGAACAACTGCTTGCGGACAGCGTCGGCAGTGCCCTGGTACCAGTCGGCGCTTTCGGGGGTCTGTTCGGCGGCCAATATCTCGACAAAGCCAAGATGGAAGGCGTCGAAGTTGTAGGTCTGGGAAATGTGCCGGTGGAGGGAGTGCGAGTTGAACTGGGTCAGCACGTCAATCCGGTAGATGCCGGAGTTGATGCAGTTGCTGATCGGGATGTCTATCAGGCGGTATTTCCCGGCAATCGGGACAGCCGGTTTGGAGCGCAGTTTGGTTAGCGGGTGCAGGCGTGAGCCGCGCCCGCCGCCGAGGATGAGGGCCAGGATTTCATTCATGCCAGGCATAAGCATTCCTCCGGTCTGACGCATGGGGATTTTGATAATTTTATCCCATCCGGGTCAAAACCGGGTTTGGAAATCTCAGCGATTTACATTTTTGTCCGGCGGCTGAAAACGCGCCGGAAGAGGTTCGCTACCAGTACCACGCCATACCCAAGAACCATCAAGGCATCCAGAGCAAGAAAAACGAACGGGATTTTCATCACAGGCTCCATTCAAAAACAAAGCGAGACCACCGGATGGCGGTCTCGCAAACGCTGGGAAGCGTACGGGCGACCGGGAGCAATGCTCCGTCTTGACGGTCAACCTGTCCCGCAAGTGCGGGTGCTACTCCCCGACAAAGGGATATTTCTTGATATAATGCCGAAGGAGGGACTTGAACCCTCATACCCTTCCTGGTACACGAGTTTGAGTCGTGCGCGTCTGCCAGTTCCGCCACTCCGGCGTTCTGAGCGCCCAAATTTTACCACAACAACAGGTGTAAATGAAACTCGGCATCATTGGCTTCCCCCAATCCGGCAAGACAACCATCTTCAACGCCCTGACGCGCGGCCACGCGCCGACCACAGCCTCGGCTGGCCGCATCGAGGTCCACACTGCGGTGGTGGACGTCCCCGACCCGCGCGTGGACAGCCTCTCGGCCATGTTCAAGCCGAAGAAGACCATCTATGCCAAAGTAACCTACGCCGACATCGCCGGGCTGGAAGGCGGCGCGGCCAAGAGCGGGTTCGCCGGTCCGTTGTTGAACCAGTTGACGCAGATGGATGGACTCATCCACGTCGTCCGCTGTTTCGCCGACGACAATGTCCCGCACCCTTCCGGCAGCGTGGACCCGGGGCGTGACATCGCTGCGATGGACGCGGAACTGCTCCTGAATGACCTGATCGCCGTCGAGCGCAAACTGGAACGGCTGACCGAGGAGCGTAAAAAGGGCGGCACCGACAAGGTGCTCAACGAACGCCAGACGGCGCTGTTCACCCGCCTGCACGAGATCCTGTCAGCAGAGAAACCGCTGCGGGGCGTGGAGATTTCCGCAGAAGAAGAAAAACACCTTTCCGGCTTCGGCCTGCTGACGCGCAAACCGCTGCTCGTGCTGCTGAACCTGGGGGAGGGGCAGGCAGCGCCCGAGGTCCGCACCGATTCGCCCGTCGTTGCCCTGCAAGGCAAACTGGAGATGGAAATTGCCCAGTTGCCGACCGACGACGCGTCCATGTTCATGCAGGAATACGGCATCACTGAACTGTCGCTCAACCGCATGATCAAAATCTCCTACGACCTGCTCGACCAGCAGTCGTTTTTTACCGTCGGCGAGGACGAAGTGCGCGCCTGGACGACCAAACGCGGCGCGACCGCGGTCGAGGCCGCGGGCGAAATCCACACCGACCTGGCGCACGGATTCGTGCGCGCCGAAGTTGTCGCCTGCCAGGATTTGCTCGAACTGGGCGGCATGCCGGAGGCCAAAGCCAAAGGCAAGTTGCGGCTGGAGGGGAAGGAATATATTGTCAAAGACGGGGACATCGTCCACATTCGCTTTAATGTTTGAAAATCCCACAAAAAGAGGAGCATCATGGCATACAAACTCTCCCCCTGGTCGCTTGCCGACCTCTTCCCCGGACTCGACAGCCCGGAACTGGAATCCGCCTTCAAGAAATTGGACGAACACGTTGCCGGTTTCGAGAAACTGCGCCCGCAACTGAAGCCGGAAATGCCGGTCAGCAGTTTCCTGGAAATTGTGCAGGACCTCGAAGAAGGCACAAAACTGGCAAACAAGATGTATTCCTATGCCGGGCTGGCCTTTGCCGCCGACACCCAGGACCAGCGCATCCAGGCGTTGCTGGGACGCATCCAGCAGTTCATGGCAGAGATGGAGAACCGCACCCTGTTCTTCAGCCTGTGGTGGAAGGACCTCGACGAGGCCAACGCCAAACGCCTGATGGACGCTTCCGGCGATTATCTTTACTACCTCGAGGTGATGCGCAAGTTCAAGCCGCACACCCTCACCGAGCCGGAGGAGAAAGTCGTCAACCTGAAAAATGTGACTGGCAACAATGCCCTGGTCACGCTCTACGACGCCATCACCAACCGCTACGGCTTCAAGATGGAAGTGGATGGGCAGGTGAAGGAACTCACCCGCGGCGAGCTGTTTTCCTTCGTCCGCCAGGCCGACCCGGACCTGCGCGCCCGCGCCTACCAGGAACTCTACCGCGTCTACGGGCAGGACGGCGCCATCCTGGGCCAGATGTACCAGACGATAGCGCGCGACTGGCGCAACGAAAACTTGAGCCTGCGCCAGTTCGCCAACCCCATCGCGGCGCGCAACCTCGGCAACGACATCCCGGATGAGGCTGTGGAGGCCCTTTTGAAAGTGGCAAAGAAGAATGTCTCCATTTTCCAGCGCTTTTTCCGGCTCAAGGCGCGCCTGCTTGGAATGGATAAACTCCGTCGCTACGACGTCTACGCCCCGGTGGTCAAATCGGACAAAAAATACGACTTCGACAAAGCCGCCGAAATGGTGCTGGAGTCCTTCTCCTCGTTCCATCCCGAGTTCGGCAAACAGGCGCGGCGCGTCTTCGACGAGAACCACCTCGACAGCGAGGTGCGCAAAGGCAAGCAGACCGGCGCCTTCTGCGCCAGCGTCGTGCCGGGCATGACGCCCTGGGTGAAACTCAACTACCAGGGCCGCGCCGACGACGTTGCCACCATGGCGCATGAACTCGGCCATGCCATCCATTCCATGCTGGCCGAAAAGCACAGCGTCTTCACCTTCCACTCGTCCCTGCCGCTGGCCGAGACCGCCTCCACCTTCGGCGAGATGATGCTGGTGGATAAAATGCTCGCCGCCGAGACCGACGAGGCCGTCCGACGCGACCTGCTCTTCCGCCAGATTGACGATTCCTACGCCACCATCCTGCGCCAGTCCTTCTTCGCCTTGTTCGAGAAGCAGGCGCATGAGATGGTTCAGAACAATGCCTCAGTGGACGAGATTGCCGCCGCCTACATGGAAAACCTGAACGAGCAATTCGGCGATGCGGTCGAGGTCGGCGACGAGTTCAAGTGGGAATG
>JACQYE010000166.1 GCA_016208355.1 Chloroflexota bacterium | reverse complement strand
TCTGCGGACGGTGGGACAGCTCCCGGAGTACGATTTCGAGCCCAAGATCCACTGGGACCTTGGGCCTGCGCTCGGCATCCTGGACTTCGAGCGTGGCGTCAAGATTACCGGTTCCCGCTTCTACGTCTTGAGCGGGGCCGGGGCGCGCCTCCAGCGGGCGCTGATCGCTTACATGCTCGACCTGCACATCCGCCAGGGTTACACCGAACAATACACCCCGTTCATGGTCAAGGCGGCGACGCTCTATGGCGCGGGTCAATTGCCCAAGTTTGCCGAGAATCTCTATCACGACGCAGAGGAAGACTTGTGGATGGTGCCGACCGCCGAGGTCCCACTGACCGGCCTGCACATGGATGAAATCCTGGAAGAGAAGCAACTTCCGCTGCTCTACACCGCCTACACACCCTGCTTCCGGCGCGAAAAGATGAGCGCCGGGCGCGATGTACGCGGCATCAAGCGCGGTCACCAGTTCGACAAGGTGGAGATGTATGCCTACTGCAAGCCGGAAGATTCGAATGACATTCTGGAGAAAATGCGTGAACACGCCGAGGCCACCTGCGCCGGGTTGGGACTGACCTACCGCGTCAAGCAACTCTGCACTGGCGACATCGGCTTCGGCTCGGCCATCACCTACGACATCGAAGTCTGGTCGCCGGGATTGCAGGAATGGCTGGAGGTCTCCTCGGTCTCGAATGTGACCGACTTCCAGGCGCGGCGGGCGGGCATCCGCTACCGCCCGGCGGACGGCTCGAAAGTCCGGTTTGTGCACACGCTGAACGGGTCGGGGCTGGGAATGCCGCGTACGCTGATTGCCGTCCTGGAAAGTTACCAGCAGGCCGACGGGTCGGTGAAAGTGCCGGAAGCGCTTCTGCCCTGGATGGGCGGGGTGGAAGTCATCCGCGCGTAACCGGAACCTGCCAGCCGGGTTCAGTCTATCGAGGAGAAAGAATGCCTTATTGGGAATACGTCACGCCCGAACTGATCGGCAAAGCCGTCTCGCTGACTTTTATGTTATTTGGCCTGGCTGTGTTGCTCATTCCCATCCTACCGGGGCTGGTCATCATCTGGGCGGTGGCGCTGGGCTATGGCATTTTTGCCGGCTTTGGCACGCTGGGCTGGATCATGTTTGCCATCATGACCGTGCTGATGGTAGGCGGCTCGTTTGCAGACAACGTGCTGATGGGCACATCAGCGCACAAGGAAGGCGCGTCCTGGTGGGCAATCCTGCTTGCGCTGGTGGCGGCCGTCGCCGGGAACTTTGCCCTGCCCATCATCGGCGGCGTACTGGCGGCCTTGCTGACCCTCTTCCTGCTCGAATGGGCCCGGCTGAAGGACGCGAAAAAAGCCTTCGCTTCGATGCGAGGAATGTTGGTGGGATGCGGCTGGGCGGTGGCGATTCGGTTTATAATTGGAATGGTAATGATAGGCCTGTGGATGATCTGGGCCTGGACCTAACCGTTTTCTATTCTGAAAGGAGAAAAATATGCCAAGCATCGTTTACGACATCATTGACCTGTTAGCCTCGCTCCTCCGCTTCCTCGGATTGGCAGTCTTCGGAGTCGGGTTCGGCTGGCTGGCGCTCGACCTGCTGAAGAAGTCCACCCTCTGGCAGGTGCAGGTCGCCGTCTTCTTGGGCCTGGCCGGCGTGTTGATTGCCATGGCTGTTTACACTGCCTGGGGCGCGTTGGGCGCGGTGGCCGCCGGAATCGGCGTGGCGATCCTCATCTGGGGCTTGCCAAAGAAGGAAAAGAAAGAAGAAAAGAAGAGTTGATGAATTATCCGGCAGAGAACCTGCCGGATAAATTTTTAAGTTGCGGCATGCCTGGAATGGCATATACTGAAATTGCTTGAACGGAGGATGATGGACACCAACCTGCCTTACCCGCAAACCGAGGGATATGACCCCGCGGCTCCGAAAACGAAAAGCACCTGGATCTGGATCCTCGTTCTGGTCCTCGCTCTTTGCCTGTGTTTGGCCCTTGGGGCAGGTGGAATTGGCCTGTATCTATATTGGAACCAGCCGGTCGAAATTCTCCCTGCCACGGCCGCGCCATTGGATGAAGCGCCTCCACCTCCAGAAGAACCCACCCTCCTGCCGGTTGCGCCATTGCCGGAAACGGTGATCGTTGAACCTTACGAGCCGCAGGTTGGGGACGATTATCCCTTTCTGGCGGACCTTGCCCCTGGTTACGAAGGGTCTTCGGTCCCTGACGTTCAAACCTGGGATGTGAGTGTGTCGAGTGACCAACCGGTGCTGATTTATTATGGCTGGTGCGCCGCGACAGCGGATATCCTCGAGCAAAATTTCGAGCACATCCAGTTCATCTGGGAGGTGAATGGCGAATTGCTGGATATGGAGGGCCTTTACATCCTTGATGACACAACAACAGATCATTTATGCCGGGTTTATGTCGGCATTGTCCGGGCCTGGCCGCTTGGGGAGCACATCATCAGCATGACCATGCGCTTTGACGAAACCATCAACGACGGCTGGGGTGATTACCCGGCGGGGGATTACGTTGACATATTCACCATTGACATAGCGCCGTAAAAAATCTCCCGGTGACTGCCAGTCACCGGGAGATTGCTACTCTAAACTGCCACTGGCCTACTCACCAGCGCCGCCAGCAGTTTGACGGCGTTCTGCACGTCGTCGTAGTCCACCATCTCCGAGGGGGTGTGGACGTAGCGACAGGGGATGGAAAGACAACCTGCTGGGACGCCG
>JACQYE010000175.1 GCA_016208355.1 Chloroflexota bacterium | reverse complement strand
GCCGGGCTGGCGCTCGTCTTGAGCGGTTCAACCGGCTTCAGCGATTTCCGTCTGGAAGATGGTGTGGCGCACATCACCCTGACCGGACAATGCAACTCCGGTGGTTCCACGTATTCAATCGCCAACCTCATCTTTGCCAATCTGGCGCAGTTCCCCGAGATCCAGTGGATCAAAATTTACGATGAGAATGGTGAAACAGAAATACCGGGAGGACAATCCAGTTCCATCCCGTTCTGCCTCGAACCCTGACCTTCCTTTTTGTGCCTGGAGGAGATACCCGCGAAACGACTCTTGCCTGCTTTTTTGTCTTGCTGCGGTAATTTCTCCGGTCTCACCGACCCATAACTTACAATTTTGCTACCCGCAATTGACTTGATTCTCTGCTTGTGCCGTGATAAACTAATAGATGATGTTCAACGCGTTAGTAATCACTCCTGACATCACCTTTGGAGAGTTCATCCGCCAAAGCCTGGAGGAAACCGGACAGTTCCACGTCTGTGTGGCCAAAACAGCAAAAACGGGTATCTCCTTCCTTCTGGAAACAGACTGCTCGCTGGCTTTTATCGACTCGGGGCAGGATGGACAGGATATGGTTGCCATCGGCCGCCGCCTGCGCGAGACACGGCCCGCCTTGCGCTTTGTAGTCGTTGCAGAACCCGGCTGGCATTCGGCGCTGGAAGAACTTTCCCCCGAGGACTATCTTTCGAAGCCCTTCTACCTGCCCGACCTGCTCGAAATAGTGGCGAAAATGTTCCCGACATTCTCATCCCCCGTTCTAAAAAAAACCGCAGGACAGGAAGCGACCAACATTGGGGCACCGCCCTGGTTATCTGACGTAACCCGTGCTGCCCAGCACCTCACCCGCCTCACGTTGGAGTCGTCCGCGCAAGCCGCTCTCATCACCAGCAACGAACAGTTATGGGCTTACGCCGGGCAGTTGCCCCAGTCTGCGGCGCGTGAACTGGCCGACACTGTCACGCGTTACTGGGACCGGGTGGAGGAGAATGATCTGGTGCGCTTTGTGCGCCTCACTTCCACCGATGCCGAACACATGCTGTATGCTACGCGGCTGGCCTCAGGGATGGTGCTGGCGCTCGTCTTCGACGCCGAAACACCTTTCAGCACCATCCGCACACAGGCCAGTCTGCTTTTACATTCCCTTTCGGATTCACCAGTAGAAGAAGCAGACATTGCTGAGGATGACACCCCATCTGCTTCCCTGTCTGATATCCTGTCCAACGTCCCACCCCCCAATCCGTCCGCGGACCCCGCGCCTGCCTTCGCGGAAGGCAAGCCAGAGCACGCTCCCACGCGGGTCAACCGGGTAGTTGAAACTGCGAAAAGATTATTCTCGCCCTCAAGGGACGCGGATGCTGAGAACGAGTCTGAATTTCGGCCTCAGAAAGCCGGAATGGCAGGCGTATCGCAGCACTTTAGCCGCGAAACCTCGCCAGCCATGCCGCTCAACCTTGTAGCCACAGATGACGAACAAATCGAGACACGGCCTCGCGCTGGCCGGCAAATAGACGATGAATTGGCCGTCACAGTCAAGTCGAAAGCGGCCAAGAAAGCGGATGCGGGGCCGATCCTGGCCGATCTGGGTGAGACCCATCCAGGGTCCATCACTGAGGTGGCACGCAAGATCGTGCTCGAACCGGTCTCGCCCTCGGTCTACAACCTGGACTATGCCTGCTTGCTATTGCCGCGTTTCACCCACCACCACCTGACGGGCGACCTCTCGGAACACCTGGGGGATTGGGTACCGCAGATTTGCATCGCTTTCGGCTGGCGGCTGGAATACATCTCGGTGCAGCCCGAATATTTGCAGTGGATCGTCAACGTTCCACCAGCCACCTCGCCGGGCTATCTGATGCGCATCCTGCGTCAGCACACATCAGAGAAAATATTTGCCGAATTTCCACGTTACATCAAGGAAAACCCGTCCGGCGACTTCTGGGCGCCCGGTTACCTTATCATGGGCGGTTCCCAGCCGCCGCCGATCAAGTTAATCAAAGATTTTATCGCCCAAACGCGCCAGCGGCAGGGCATCCCCCAACAATTCTATCGCTGACCTAAAACCCGAATGACACGCAGCGCCGTGTCATTCTTCTATTCCAAAAACCCATGCCCCCCACCCTCTATTTGATTGACGGCCATGCCCTGGCCTACCGTATGTACTTCGCTCTGACCGGGTACTCCGGCGCTTCTACGCGCTGGCAGACATCCACCGGCGAACCCACGGCCGGAATATTCGGCTTTGCCCGCGAACTCCTGCGTATCTATGAGCAGGAAAAGCCCGACTACCTGGCCGTGGCCTTCGACACCGGCAAGACCTTCCGCGACGAAATCTACCCTGAATACAAGGCCACCCGCGCCAAGATGCCCGACGACCTGCGCTCACAGATCGAGCGCATCCGCCAGATGGTGGATGTTTTCAATATCCCGCGCCTCGAAATGGAGGGCTTCGAGGCCGACGACGTGCTCGGCTCAACCGCCCGGTGGGCTGCCGGGCAGGGACTGGGCGTCAAGATCATCACCGGCGACCGCGACCTCCTGCAACTCGTGGACGAACGCACCATTGTCTACCTGGCGGGAGACGACCAGAATTACATCACTTCCGCAGATGTGCAAGGCAAACTTGGCGTCCGCCCGGAGCAGGTGGTGGACTATAAAGCCATCGTCGGCGATAAATCTGACAACATCCCCGGCGTGCCGGGCGTGGGCGAGAAGACCGCCGAGGCTTTGCTCGCCAAATTCACCACCCTCGACAATATCTATGCCCACCTCGACGAGGTCGAGCCACGCTGGCGGACCAAACTGGAGGCCGGGAAAGATTCCGCCTACATGAGCCGCGACCTCGCACTCATCCGGACCGATTTACTGGTTACGCTGGACCTCGAACAGGCCAAACCCGACGCTTATGACCCGGCCAAAGTAGAGGCCCTGTTCCGAGAGTTGGAATTCCGCTCACTGGTGGATAAACTCCACAAACTGACCGGTGCACCCACGGACGCGCCGGCCGGGACGCAACAACTGAGTCTTTTCGGGGAGGTGGCGGCCAAAAAACAAGGGGCGAGCAGCCAGAAGGGCGTATCGAAAACCGTCGTCCCCGAAGCAGGTAGCGGGTCCCGCTCCGAAACTGCGGAAAATCCCCGCCCCGAATCGGCTTTGAAGACCATCATCGTTGATTCTCCAGCCAGGCTCGAGTCGCTGATTAAAGCGCTGAACGCGGCATCCGTCATTTCCTTCGACACCGAGACCACCTCCACCGATGAGATGACCGCTGCGCTGGTGGGCATTTCGCTGGCCGTCAAAGCGGGCGAGGGCTGGTATATCCCGCTCGGCCACCGCGCCGGGACGCAGTTGCCGCTCGAGCAGGTGCTCTCCGCCCTGCGCGGCCCGATGACCGACGCCCGCATTCCCAAAATCGGCCACCACCTGAAATACGATTTCATCATGCTGGCCCGTTACGGCATTCGCGCCGCGCCGCTAGGGTTTGATACGATGCTGGCCGAGTGGGTGCTCGACCCAAACACGCGCCATCTTGGTCTAAAGAATATGGCCTCCACCCGCCTGGGCTTGGAGATGACCCACATCGAAGACCTGATCGGCACTGGAAAGAAACAGATTTCGATGGCTGAAGTCGGCATCGAGTCCGCGGCTGCCTATGCTGCCGCGGACGCCGAGACGGTGGTGCGTCTCCAGCCCGTGCTCGAGCAGGAATTGCGCCGCTTCCCCAAACTGGCCAGCCTTTTCGCCGAAATTGAAATGCCACTCATCACCGTGCTGGCCGATATGGAAATGGCCGGGATAGCGCTGGACAAGGATTTCTTTGCCGCCTTCTCCGTCCAGCTCACCGAACGCTTGACTGCCATCGAGAAGGATATTTACAGCGCAGTTGGCAAGTCCTTTAATATCAACTCCACCCAGCAGCTATCCGATGTTCTCTTCGGGACCCTGCGCCTGGTTCCACCCAACCGGGGCAAGAAGACTGCCTCCGGCCACTACTCCACCGCCGCAGGTGTGCTGGACGAAATGAGCGGGCAGCACCCCGTCGTGGATATGGTGCTGGAATACCGAGAACTATCCAAGCTCAAGTCCACCTACGTGGACACGCTGCCAGTCCAGATCCACCCCGAGACCGGGCGCGTGCACACCTCCTACAGCCAGAGCGGTGCGGTGACCGGGCGTCTTTCATCCACCGACCCGAACCTGCAGAACATCCCCACCCGCACCGAACTGGGGCGGCGCGTCCGACGCGGCTTTGTCGCCGAGTCGGGTAATGTCCTGCTGTCGGTGGATTACTCGCAGATTGAATTGCGCATTGTCGCCCACATGGCAAATGACAAGGCCATGATCGCCGCCTTCCGCGCCGGGCAGGACATCCACGCTGCGACCGCCGCAGCCATTTACGGGGTCCCGCTCGCCGCGGTGACGAAGGAACAGCGCCGCCATGCCAAGTCCATCAACTTCGGCCTGGTCTACGGCATGTCGGCCTTCGGCCTGACGCGCACGACTGAATTGACACTGTCCGAGTCGGAGGATTTCGTCAAAGCCTACTTCCGCCAGTTCCCCGGCGTTAAGAAATACCTGGACGGTATCCGCCGGGAGGCCAAGGAAGATTGCTACGTGGAGACCCTGCTGGGCCGCCGCCGCTACTTCCCCATGCTCAAAAGCGCCCTGAACCAGGTGCTCAAGAACCGGGAGGAGCGCGAAGCCATCAACGCCCCCATCCAGGGCACGGCTGCGGATATAATGAAAATTGCCATGATTCGCATCCCTCCCGCTCTGGCAGAGGCCGGATTACATGGGCGCATGCTCCTTCAAGTCCACGATGAACTGGTCTTGGAGTGTCCGCAGGCTGAATTGCAGGAAACCATCCGCGTGGTTCGGCAAGTTATGGAGAATGCCTATCTCCTGTCCATCCCGCTGACCACCGAGGCTCGCTGGGGTGCAAACTGGGACGAGGTGCATGTTGTAGAATAATCGGCATCAATAACACGGATCCCCTGGTACCTTTCGTGGAATTCGATGCGAGGCTTGAGGAACACGATGGCAGGACGCGAAGATATCTTCAACAAAGCAATGAACATGGGCTATTCCGCCGCTTGGGACCAGCAGTGGGATAAAGCCGCGTCGGCCTACCGGGAAGCCCTTGAGGAGTTCCCTGAAAATCCCAAGGCGCTTTCCAACCTGGGACTGGCGTTATTTGAACTGCAGCGCTATGACGAGAGCCTCCAAGTCTACCAGAAGGCATTGCAAGTCTCGCCCGAGGATCCTGTCCCGCTGGAGAAGGTAGCCCATCTTTCCGAACGCATTGGCAATGTAAACGAAGCGATCCAGTTTTTCCTGAAAGCCGCCGAACTCTACATCAAGCGCCAGGAAGCGGAGAAAGCCATCGAGAACTGGATACGCGTCACGCAACTGGATTCGGGACATATACCCGCGCGTACTTACCTGGCAATGGTCCATGAGCGGCTGGGACACGCGCCGCAGGCAATCCATGAATACCTCGCCATTGCCAGCCTGTTTCAGCAGTCTGGAAACGCCAGTAAGGCCGCTGAAATGATCGGGCGCGCCCTGCGTCTAAATCCCAACCATTCGGAAGCCCGCCAGGCCCAGAACATGCTCAAGAGCGGACAGCCGCTCCCCAGGCCGATGCGTCCACAGGGCGGAACCGGCCCCCTGCGCATGGCGCAGGTCAAACAGCTTAGCATCCCCAAATCGGGCGATACGGGATTGGACCCGGTCGCTGAGGCGCGTAAACGGGCGCTTACCCGCCTGGCAGAAGTGCTCTTCGATCTCTCTGATGAGATCGGTGAAACGTCCGCCACACGGCGCGGCAGCATGACGGCCATTGTGCGCGGCACAGGCCAACTGGACATCAAAAAGAGCGAACGCGCCCGCATCATGCTTCACATCAGCCAGGCCATTGACGCCCAGACCTCAGAGCAGGAAGCTCAAGCCATCGAGGAACTCGAAAAAGCCATCGAAGCCGGTTTCAAAGACCCGGCTGCTTACTTCATCCTCGGCCTCCTGCGCTCGAAATCGGAACGCCTGGAAAGTGCGTTGCGTACTCTTCAGATTGCCGTCAAGCACGACGCCTATACCCTCGGCGCACGCCTGCTGTTGGGACATATCCAGCGTTTTATGGACCGACTTCCGGATGCCGTGATAGAGTACATGGAAGCCCTGAAAGAAGCCGATTGCCTCGTTGTCCCGCCCGACCAGGCCGCCGAATTGCGCCAATTATACGAACCGCTCGTCGAAGCGCAGAGGCAAATCACAGACCCGGTCAAGCAGGAACAATTGTGCAACAACATCAAGCAGTTGCTCATGCAACCCAACTGGCGCTCCCATGTCCTGCAAGCCCGCGAGCAATTGCCCAAATCATCGCAGGGTACGCCGCTCCTGCCGCTGGCCGAAATCCTGGCGCAGGCGCAGAGCAGCCAGGTCATTGACGCCATCAGCCGCGTCCGCAGCCTGGCGAAAGAAGGGTTCCTGCGCACAGCCATGGACGAAGCATTTGAATCACTCAAATACGCCCCGGCCTACCTGCCGCTTCACTCCCTGATTGGCGACCTGCTTCTCCAGGAAGGCCGGACACAGGATGCCATTACCAAATATACAGTGGTGGCCCAGTCCTATAGTGCGCGCGGCGAAGCCGCCCAGGCAGTCACCCTCCTGCGCCGCATCGTGCAGGCCGCGCCGATGGACCTGGCTGTCCGTACCCGCCTCATCGAACAACTTGCCTCGCGCGGCCTGGTGGATGAAGCCATCGGCGAATACATCGAACTGGCCGACATTTATTACCGCCTGGCCGAACTTGACATGGCGCGCAAGACCTATACCACCGCCCTGCGCCTGGCCCAACAGGGAGGCGCCAACCGCGCCTGGAACGTCAAGATCCTCCAGCGCATGGCCGATATTGACATGCAGCATCTCGACTGGCGGCAGGCCCTGCGCATCTACGAGCAGATCCGCACCATCCAGCCGGACGACATGCCCGTCCGCAAAAGCCTGATTGACCTGAACCTGCGCCTCGGGCAGGCCCCTCAGGCCGCCGCTGAACTGGATAGCTTCCTGGCCTACCTGCAAAGCGCCGGTCGGCGCGGCGAAGCCATCCCCTTCCTTGAGGAACTGGTCAACGAAGAGCCCAAGCAGGCCGTTCTGCGCCGCACCCTGGCCGAGGAATACCGCCAGGCGGAGCGGACCCCGGATGCGGTTGCTCAACTCGATGCCCTGGGCGAACTCTTGCTCGACTCCGGCGACCGAGACGGCGCCATCCAGTCCATCTAGACCATCATTTCCATGAAGCCGTCCAACGTGAACGAGTACACTGCCTTGCTGGCGAAAGTCAAATCGGGGGAGTAAACTCACCGTAAAACATAATGCCCGCGCATTGGTCTGCGCGGGCATTGTTGTTACTCGCTACCAATATTCGGAACTCTTTCTACCCCATCTTCCCGGTCAGGTATGCCTCGGTTAGTTCTTCCTCCGGGCGGGTGAATAATTTATTCGTCGCGCCGAATTCCACCAGGTCGCCCAGCCAGAACAGGCCGGTGAAATCCGAGACGCGCCCGGCTTGCTGCATGTTGTGCGTCACGATAACAATGGTGTAGTTTTGCTTGAGTTCGGCGATCAGATCTTCGATCTGACCAGTGGCGATGGGGTCGAGCGCCGACGTGGACTCGTCGAAGAGGATAACTTCGGGCTTGACGGCGATGGCGCGGGCGATACAAATGCGCTGCTGCTGGCCGAGCGAGAAGCCGAGAGCATTCTGTTTCAATTTGTCTTTCACATCTTCCCACAATGCCGCAGCGCGCAGGCTGGACTCGACGATGGCGTCCAGTTCGGGTTTTTTGTGCGTCAGGCCCAGGGTCCGCGGGCCGAATGCCACGTTGTCGTACACCGGCTGGGGGAATGGGTTGGGCTTCTGGAAGACCATCCCCACCCGCTGGCGCAGTTCGGTGACGTTGAAATCGGGGGCGTAGATGTCGCGACCTTCCAGCAGGATTTTCCCTTCGACGCGCGCTCCGGGGATGGGGTCGTTCATCCGGTTCAGGCAGCGCAGAAAGGTGGACTTGCCGCAGCCGGACGGTCCGATGAGCGCCGTCACCTTGCGGGCGGCAATTTCCATGTTGATGCCGGAGAGCGCCTTCGACGCGCCGTAGAAGAAATTCAATTCCTGGATAGAAAAAACGGGGATGTCAGCCACGCGTTTATTTTACACGATTCTGCCGTATAATTCGGGCGATGAAATTCACCCATCTTCTCGCGGTTTTTCTTATCCTGTTGCTGGCTGCCTGCGGAGGCGGTTCCGGCGGGGAAAATTCCCAAACTGAAACAAGCGCCTATATCGAGAACAAAGGTTCCGACACCATCGTCAACCTGGCGCTGGCCTGGGCCGAGGCGTACCAGGGAGCGCATCCCGATGTCCGCATCTCGGTGACGGGCGGCGGGTCCGGCACCGGGATTGCCGCGCTCATCAACGGCACGGTGGACGTTGCCAACGCCTCCCGCCGCATCAAGGACGAAGAAACGCAGGATGCGCAGTCCAACGGGATCAATCCGGTGGAGTTCATCATCGCCCGCGACGCCATTGCCGTCATCGTCCATCCCGATAACCCGGTCAGCGAATTAACTCTCCAGCAGATCTCTGACATCTACAGCGGCAAGATCAACAACTGGGCTGAGGTGGGCGGCCAAGACCGGCCCATCGTGCGCCTGTCGCGCGAGACCAACTCCGGCACGCACGTTTATTTCCTCGAGACCGTCCTGCGCCTGGGAGACAAGAACAACACAACGCTCTTTTCAATGGACACCTTGCTCCTGCCGTCTTCGGAGGGCATCATCAACGAGGTGCGCCAGAATCCCAATACCATCGGCTACGATGGCCTGGGCTATGTGCCCGACGACTTGAAGATCATCGCAGTAGCCGAAGCCGAGGGTGGGGATTATATTTTACCGAGCATCAGCACCGTCAACGACAAGAGTTACCCGATTGCGCGTGACCTCTACATGTACACGGCCGGCGAACCAACCGGCGCGGTGAAAGACTACCTGGATTGGATCCTTTCCCCTGAAGCCCAGCAGATTGTGGCAGAACTCGGTTTTGTACCTATCCTGACATATAACCCATAGGTGCGAATGGAACCCAAAAAACTCAACTGGCAGGAATTTTTCATCCCGCGGCTCATCAAAGCCTCTGGCTATTCGGCCATTCTCTTTGTTGCTCTCATTTTTTTCTTCCTCCTGCGTGAAGGCCTCCCGGCGCTCGGCGAGGTGAAACTGGGCGACCTGTTCAGCGAACGCTGGTACCCGATTGAGTCCCACTTCGGCGTTCTGCCGCTTATCACCGGCTCACTCATCATCACCGTCGGCGCGATGCTGGTGGCGCTTCCATTTGGGATCGGAACAGCCATTTTTATGGCTGAGGTGGCTCCCCGCTGGATGCGGGAAATCCTGAAACCCCTGGTGGAACTGCTGGGTGGACTACCCTCCGTGGTGCTCGGTTTCCTGGGCATCCTGGTCCTTTCACCGTTCCTGCGGGTCTTCCTGGACCTGCCAACCGGTCTCACCGCGCTGGCCGGGGCCTTACTCCTGGGCGGGATCGCCGTCCCCACCATCGTCTCGATTGCCGAAGATGCGCTGGATGCGGTGCCATACAGTTACCGCGAGGCGGCCTGGGCGATGGGCGCTACCCGCTGGCAGACCATCTGGCGCGTGACCCTGCCCGCCGCCCGCTCCGGCGTGCTGACGGCAGTGATGCTCGGCATTGGCCGCACCATCGGCGAGACGATGGCCGTGATGATGGTAACCGGTAACGCCCCCGTTCTGGCTCTGGCGCTGACATCCATCTTCCACCCGGTCCGCACGATGACAGCCACCATCGCCGCCGAAATGGGCGAGGTGGCCTCGGGGAGTGTCCACTACCACGTGCTGTTCTTCATCGGACTGGTGTTGTTCATCATCTCACTGATTGTGAACGTGGCCGCTTCCTCAGTGGTGTTCAAGTCCAAGAAGCGGGCGGAAAGGGTGCTGTCGTGAAGCGCGCATCCTTCAGCAACCGCGACCTTATCCAGCGTCTTGGATTTTCGCTGCTGACGCTGGTGGCGCTCGTCACCGTCCTGCCCATCCTGGCAGTGGTTATGTATATCATCACGGAGGGCGCGCCTGCCATGTCGTGGGAGTTCCTGACCGCCATGCCGCGCGACGGGATGCGCGCCGGCGGCATCCTCCCAGCCATCGTGGGGACATTCTATCTCACACTCGGCACAGCCATTTTCTCGGTCCCGCTTGGCATTGCCGCCGCGATTTACCTCTCCGAGTATGCCCGTGAGAATTGGCTGACGCGCATCATCCGCATTGCGATCATCAACCTGGCCGGCATCCCCTCGGTGGTCTACGGTCTGTTCGGGATGGGACTTTTCGTCATCTTCCTGAAGTTTGGCACCAGCATCCTGGCCGCCTCGCTGACCCTCTCGATCATGACCCTGCCGGTCATCATCAGCGCCTCCGAGGAGGCTCTGCGCGCCGTGCCGCAGGCCTTCCGCACCGTCAGCATCTCCCTGGGCGGGACGCGTTGGCAGACCATCCGCAGGATCGTCCTGCCGCAGGCGCTTCCGGGCATCCTGACCGGCGTCATCCTCGGCCTGGAGCGCGCCGCCGGGGAGACCGCGCCCATCCTGTTTACCGGGGCAGCCTTCTTCCTGCCGCGCCTGCCCGGTTCGCCGTTGGACGCCACCATGGCGCTGCCGTATCACCTGTTCGTGATTTCCACACAAGTCCCTGAAATGCCGTTCCAGATCCAGTATGGCACGGCATTGGTATTGATCGCCTTTGTGCTGGGCATGAATATCATCGCGACGGTCATCCGCTCACGGGCAAGGGCCAAGCGACAGTGGTGATTTCGTGTTCCGGTGTCATGTGTCATGATTGTATGGGAGGCAGCGATTGACTCTGATAAAACGGTTTGAAGATATTTTGGCCTGGCAAGAAGCCCGCAAACTGGCGCGAGAAATTTATCGGATGACGCGGGAAGGCGCCTTTTCCAAAGATTTCGGGTTGCGGGATCAAATCCAGCGCGCATCGGTTTCTGTGATGGCAAATATCGCCGAAGGATTTGACTGTGATTCCCATGTCGAATTCGCCCGGTTTTTGGGGATCGCCCGACGGTCAGTCGTGGAAGTGCAATCGTTGCTTTATATTGCCCATGACGTTGGATATATTGACGAGCAAATTTTCAAAAGTTCGTATTTCCAGGCCGAGAAAGCAAAGGCCCTGACGGGCGGCCTCAAGAAATCTTTGAAACCTGCCCGTGACACTGGAACACGTGACACCGGAAAAACTGATGGCAGAAAATAAGATCGTTATCCAAAATTTGTCATTACAGTACACTGACGGGACTGAGTCTTTACGGGACATCACGCTGAACATCCGCGCCAACGCCATCACCGTGTTATTCGGCCCCGCTGGCGGCGGCAAATCGTCCCTGCTGCGCTGCCTCAACCGCCTGAACGACCTGACCGAGGTCAAGGTGGCCTCCGGCAAGATCCTGCTGGACGGCGAGAACATCCTCGACCCGAAGACGGACGTCATCGCCCTGCGCCGCAAGGTCGGGATGGTCTTTGCCCGCCCGGTCGTCCTGCCCATGTCCATCCGCCAGAACCTGACCTATGGGCTGGAACTGGCAGGCGAGAAGCGCAAGTCCCGGCTGGAGGAAGCCGTGGAACGCGGACTCAAACTATCGGCGCTCTGGGACGAGGTCAAGAACCGCCTCGATGACGCCGCAATTGCCCTCTCCGGCGGACAGCAGCAGCGGCTGTGCCTGGCGCGTGTTCTGGCCCAGCAGCCCGAGGTCATCCTGCTCGACGAACCGACCTCCGGCCTCGACCCGATCTCGACCGGCAAGGTGGAAGCCGCCCTGCAAGAGTTGAAGAAGGATTACACCCTCATCCTCGTCCCGCACTCGGTCCAGCAGGCCGCCCGCACTGCCGACTTTGCCGCCTTCTTCCTGCAAGGGGAACTGGTGGAGTATAACGAGGGGAAAGAACTCTTTACCCACCCGAAGGTCAAGCGTACCGAGGATTACATCGAGGGGAGATTCGGGTAGTATCACGCTCCGTTTTACTTGCCTTTCCTTTGTTCCGGTGTTTTACACAATCTTAACCAGTTCTTAAACGTTTCAAAATCAACTTGCGATAAGATAGTCTTGGAAAAGCTTACAGATAATGAAAGGCAGAGACTATGTTAAACCAGACTATCCACCCCGCCCAGATGTGGATGACCGTACAGGAACCTCGCGTCTCATCCTACGTGCCAAATTCCTACCTGCTCCTCCTTTCCGCACTGGATAACGGCTGGCTCATTGAAGAAGTGGAGTTGCTCCCTTCGTGGGACCAGCATGGGTTTATTTACCTCGTTACGCTGTATCTTAATACCTCTACCCACAGCCAGCAGATCATCCTGCCGAAGAACCCGCTTGTGGATAAACTCCTGGCTGAATATCTGGTTGAAAGTCCCGTCCCCCAAACCAGCGTCTAAATCAGATTGGAATAAAACCGCCGCATCAGAAACGTGCGCTTCGCTTACAAAAACCAGTTTCCTTCTCCCGAGTATTTTGCCCTGCGTCAGAACCGCGGGGCAAAATACTATTGGAAAATGTGCATTCCTTGGCAAGTCTTTGTGATAAGATAAAAATATGCCCGAAAAAATTCTCGTTGTCGAAGACGAACCCTCCCTGCAAGAAACACTGGCTTATAACCTGAAAAAGCAAGGGTATGAGGTCGAGGCTGCTGGCGATGGACGCCTGGCGCTCGAAGCCGCCCGCGCCCGCACCCCCGACCTGATCGTGCTCGACATCATGCTCCCCGGCCTGGACGGGTTCGAGGTCTGCAAAATCCTGCGCAAGGAAATGACCGTCCCCATCCTGATGCTGACCGCCCGCGACGACGAGATTGACCGCGTCGTCGGGTTGGAGGTCGGGGCAGATGACTACCTGACCAAGCCCTTTTCCATGCGCGAACTGGTCGCCCGCGTCAAAGCCCA
The DNA here is from genome assembly GCA_016208355.1 of Chloroflexota bacterium. GTDB lineage: Bacteria > Chloroflexota > Anaerolineae > Anaerolineales > Villigracilaceae > UBA877. The sequence goes on along the minus strand of JACQYE010000175.1, from coordinate 6,471 downwards.
GCTGCGCCGCACCGAACTCGTCCGCGCCGAACTGGAACGGCTCAAGATCGCCGAACCCGAAACACCCCATAAAACGCTGGTTTTCACCGACCTGTCCATTGACCAGACCCGCCGCGAGGTTACGCTGGGCGGGGAAGTGATCCCGCTCAAACCGCAGGAATATGATTTACTGGTCTTCTTTGCTGAACACAAAGGCCAGATGCTTAGCCGGGAGTTCATTCTCGAGCGCGTCTGGGGCTGGGATTATGTCGGCGACAGCCGCACTGTGGACGTCCATGTGCGCTGGCTGCGGCAGAAGATCGAGAAGGACGCATCCAATCCGCAGCGCATTGTCACCGTGCGCGGCGGCGGGTACCGGTTCGAGGGGTAAACAAAGTGGATTGGTTCCCCGGCTCTCTGATTATCCTCCTGCTTTTCATTGCCTTTGGGCTGGGCTGGCATATCTATCGCCTGCGCCGAAGGTTGAATAGTTACAGCAATATCATCCGCCGGGCAACAAGTGGGGGAATCCTTTTTTCTGACCTGCCGTCGGATGTCCCCGGTCTCGATGACCTCTCCAACGCCGTCAAGGGGCTGACGGCTGCGCTTAACTCCCAACTGTCAACCGTTGAAACCGAGCGCGCCAAACTGGCTTCCGTCCTCGAGCAGATGACCGACGGGGTGCTGATCGCCGACACCGGGGGCCGGGTGGCTTTCCTGAACCCGGCTGCCGGGCGCATGTTCGAGGGGCAGGCCGCCGTCGGGCGGAGGATGGTCGAAGTATTGCGCCAGTATCAACTGGTGGAAGCCTGGCGGCGCTGCCAGGAAACCGGCGAAGCGCAAAGCGAGACCGTGGAACTGCCTGCCCGCCGCCAGTTCCTGCAACTATTCGTCCTGCCCGACCGCCACACCGGCGGCACGCTCCTGCTGGTGCAGGATTTGACGCGCGTCCGCCGGTTGGAAACCGTCCGCCGGGATTTCATCTCCAATCTCTCCCACGAACTGCGCACCCCGCTGGCCTCGCTCAAAGCCCTGACCGAAACCCTGCGCGACGGCGCGCTTGATGATCCGGAGGCCGCGCCGCGCTTTCTGGGCCGCATCGAAACTGAAGTGGATGCCCTGACCCAGATGGCGCAGGAACTGCTCGAACTTTCACGCATCGAATCAGGGCAGGTGCCGCTGGAACTGACGACTGTGGATCCAGCCCGGCTCCTGGACTCCTCCGCTGAGCGGATGCGGGCCCAGGCTGAACGCGCCGGACTGATGCTGACAGTGGAGGTCGCGGCGGACATGCCCGAGGTCCGGGGTGATGCGGCGCGGCTGGAGCAGGTGCTGGTCAATCTCATCCATAACGCGCTCAAGTTCACAGATCCCGGAGGTTCGGTTACTTTGACCGCAAAGAACGACGGCCCGTACGTCCGTTTCGCCATCCGCGACACCGGCGCGGGCATCCCGGAGGATGACCTGGAACGAATCTTCGAGCGTTTCTACAAAGCCGACCAGGCGCGCTCCGGCGGCGGGACCGGGCTGGGGCTTTCGATTGCGCGTCACATTGTGGAGGCGCACGGGGGCAGGATCTGGGCGGAAAGCAGGGAAAGCCAGGGAAGCACGTTTTTCTTCACGATCCCTGCATACTGACGAAACTGGAATGGCTTTGGGGAATTGGATCACTGTTTCTTACCAATCTGTTAACGCTATTTTCTTCTGTTATTAATCTTCCTGTGCTATCCTATGGGTATCGTAGAAAGGATAGTTATGGCTTACTGGCTCTTCATCATTAATTCACTTGCAATGTTGGTTGTTTTTGCCGTGGATATTATCCGCAAACGGCACCAATATTCCCATTCCTAACATATTAATTCCCCTTCTAAATTTTCGGCCAGGGTTTCCCCTGGCCGATTTTTTTATCGGGCAGGCAGATATCTTAACCAAACGTTAAACAGCCGTTCTCCTGGCCTTAAACGTGGCTTGATACACTGGCGGGGTAGAAAAATAAAAAGGAGAAAAGAAATGCGTAAAAATCTAACTGTTTCCCTGTTCGTTCTTATGGCCGCTGTGCTCGTCCTGAGCGCCTGCAGCCCCGCTACCCCGGTCGAAGAACCGGTTGTAGTTGATCCAACTGATGCCCCCACCACTGTTCCTGCGACCGAAGACCCGCTGGCAATGTACATGCCTGACACCGTGAGCGGTGATATCGTCACTGCCGGTTCGTCCACGGTCTTCCCGCTTTCCGAGCGCATGAAGCAGCGTTTCGAGGAAGAGGGTTTTACGGGTAACCTCACCATTGACAGCATCGGCTCTGGTGGTGGTTTCGAACGCTTCTGCGTCAACGGCGAGACCGACATCTCCAATGCTTCGCGTGCCATCAAAGACAGCGAAGTCGAATCCTGCCAGGCAATTGGACGCGAGCCGGTTGAGTTCCGCGTCGGCACCGACGCTCTTTCGGTGGTCGTCAGCCAGGAAAATGATTTCGTTACTGATGTAACGCTGGAAGAACTTGCTCTCATCTTCTCTACTGCCGAGAAGTGGTCGGACGTGCGCCCCGAATGGCCGGCTGAACCCATCCAGCGCTTCATCCCCGGCACCGACTCCGGCACTTTCGACTACTTTGTGGAAGAGATTTTTGACAACGATGACGCCCTCATCCTGGCCGCCTCCAACACCCAGATGTCCGAGGACGACAACGTTCTCGTGCAGGGTGTTCAAGGCAGCCCGTACGCCATCGGTTTCTTCGGCTTTGCCTACTACCAGGAAAACGCCGATACCCTGAAAGTGCTCTCCCTGAATGGCATTGCCCCGACCGCTGAAACGGCTGAATCCGGTGAGTATCCCATCTCCCGCCCGCTGTTCATCTACTCAACAGCCCAGATCATGCAGGAGAAGCCCCAGGTAGCCGCATTCATCTACTTCTACCTGACCCATGTCAACGACGAAATCCTGGATGTCGGTTACTTCCCGGCCAGCCAGGCTGCCCTTGATGAGGCGCTCGCTGCCTGGCACGCCGCTGTTGGCAAGTAATTTCAGATAGGGAGCAACATTCTCCCTCCTCTCCAACCTTCCCCCCTCCCCGAGAGGGGGGAAGGTATCCGTGTGAATAAGAGTTGTTATGGCAAAGAAAACCGCAAATGGTCTGAAGCAGGATAAGGATCCAGCACGCCCGTTATTAAATCTGAAAAAGCGGCGTCGGCCTGGTGAAATTGTCATCCAGTCCTTATTATTTTTTACCGGTTTTTTCTCGATCTTTACAACCATTAGCATTGTCTACGAACTGGGCAAGGAAGCCTGGCTGTTCTTCCGCACGCCGGCTGTCAATTTACTTGAGTTCTTGACCGGGACCAAATGGCAGCCGCACATTGAGGAATTTGGCATCCTGCCGCTCGCCACAGCCACGCTGGTCACAACTGCCATTGCCATGGCCATCGCCATCCCGTTGGGCCTGGCGGCGGCAATTTATCTTTCCGAGTATGCTTCCAAGAAGATGCGCAATACGCTCAAGCCGATCCTGGAAGTGCTGGCAGGCATCCCCACGATCGTTTACGGCTATTTTGCACTGACCTTTGTCACGCCGCTCTTGCGGTCCGTATTTGGCAACGATATTGTAGAAATCTACAACACCGGTTCGGCCGGGTTGGTCATGGGCATCCTCATCCTGCCGCTGATTGCCTCCATCAGTGAAGACGCCCTGAACGCGGTGCCGCGCGCCCTGCGCGAAGCCGCCTACGGGCTGGGGGCCACAAAACTGGAAGTGGCCGTCAAAATCGTACTCCCGGCGGCGCTTTCCGGCATTGCCGCGGCGGTCATCCTGGGCATCAGCCGCGCCATCGGCGAGACGATGATCGTGGCCGTGGCCGCAGGCGCCGGTCCCAACTTCACCCTCAACCCCTTCAAGGCCGCCGAGACCATGACCGGGCACATCGTCCGCATTTCAGGCGGCGATCTGAGTTACGACTCGATTGACTACAACAGCATCTTCGCCATCGGCCTGATGCTCTTCTTCCTCACCCTGACGCTGAACATCATCAGCCAGCGTTTCGTGCGCCGCTTCCGCGAGGTATACGAATGACTGCCAAAGAGAACAGAAAAAAGAGAATAGAGAGCAGTATGAGGCCTGGCGACACTGTTCTCTATTCTCCGCTCTCCAATCTCTCCGCCCGCAACCGCCTCGGCCGGACCTGGCAACTGGTCTTCCTTTCCTCGACCATCATCGGCATCCTGGCGCTGACAGCCCTCCTGCTGAACATCCTCGACCGCTCCTTTGGCTACGTCGTCCTGCACGCTAAAGTTGACCCGGCGACCTTTGCCGTGGATGGCCTCCCGCTCGAAGAACAGACCAAAGATCAGTTGGTCTCGCTCCTCGAGACTGAACTCTCCAGTGGGGCGTTCAACAAATTGAATAACGAGAAATCATTCGAGGAGCGTTCGCGTGCCGAAGTTTATGCGCTGGTGATCGAGCGACTCGTCAAGTACGAAGTCGAGGAGACCTGGCCGTTGTTCGAATCCATCACCAACAGCGGCGAGATCAAAGCCTACGCCGCCCAGGAATATCCCGGCGACAAACTGACGTTCATCTCCTGGCTGACAGCAGACTTCATCTCCCGCCCGCAGTCCAGTGAGGCGGTCACTGCGGGCATCCGCACCGCCATCCTCGGCTCGCTGTGGACGATCCTCATCACCATCCTGTTCGCCTTCCCAATGGGCGTGGGGGCGGCCATCTACCTCGAAGAGTACGCCGCCGACAACTGGATGAACCGCGTCATCCGCACCAACATCAACAACCTGGCAGGCGTGCCGTCCATCATCTATGGCATCCTGGGACTGGCGATCTTCGTCCGCGTCCTCGAAAAACTGACCAGCGGCGCGGTCTTCGGACTGGTGGACCCCACCACCGCCAATGGCCGCACCATCCTTTCGGCGGGCCTGACCCTCGGCCTGCTCGTCCTGCCGGTGATCATCATCAACGCCCAGGAGGCCATCCGTGCCGTCCCGCAATCGCTGCGCAAAGCCAGTTACGGGCTGGGGGCCACCAGGTGGCAGACGGTCTGGTCGCACGTCCTGCCGAACGCCCTGCCCGGCATCCTGACCGGCACCATTCTGGCCATCAGCCGCGCCATCGGCGAGACCGCGCCGCTGGTGGTGGTCGGCGCCTCCACAGCCATCAGCATGGACCCATCGTCGCCCTTCTCGAAGTTCACCGCGCTGCCCATCCAGATCTACCAGTGGACGGCGCGCCCGCAGGAAGAATGGCGTCACCTGGCAGCTGCGGCCATCGTGGTTTTGCTGGCTTTGCTCCTGAGCCTGAACGCGGCGGCCATCTTCCTGCGCAATCGCTTCGCGAGGAAATATTAGAAAATCGTGTCACTGCGAGCCGCCCTGAGCGGAGCGTTTTTCAGCGAAGTCGAAGGGTGGCGAAGCAGTCTCCAAATTGCACGGAGATTGCTTCGGCGGGGTTTCGATACGCCCCGAAGAGCACGGGGCTACTCAACCACCGCCTCGCAACGACACATTGGAGAACATCATGACAGAAATTAATTACGTCTTCGAAACCCATGGTCTGAACATCTTCTACGGCAACTTCCTGGCCGTGGCGGATGTCAACATCAACATCCCGCGCCACAAGATTACCGCCATCATCGGGCCGTCCGGCTGCGGCAAGTCCACGCTCCTGCGGGCTTTCAACCGCATGAACGAACTCGTCCCCGACACCCACATTCACGGCGAGGTGCTGTTCGAGGGGCAGAACCTGTACGAGAAAAGCGTGGACCCGGTCGAGGTCCGCTACCGCATCGGGATGGTCTTCCAGAAGCCCAACCCATTCCCGAAATCCATCTACGAGAACGTTGCCTGGGCGGCCCGCATCCATGGGCACAAAGGGAACATGGACGAACTGGTCGAGTCGTCCCTGCGCCAGGCTGCTTTGTGGGACGAGGTGAAAGATATCCTGCACAGTTCGGGCCTGGCCATCTCGGGCGGGCAGCAGCAGCGGCTGTGCATCGCCCGCGCCATCGCCGTCAAGCCGGAGGTCATCCTGATGGATGAACCCGCCTCGGCCCTCGACCCGATTGCCACGCTCAAAATCGAAGAGTTGATGCAGGAACTCAAGCAGAAATACACCATCGTCATCGTGACCCACAACATGCAGCAAGCCGCGCGCGTCTCAGACCATACCGCCATGATGATGCTGAACGGCGGCGCGACACGCTCCGGGACCGTGATCGAGTTCGACGAGACCAACAAGATCTTCACCCGCCCAACCGATAAGCGCACCGAAGACTACGTCACCGGCCGGTTTGGATAAGCGAGGCAGATATGCGTAAGAATTTCGAAACCGAAATCCAGCAACTGAAAGACGACATGCTCCTGCTCGGCAGCATGGTGGAGCATTCCGTCCTGCACTCTGTCGAAGCCCTCAAAAAGCGCGACCTCGAAGCCTCCCGGCGCATCTACGCCATGGACAGCCAGATCAACGCCAAACGCTTCGCCATCGAAGAGCAG
>JACQYE010000174.1 GCA_016208355.1 Chloroflexota bacterium | reverse complement strand
GGTGGTGCTCTTACCTTGGTTCATGAGAATCTCCTTCCATTTGTTTGAATTAGTGTGCGGATCGCATAACGGCTTGTGGACGATCCGTATAAAACCCCAAACGTTTGGGGTTTTATACGGCATAGGATTAATCAAATCCGCCGTCATTTTACACGCGATCTCACCGCTTTACATGCCAGTAACAAACCTTCCAAAGACTTGTCGTCTTCGGGAGGTTGAATTTTCATTCCTGGCATTTCCAGCGAGAGTAGCAAATGGACGCAGGGGAAGAATCAGGCTGCTTTACTGGCAAAAACGACCTCGCCGTCGTGCCATTCCGGCTCGGCGGCCAGGTATTGCATCAACTTTCTGAATTCCTTGTCCTGTTCGGGGCTTTCGGCGTTCGCAACGTAAGCAGCCTTGTTTTCAAACATAACGACCAGCCATAATTCATTGGAGTCCTTGTCACTTTGATAAACATAAGAGGTGAGGTAACCGGCTGGATGCCGCCCAGTCTCCATCTGGTTCAATTCTTGGTGCAATACTTCTAGCGCCCCCGGTTTTGCGGTTAATCGTGCAATTGTTCCGTACATGACAGCCTCCGTAGAAGGGGATTGCGAGTCAAACGACCATTAAAAGACCCGTGACCATATAATCAGATATAGTCTATCCGATTATACTATAATCCTTCCGAAGGTCAACTTGTTTATTGACAGCCTCCTGTAATCCGAGTAAACTGGTCGAAATAGACTGAAAGAAACGGAGGCAAAATGGCAACGGCAAAGGATTTACTGCGTGGACGCAAGCCAGGGGATATTTATTCCATCCATCCAGACGCCAGCGTGATGCAGGCCGCCCGGCTGCTTTCGGAGCATAATGTCGGCGCGCTGCTGGTGATAAGCGCGGAAGGGCAGATCGAAGGCATCCTGTCGGAGCGCGACATTGTCCGCAAGGTGGACCTGCGCGACTGCACCGCCGCTGACGTGCGGGTTTCCGAGATCATGACGGCCCGGGTGCTGTATGTCGAGGCTGGCCAGCCGCTGGAAGTCTGCATGGCGCTGATGAACGAGAAGGGCATCCGCCACCTGCCGGTGATGGAGAACGGGGAACTGCTCGGGCTGATCTCCGTGCGCGACGTTTTACGGACGGTCATCCGGGAACAGGAGATTGTCATCTCGCATCTGGAAAATTACATTCGCGGTGGTTGAACGCGAGTCCCCCGGAGACAACGTCTCGGGGGATTTTTGTTGTCCTGATTAGTAACGACTTTAATCGTGCTTATGCCGGGCCTAAGCGACTGAAGTCGCTACTCCTAGCAAGCCTCCACCGTCTCGCGGAAGGCCTCATCCAGGTTGGCGGGTTCATAGCCCAGCGCCTGTTGGGACGGGGCGGCATCCAGGTAGGTTTCCGCGGTCTGGAGGACGGCATAGAAGCGCGGGTCGAGTCCGTGCTCCTTCCCTTGCAGCCAGTGGGCGAACCATAGCCCATACATCCCGGCCTTGACCAATCCCGTCGGCAGCGCCTTCACGCGGACCTCGCGCCTGTCCGCCGCGGCGAGGCGGGTCAGCATCTGCGTCCAGGTCAGGTTCTCCTGCCCGATGGGGTAGCATTTCCCGGCCTCGCCGCGCTCGACGGCCGCCAGGATGGCGCGTCCCACCGTCTTGGCAGAGATACAGGCGGTGCCGCCTTTCATGTAGAGGATTGTCCTGGAAGAACGGAGGTATTTGACGAGCGGCGTCCACAAAGGCTTCCAGCCGGGCACGGGCAGCCTGCCGAAGATATACGGCAATTCCAGCACCATCCCGTCCAAGCCGGGGATGGACGTGACGGCCCCTTCCTGCTCCATGCGCGAGCGGATATAGGGATGCCGCTCGGCCAGCCGCATCTCCGGCCAAAGGCGGTTGAAATGGGCAAAGTACGATCCCAGCACCACAGCGCGTTTCATCCCGGCTTCTTTTGCCAGTCGCAGGAGTCGTTCCGGCGTCTCCACATTTCCATGCCGGAAGAATGGGTAAGCTGGCCTCTGCACCGGGAAACGGTCGTCCGCCCCGGCGGCGAAGACCAGTACTTCGTGTCCACGCAAGAGGGATAGCAGGTCGCCGTTGGTGGCGGTATCGAGGCTTTGCATGACCACTTTAACGGTGGCCGGATACATATCTCGCGGCGGGGCGGGTGGGAGGCCCAGGGCGGTTACTTCCCAGCCGTGCGCCAGGAATTCCTGAATGGCATGGTGCCCCAGAAAGCCGGTCCCGCCGGCTACGAAAACACGTCTCATGGCATCAGTCCTTCGTTTTTGAGTGTGCGGATAAAGGCTTCACCCCAGGCAGACCCTTTGGCGTAAAAGAGAGCTGGCTGGCCGAGGGGCGCAGCGACTGCCACATACTGCCCGCCCGTGTAGGTCTCGCCGTTCCAGACGTGCACCCACTCTCCGGCGGGGAGGAAAACGCTGACCGTGTCCGCGCCCTCGTCCGTGACCGGGGCGATGAGGAAGTCCGCGCTAGCATGAATTCCTGGTAGGTGATCTTCCAGACTTCTGGGTCGTCCGGGTAGTGGATGACGGGTGGCGGACGACAGGGCTCCCGGGGAAATAGCCTGATACAGCGGGCTGATTCTACTTCACATCTCACCCTTGCGGGTAAAATAGGCCAATGGCTTATTTTGCTCTTTCAATTTTTCTTTCGGCTTTCCTGATCTTCCAGGTGCAGCCGATGATTGCCCGCTACATCCTGCCCTGGTTTGGCGGGACCCCGGCGGTCTGGTCCACCGTGCAGATGTTCTTCCAGGTTTTGCTGACCGGTGGTTATGCCTACGCAACCTGGCTTGCCCGCCCGGGGAAGCGAGGCGAGAAACTGCATCTGGTCCTATTGGGAGTATCGGTGATTGCCATGCTTCTCCTTGGCCTGGCCTGGAAATCGCCCATCACCCCGGATGCAAGTTGGAAAACGGCACAGGGAAGTTACCCGGTCTGGGAGATATTCAAACTACTGGCTGTCTCCGTCGTCCTGCCTTACTTCCTGCTTTCTTCCAATAGTCCCCTTATCCAGGCCTGGTTCTACCGTGCTTTCCCTGAGAAGAGGGCCTACCGGTTATATGCGCTCTCGAACATCGGGTCGCTGCTGGGATTGGTGACGTATCCGGTATTGGGCGAACCGACTCTAT
>JACQYE010000173.1 GCA_016208355.1 Chloroflexota bacterium | reverse complement strand
TCGGCGGCCCGGTGCAGCATCTCGGGTCCGTAATCGCTCGTCCCACCGCTCGGCAGGGTGAAGGCGCTCACCAACCCCGGGAAGCGGATGGCGCGGAAGTCGCACATCACCGGCGGCTGGGGGTCCAGATGGCGCTGTCCGTAAAACTGGCTGTAGTAGGTGCCCAGTTTTTCGCAGTAGAGTTTGTTGCAGCCGTACATCGTGTGCGGCGTGTTGTACTCATCCTCCTTCACACGCCCGGCGCGGCGTTTTTCTTCCAGGTTGGCAAACCCGTAGGCAGCGATCGAACTGGGAAACAAAAATTTCACCGCTTTGCCGCCTCGTTCTGATTTGAATGCTGCCAGCATCAGCAGTTGCATCGTCCCTTCCACGTTGATGCGGTGCGCCTCCTCGGTGGCGACCTCCGCCTTCGACGAGAGCGAGGCCGCCAGGTGGAAAATGATGTCGAAATCGTAAGCGTAGAATTGCTTCACCCGGTATACCAAATCGCCCTGCACATGTTCGGCAACGAAAGGCTGGATGGCCTCCGGCAGCGGCATCAGGTCGGTGGTGACGATGCGATAGCCCCCCTGCTTCGACAGCCCTTGCACAAGCGCCTGGCCAATCTCCCCGCAGGCGCCGGTCACGAGGACGGATTTTTGGCTCATAAAGTTCTCCTTTATGCTAGAATGAGAAAGTTCGTGTCATTGCGAGGAGGGTCGGGTAGGGTTGAGTAGCCGAAGGCGTATCGAAACCCGTATCGAGACCCGACGACTGCGAAGCGTACCCACGGGGTAAGCAATCCCCTTCGGGGACTTTCCCCTCGCGGCGCTTCTATTGTACAACACCCTGCTCGAGATTCACCCGGACTTTTGCCATTCCCTTTGACGATTAAACTCATGACTTTTTCCCGCCACCGTTCCTGGACCCTGATCCTGCCCCTCGTTACCCTGGCTTTAAATTCCTGCGCCGGGCTTTTCCCTGTTTCCACCCCTGCCCAAACCAAGCCTCCCGCGAGTGAAACGCCCACCATCGTTTTGTTTCCGCCTACCAACACGCCCACCTCTTTCCCGACCTCCGGCCTGGTCCCCACGACCGAGCCGGTCCCCGGCGTGGGCAGCCTGCTCTTCAGGGACGATTTTGGCGACGCGGCCTTGTGGAATGTCTCCACTTCCGGCGCTGCCAGCGCCAGGGTGGAAAACGACCGCCTGACCCTCTCGCTGACCTCCGGCCCGCTGACCATTGCCAGCCTGCGCAGCGAACCCTCGCTGGGCGACTTCTACGCCGAGGTCACGGCCAGCGCCAGCCTGTGCCGCGGGAGCGACCAGTACGGCGTCCTGTTCCGCGCCGCCCCCGGCGGGACCTACTACCGTTTCATCCTGGCCTGTGACGGAAACATCCGCCTCGAGCGGGTGCGCGGCGGGGCGGCCGACATCCTGCAAAACTGGATCCCCAGCGGCGACGCCCCGCCCGGCGCCCCGGCGGAGGTCAAGATCGGCGTCTGGGTGGTGGGGACCGAGATGCGCTTCCTCCTGAATGACCGTCTCCAGTTCAGCCTGCGCGACCCCATCCTGCACACCGGCACGCTCGGTTTTTTTGCCTACGCCTCCGGCGCGACGCCCGTCATCGTCTCGTTCTCTGAACTCGAAGTTTATTCTGTCTTCTACGTCTCTCCCACACCCTCCCTTACCCCCTCGCGCACTCCCACTCCGACCCAATCACCCTGAACTTCTAATTACGCTATAATTTCCCCATGCCTCCCAATAAACTAAACGACCTCGACTCGAAGACCTGGCTCAAGTTCCAGAAATCCTGGTTCATCCACAACCCGCCGCCGCGCAGGAAAGGCGTGCTCGTCCACCCGGCCAAGTTCCCGGAGACGATGGCGCAGGAGTTCATCGAATTCTTCACCAAGCGGGGGGAGACCGTCCTCGACCCGATGGCCGGCACCGGGTCCGCGCTGGTGGCTTCATTACGTTGCGGTAGGAATTCCTGCGGCATCGAGTTGAATCCCAAATACGCCGAAATCGCCCGCCAAATCATACTCGAAGAGCGCAAGTCTCTGGGCGACTCAATCAACAATCTAACATCAGAAATCATCAATGGCGATGCCAGCCTCGTTGCTACTTACAAACTTCCCACGATTGACTATGTGTTGACTTCCCCACCCTATTGGGACATGCTGCACGCCAGGGGAGCCGCGACGCAGAAGAAGCGCCGCTCTGCCGCGGAGTTGGACGTCTTCTACTCCGATGACCCGAACGACCTGGGGAACGTCCACGACTACGATGCCTTTGTGGAAAAACTGACCGCCATCTACGCCGGGTTGAAGCCGTTGCTGCGCGAGAAGGCCTATCTCACCATCATCGTCAAGAACGTCAAGAAGGGCGGGAAAATCTACCCCCTGGCCTGGGACCTGGGACGCGCACTCGGCAAGGTGTACACGCTCAAGGATGAAAAAATCTGGTGCCAGGACAACCAGTCGCTCGCGCCGTACGGGCTGGGGTCGGCCTGGGTGAGCAATACGTTCCACCACTATTGCTTGCAATTCAGGAATGAGGGGTAGTGGTCTGTGGATTACCTCGCCTCCCTCCGCCAGCACGTCGGTCATGCCCCGCTCCTGATGGTCGGCGCGGCGGCGCTCATCGTGGATGACCGGAACCGCCTCCTGTTGCTGAAGCGCTCCGATAGCGGCTGCTGGGGTCCTCCAGGCGGGGCGGTGGAGTTGGGCGAGGCCGTCGAGGATGCGGCCCGGCGCGAGGTCCGCGAAGAGACCGGGCTGGAGCTCGGTGGCCTGTCGCTGTTCGGCGTCTTCTCCGGCCCGGAACTTTTCTACCGCTACCCGAACGGCGACGAAGTCCATAATGTCTCCATTGTTTACCTGACTCGCGAGCGGCGTGGCGAAGTACGCTTGAACGGCGAACACACTGCCTGGGGCTGGTTCGCTCCCGCCGACATCCCGGAAAACATCAGCCCGCCCATCCTGCCTGCCATTGCCCAGTTCAAACAAGTTTCCTCGGGGTGAGTTTGTTATAATGTTTGCAAGAAATCAGGAGTAACAGGGCACGATGTCCATAAAAGAATTCTTCTATTTGCTTCGCTGGGACTGGCGCATGAACAAGGGACTGACCTTCGACCGCCTGCGCGCCATGCTGCTGATGCTCGATGTCCGCTTCGAACAGTTGATCCACCGCAATTTTTGCCGCCCCAGGAATCCGCTCATCCTCATCTGGTATTTCACCCGTTTTCTGGGTTCGATCTTTCAATGGTTTATTGCTACTTCACTTATCCCGGGTGATGCGAAAATCGGGCGTGGCTTAAGGTTGCCGCATCCTCAAAATATCCTTGTCTCACGGTTTGCTGAAATTGGTGAGTTTTGTACCATCTATCAAAATGTTTCCGTCGGGTTGAACGGGTTTAAACCCGATTCGCCGCCGCGCATTGGTGACATGGTCATGTTGGGGACCGGGAGTGTCGTGGTGGGAGACATAACGATTGGCTCCGACGTGATCGTCGGTGTTGGCGCCATGATCGTGCGTTCCGTGCCGGAGCATTCGCGCGTCTTCAGCCCCCGGCCGTCTGTCTTGACCAATCACCCGACTCACCATCTTGCTGAACCGGGCAGCGACGAACACATTCGCGATCCATACAGCATCTGGCGTTGATATCGGCCTCGTTGGCCGCAACGGGAAAGACACAGCCCGGAACCGTTCGCCGCGGTGACCTCCCGGACACTGCTCAAATCAAAATGACCCCCAAACCCTGGAAAATCCTCGCTTCCACGTACCTGCGCAAAAACATCCGCCTTGACCGCTGTGAACTCCCGACAGGACAGGTCATCGAAGGGACAGTCCTGGAATTCGGCGACTGGGTCACGGTGCTGGCGCTGACGAAAGAGCAGGAAGTGGTGCTTATCCGCCAGTATCGCCATGGCGCGCAAAAAGTGATCGTGGAATTCCCCGGCGGGGCAATGGACACGGATGACGAAAGTCCGCTGACCGCCGCCCGGCGGGAATTGCAGGAAGAGACGGGCTACACAAGCGACCGTATCGTCCAGGTGGGCTGCGTCTCACCAAACCCGGCCAACCACACCAACCGCATCTATTCCTTCCTGGCATTGGACGCCGAGAAGAACGGCGGGCAGCGCCTCGATGAGACCGAAGAGATCGAAGTGCTGCTCAGACCGTTGGATGATGTGATTGCCATGGCGAAAAGAGGCGAATTGCTTCAGTCCATGCAAGTGAGCACGTTATTTTTCACCCTGGCCTACCTGGACCGGATTTCTTGATGAATCCCTTTTCCAAACTGACCATTGCCCTCAAGGCCGCCCGCCAGTTGGGACTCAGGCAGGTGGGACTGTACGCGCTGTATAAGTTTGGGTTGCTTACAGGCCATTACCGTCGAGTGACATCGAGAATAGAGAATTGTGAATGGGAAGGAACCATTAACCATTCTCTATTCACTTCTCCTTCCCGCGCAGACCTCGAAACTGTTCTCGGCGCAGATGGCAAATCCGCCCTGCTCGCCGAAGCGGACGAAATCGTCGGCGGTAAAGCCCGTCTCTTCGGCGCGGAGCCGGTGGAACTCGTCCTAGCCCTGCCCGGAAAACTGGCGCACTGGACGGCTTACGAAACCGGCAAAGTCCCGTTACCCATTAACCAATTACCAATATCAGATATCAAATTTTTATGGGAACCCGCCCGCTTCGGTTGGGCCTTCACCCTCGGCCGCGCCTACCACCTGACCGGCGACGAAAGATACGCTGAAACTTTCTGGCGCAACTTTGAAATCTTCACCGACGCCAACCCGCCCTGCCTCGGCCCCCACTGGATGAGCGGGCAGGAAGTCGCCCTGCGCCTGATGGCCTTCGTCTGGGCGGCGCAGGCCTTCGACGCCGCACCCGCCTCCACGCCCGAGCGCAAGCGGCGGCTGGCTGTTTCCGTCGCCGCGCACGCCGCCCGTATCCCCCCCACCCTCGTCTATGCCCGCGCCCAGCACAACAACCACCTGCTTACCGAAGTCGCCGGGCTGTTCACCGCCGGGCTGGCCCTCCCCGACCATCCCGACGCCCCGCGCTGGCGCGGCCTCGGCTGGCGCTGGCTCAACCACGGCCTCCAGTCGCAGATCGACTCCTACGGCGAATACTCCCAGCACAGCACCAACTATCACCGTCTCATCCTCCAGGTTGTCTTGTGGACGAACGCCCTGGCCAGGAAATTTGACTTACGGGGTAGTCCCGGTTCCAGCACGGGACGCTGGCCGCGCCAGACTATGGAGGCGGTCGGCCGCTCGGTCCACTGGCTGCTGTCGCTGATGGATTCCGAGTCCGGCCGGACCCCTAACCTGGGCGCCAACGACGGGGCGTACATCTTCCCCCTGACCGTGCTCCCCTTCGCCGACTACCGTCCCGTTCTCCATGCCGCCGCCCGCGCCTTCCTCGACTATGACCTACCGCGCGGCCCCTGGGATGAGATGGCGCTCTGGTTCGGGGTGCAGGTGTTGGGTCCGAAAACGCTCGAACTGCCGCGCTACCTCGGCGACCAGCTATACGGCAAGCAATCCTGGGCGTATTTCCGAACGGCGCAGTACACCTCCCGTCCCTCCCATGCCGACCAGTTGCACCTCGACCTGTGGTGGCGCGGCTTGAACGTCGCCCAGGACGCCGGAACGTATCTCTACAACGCGCCTGCCCCGTGGAATAATTCGCTGACTACCGCTTTCGTCCACAATACTTTGACGGTGAATGGGCGCGACCAGATGAGGCGCGCCGGGCGTTTCCTGTATCTCGACTGGGTCAATGCCTACCGGCGCGGGCTGCCGGTCGAGGAATCCGGGGAGTTGCAGCGCGTGCGCGGCCGCTATCGGGGAGGCGGCTACCGTCACACGCGCATCGTCAGCGTTTTCGAAGACGACCGCTGGCGGGTGGTGGATGAACTCCTGCCCCTGCGTATGTTTGGGCAGAACAGGCCGCTCACGGCGCGGCTGCACTGGCTCCTGCCGGATTGGGAATGGAAAATCGTGAAGAGCGAATCGAAATTCGTAATTCGTCTTAAGTCGCTATTTGGCTGGGTAACGATTGGAATGGACTCACGACCACCAGTTACGAATAACGAATTACAAATCTCACTGGTCCGCGCCGGCGAACTGCTCCTCGGTTCCGCCCCCTCCGACCCGACCCGCGGCTGGACATCTCCCACTTACGGAGTTAAAATTCCCGCCCTGTCACTTGCCATTATTGCGGAAAGCCCGGGCGAAATCGTCTTTTCCACCGAATTCGCCTTCGCACCCGTTGCTAATCGCTAACTGCTACCCGCCATGTCCTACCGCGCTGCCATCCTCCTCTTGCAAGACAATAAAATCGCCCTGATCGAACGCCATCGCCAGGGACTGCATTATTTCTCCTTCCCCGGCGGCCACGTGGACGAAGGCGAGACTCCCGAACAGGCCGCCATCCGCGAGACGAAGGAAGAACTCGGTCTGGATGTGATGCTCAAAAAACTGGTCGCCAGGATGGGCTGGCAGGGAAAATGGCAGTATTATTACCTCGCTGAAGCCACCGGCGGGGACTTCGGCACCGGCACCGGGGAGGAGATGCGCCATCCCAAACCTGACAAAGGCACCTACAGCCCGACCTGGATGCCTGTCTCGCAACTGCTCGCGCAGCCCGTCAAGCCGCCTCAGATGGCCGAATTGGTTGTGCGCTTCATAAAAGAAGGCTGGCCGGAGGAACCGGTCATCATCCCGGAATAATTCCCTGACCGTAGACCGTGGACGGTGTGAACTGTCTATAATTCACAGTCTCCGGTCCATCGTCCAATATGCATATCCTCCTCATCCATCAGGTCTTTGCCGCCCTCGACGAAGCCGGCGGGACTCGCCACCACGAGTTCGCCCGTTATCTTGCCGCGCGCGGGCACCGGGTCACGGTGATTACCAGCCCGCTAAGCTATTTGAGTGGAGCCCCCCTCACCCTGTCAGAGAAGGAGGGAGAGAAAGAGGGGGGCGTGAGGGTCATCCACGCCTACAACTATCGCGCCCTCCATAAATCTTTCATCCACCGTTTCCTGTTCTTTGTCACTTTCATGGCCTCCTCCTTCTGGACTGGCCTGGGCGTCAAAAACGTGGATGTGGTCTGGGGAACCTCGCCGCCCATTTTCCAGGGCGTCACCGCCTGGGTGCTGGCGCGCCTCAAAGGGGCGAAGTTCCTCTTCGAAGTGCGCGACCTGTGGCCGCAGTTCGCCATCGCCGTCGGGGTGCTGAAAAGCCCCTTGCTGATCCGCCTCTCACTCTGGCTGGAACGCTTCCTATACCGCCGCGCCGACCGGATGATGGTCAACAGTCCCGGCTACCTGGCCCACGTGACTGAACGCGGCGCGAAACAAGTGGACCTGATCCCGAACAGCGCCGACCCGGCCATGTTCGACCCGGCCGATTCCGGCGAAGCCTTCCGGACCCGGCACCTGCTGGCCGATCAATTCGTCGTCCTCTACGCCGGAGCGCACGGCATGTCCAACGACCTGGGCGTCGTTCTGGAGTCTGCCCGCCTGTTGGCGGGGAGCAGGCCCGAAGTCCGCATCGTTTTCCTCGGCGACGGGAAGGAAAAAGCCAGATTGCAGGAGCAGGCCGCAGGTCTGACCAACGTCCTGTTCCTGCCGCCGGTCCCCAAGACGGAAATGGCCGAGGCGCTGGCGGGCGCGGACGCCTGTATCGCCATCCTGAAGCCCATCGAAGCCTACAAGACCCCCTATCCGAACAAAGTCTTCGACTACATGGCCGCGGGACGGCCTGTGGCGCTTGCCATTGACGGCGTCATCCGCGAAGTGGTCGAGGCGGCGAGGTGCGGCATCTTCACCCAACCCGGCGACCCGGCTGCGCTGTCGGAGGCCATCCAGTCGCTGGCCGCGGACAGAGAAAAATCCCGCCGGATGGGCTTGGCGGGACGGAAGCACCTGGAAGAGCATTTCAGCCGTGACGAAATGGCGGCAAAATTACTGGGCATCCTGGAGGAGATGACACGCTAGAAAGAAAACCCGCCACAAAGGTGCGGCGGGCGGGGAGGAAAGGTTCGTTATTCGTCCGGTTCCCTTATTTTGGTCAACTGGTAAGCGACAACGACCACCCCGGAGACGGCCAGCACTGCGCCGATGAGTCCGACCCAGCCGCGTGTCAGGCCGAGTCCGGTCAGGTCGAGGGGGAGGATTTCCAACCAGGATAGCAACAGGATGCTGCCAATGATACTGTCCACCAGGCCGGAAATCAGGAAGGCGAGGGTACGAGTGCGGGCGGGACTTTTCTCCATGGTTATCTCCGGATGATGTTCTAAGGTCGGCCTCTGCGTGAATGACGGGGGCAATTGAATCGCGCGATGAGTATATTCGCGCGATTCAATAATACACCGTTTTTTTATGAATCAATCCCCCTTTCCAACGTGTCATGTTGAGGCGCGCTTCACCAACGACATCTCTTGATGACGGGGAAACACATATCAAGCAATTTTCCAGATAGCGTTTTTTCAGCGGCCTCTTGTGCTATGATTGGAGTAACGTCGCAATCAACCGGCAGGTAATAAGATCAAATCTATCCATGGCACGCTCGCTTATAAAGAGGAACATCCTATGATACCCAAAAGGTCAATTGCCCAATCCAGGTCCTTTTCGATCATCATCTCAATGACCCTCTCGGTTTTGGTTTTGGCAGGCTGCGGCTGGCCGATTTCCACCGGCGCCACGGACTTGCCGCCCAGTCCCACGCCAGACCTTGCCACGTCGACTCCCATTCCACCCAGCCCAACATCCCAGGTACAGGTGCCCCTGGATACGCCAGCGCTTATCATTCCTCCCAGCTCAACGCCCCCGGTGATCCTGGAGACGCCAACGGTTGCCCTGCCCACTGCAACGCTGTCGTCGCTGGCAACCGCGCCCGTCATACCCAGCGGGAACATCGCTCTGACCCCCGGAACCACTGCCGGGGTGGTGCAGGGCAGCATCGGACCCGGACAGGTGCAGGCGTACACCCTGGGGGCGGGACAGTCCCAGCCCCTGATCCTCATCCTGGATTCCCCGAACGATGACGTCACCCTGGGGGTCCTCGGCCCAAGCGGGAATATCCTGCGCGACCCGGCCGGCAAGTACACGCGCTGGCAGATGGTGCTGCCCAGCAC
>JACQYE010000004.1 GCA_016208355.1 Chloroflexota bacterium | reverse complement strand
TCAAGGCCGGGTTGGTCAGCCGGTTCAGCCTCCGCTCCGCCATCACGCAGACCATGGTGATAGCGATCCCCGCCATGTCCATCGGCAGGGCCACCGGCGACCCCTGAAAGTTGGCCCCGGTGAGAGTCAGTTTCTGCTTCGGGACGAAGATGGGGTTGTCGCCCACCCCGTTCAGTTCGATCTCGACCTGTGAGCGGGCGTAGGCCACCGCGTCGCGCGCCGCCCCGATGACCTGCGGCGTGGAGCGCATCGAGTACGCGTCCTGGACTTTGGTCTTCATCTTGCCAGTGGTCAGGTCGGAGCCTTCGACAACCTTGCGGATGTTCGCCGCGCTGGTGATGGCGCCCTTGAAACCGCGCAGTTCGTGCAATTTGGAATTGTAGGGTTTCATATTGCCGAGCAGAGCTTCGATGGACATCGCCGCGGCGATCTCCGCCTGTTTCAGGAAGCGTTCCATGTCGTAGATTTGCAGGGCAGACATGGCTGTCAGCAGGTTGGACCCGTTGATGGCCGCCAGCCCGTCACGCGCTTGCAGACCTGGCACCGGGATACCCGCCCGTTTCATCGCTTCCGACCCGGGGAGCCGCTCGCCATTAAACCAGGCCTCGCCCTCCCCCATCAGCAGGAGCATGGCCTGGGCCATCGGGGCCAAGTCGCCGCACGCACCGACCGAGCCTTTGCTGCAAACAACCGGCGTGACACCCTTGTTGAGCATCTCGACCAACGTCAGCGTGATCTCAGGGCGGCAGCCGGAATTCCCGTGGGCATGGACGTTGATGCGCCCCGCCAGCGCGCCGCGTACCTGCTCCTCCGGGACCGGATCGCCAATCCCGGCCGCGTGGTTGTAGATCAAGTATTTCTGGAATTCCTTCACCTGCTCGTCGGAGAGGATCTTCTCCGAAAACTCACCGATGCCAGTATTTGTTCCGTACATAATTTCCCGGGCAGCCAGTTTTTCTTCCAACATCGCCCGGCAGACCTTGATCCGCTCCAGGGCCGCGGGGGCCAGTTCCACCTTCTCGCCGAGACGGGCAATGGCGATAAGTTTTTCAATTGTAAGAGAAGAACCGTCGAGGATGATGGTCATGGATTTCTCCTTTAATTCCGCTTCGATTTTCGCCCCCGATTGTACCCCGCTTGCGGCAAGGCGGGTATCTGGCAGATGTCATGTGAAGGCGAGGAAGGGGGTCATAGAAAGATAAGCGAATCGGGTACAATCGTCATTATGAGCATTAAAGGTAACCTCCCCAAGGTCGCGCTGGTGACGCTTCTGGTGGTGATCACGGCCGCCATCATGCTGGGCTGTCTGAGCGCCGCGCAAACCGTCCCGCAGGAGGAGCGCTGGGGCATCTACGCCCTCGATCTGGAAACGCAGGCCGTCGAATTGCTCTACACATCCGCCTCCGCAATTTCCACAGTGCGGCTGGATGACGATGGGGATACTTTCGTCTTCTCCCAGATGATTGACGGAGATAACAACGAGGCGACTGAAATCTGCACCGTCCGCATAGACGGGCAGGGCTTCACGCGTTTGACGGACAACGCCTTCTGGGACGTGTATCCTGTCTGGTCGCCCGACGGCTCGCAGATTGCCTTTTTGTCTTTCCGCCAGACCGACCTCGACATCCACGTGATGGACGCCGATGGCAGCAATGAGCGCCTGCTGTATAACTCCGGCTTTCACGATGCCGATATTGACTGGCAGGGAGATAAAGTCGTCTTCACCTCGAATAGCCGCATCTGGATCATGAACAGCGACGGCACACAACCTGTCCAGGTTACAAATCCGCCGCGCGCCGGGGAATGGGGCAACGCCAATCTCCCCTTCGGAGACTACGACCCGCGCCTGAGTCCGGATGGCAGCCGCATCGTCTTCGAGAGGCTGGAGGGCGATGACAGCCCGCACGGCAACTACAACCTCTTCATCATCAACTCTGACGGCACCGGCGAGACCCGCCTGACCGACAGCGGGTTCTCCCAGGGACTCGCCAGCTGGTCCCATTCAGGGGAAAAACTCATCTACATCGTCGCTACGATTGGCGAGGCCGGAAAATTCGATGCTTACATGATGAACGCCGATGGAACAGATAACCACAACATAACGCCCGGCTACTTCCCGGCCTCCTTCCTGGTGCATGAAGCCATATTTTCCACGGATGATTCCAGCATCTTCTTCATCGGGGAATGGTGGAAGTAAATCAGCGCCAAGAGAACATCAGGAGAAAACATGCCCGAAAAAGAATTCCTCCCCAAAATTGCAATGTCCATCCACGCCCATCCCGACGACCAGGAATTCACCGTCGCAGGGATGCTGGCGCGTTGGGCGCAGAACGGCTGCCAGGTCGTCTCGGTCATTGTCACCAGCGGCGAGGCCGGGAGCAATGACCCCTCTAAAAATGCGGACTACAAACCGGAACTGGCAAGCCTGCGCGAAGCGGAACAGTCCGCCGCCAACGCCGTGCTCGGCATTACCGAGACCGTCTTCCTGCGTTACCCCGATGGCGCGCTGGAACCGACCCTGGACCTGCGGCGCGACCTGACGCGTCTCGTCCGCCGCTGCAGGCCCGAAGCAGTCGTCATCGGCGACCCGCAGGGGGTCTTCTACGGTAACGGCTACATAAACCATCCCGACCACCGCGCCGCGGCCCAGGCCGGTCTCTACGCCGCCTTCCCCTCCGCCGGGACGCGGCTCATCTTTACCGAGTTGCTGGCCGAGGGTCTGGAGCCGCACGATGTAAAACGCGTCTACGTCCACGGGGCCGAGAAGTCGGATACCTGGGTGGATATTACCGGGACAATTGATGTCAAAATCGCTGCTTTGCGGAAACACGCCAGCCAGTTGGGCGACTGGGATCCGGAGAAAATGATCCGCGAATGGGCCGCCGAAGAAGGCAAGGAACATGAAATGGAATATGCCGAGGCGTATAAAGTAATGGTTTTATCCGAGGACGAAGACCATGGGTAGAAACGGAGGTATTTATGGTTATCTTTCAATTCCACCACTATCTCAAACCCGAATTTATCGAGGCTTATAAAGCCGCCATTCTGGAGGATGCGCGCGAATCTGTCAAGGAAGACGGCATCCTTTCTTTCGAAGTTTTCCAGGACAAGAGCGACCTGACCCATTTCAGCCTGCTGGAAATCTACCGTGATACGCAGGCGCGCGAATTCCACCTGCAGCAGCCGTACTTCCTGAAATTCAAAGAGACGGTCATCGGCCAGGAAATGTTCGCCCGGAAAGGCACGGGAGACGAGTTCGACCTGCTCTTCCCCGGTAAAGTAAAGAAATAACGCGCACGCAACCGTCAGCAGCAGCGGGTTGCCAACCATCTTATCGGGGAAATACAAACAGAAACCCGCGGCCGGCCCGTGGTCCGGCTTCGCCGTGGGTTTTCTCGTCCATTCCTTTTCAGCAAAGTAAATCAGTGGTATCATTTTTTATAATAATTATCTAGTTTATCCGTTTACTGGAGGTTATGAATGTCCGATTTCAAACTTACCTACGCGACCATGTTCAACCCCCCGGAGGAACTGCACGCCCGGTTCGACGCAGCCCTGACCAAAGTGAAGGCCGGGCTTGGCAGTGAACATGCCATGATTATCAACGGCAAGGATGTACGGGCCAAAGAGAAATTCGAGGACCGGTCGCCGGTCAACGTAGACTGGTTGCTGGCTGTTATGCAGAAAGGCAACGAGGAACATGCCCAGGAAGCCCTGGCCGCGGCGCGCAAAGCCTTTCCAGGCTGGAGCCGCACTCCCTGGCAGGAGCGCGTCCGCCTGCTGCGCAAGGCTGCAGCGCTGATCGAAGAGCGCCTCTTCGATTTGAGCGCGGTGATGGCGCTGGAGGTGGGCAAGAACCGCATGGAATCGCTCGGAGACGTGCAGGAAACTGCCGACTTGATTTCCTACGCCTGCGACCAGATGGAAGCCAACCACGGCTACATCGTCGAAATGGGCAAAGACCCACTGGTCGGTTACGAAGCGCGCAACGTCTCGGTGCTGAAACCCTACGGTGTCTGGCTCGTGGTCAGTCCCTTCAACTTTCCCTTCGCGCTAACGGGCGGCCCAACCGGCGCGGCGCTGGTAACCGGCAATACAGTGGTAATCAAACCCGCCACCGACACGGCCTGGATCGTCCGCCTGCTCGTGGATTGCTTCCGGGATGCCGGCCTGCCCGACGGCGTGATCAACTTCGTCACCGGGCCGGGCCGCACGCTTGGGCAAGCGCTGGTCACCTGCGCCGTGGACGGGGTGACATTCACCGGCTCGTTCGACGTGGGGGCCAAGATCTTCCGTGACTTTTCCAACTGCAACTGGGTGCGCCCCATCCTGCTGGAACTGGGCGGCAAGAACGCAGTCATCGTCTCGCGGCACGCCGACCTGGAGCGCGCCGCCCTGGGCATCGTCCGTTCGGCGTTTGGCTTGCAGGGGCAAAAATGTTCGGCGGCCTCGCGCGTTTTCATCGAGGATCCGATCTACGATGACCTGACCGACCGCCTCAAGAGCCTGACCGGGAAACTGGCCATCGGCGACCCGACCGACCGCAGCGTATACCTGGGACCGGTCATTAACGAAGGGGCATACAAGGAGTTCCAGGAATACTGCCAGGAGATCGCTGCGGGCGGCGGGCAGTTCCTCACTGGCTGAAAAATCCTGACCGGTGACCTGTTCGACAAAGGCTGGTTCTGTGAACCAACCCTGGTGGCAGACCTGCCGACCAAGCACCGCCTGTGGAAATATGAGATGTTCCTGCCCATTACCACCCT
>JACQYE010000180.1 GCA_016208355.1 Chloroflexota bacterium | reverse complement strand
CTGCTGGTCAAGCCGCACGGCTGTCCTTTCGCCCCACGCTGTGAACTGGCCTTTGACCGCTGCCGGGTCGAAAACCCGGCCTTGACGGAAATCGCCCCCGGCCATCGCATGGCCTGTTGGGCCGATGTCGCCACAGGCAAACCACGATGAGCACACAACAACCATTAGTCGTTGTCGAGAACCTCACCAAACACTTCCCGGTTACGCAGGGGCTCGTCCTCCAGCGTATTATCGGGCAGATACGCGCCGTGGATGGTATCTCCTTCTCCATCGAAGCGGGGCAGACCCTCGGTCTGGTGGGCGAATCAGGCTGCGGCAAAACGACCGCCGGGCGCACCATCCTCGACCTTTATCAACCCACGTCCGGGAAAGTTATTTACAATAACATAGACCTGACCGCGCTGAGAGCCAGGCAAAAAACACATCGCCGATTGGCAACGGCCATCACACTGGCCGCGGGGTTGCCCGCTTCGGCCGCCGCCATCGGCGTGGATTTACTCCTGAACTTCTCATTTCTTGGTTCGATGCTTGGAGGCCTGGTTTTCGCCGGAGGCGTGGACCTGGGGTATTACCTGGCCCGGCGTGTTTTCAAATTAACCGCTGACCTGGAAATGCAGCGCATGCGCCAGCAGATGCAGATGATCTTCCAGGACCCGTATGCTTCGCTCAATCCGCGCTGGACGGTCAATGCCATCGTCAGCGAACCCTTGCGAGTCCACAACCTCCTGAAGACTGAAAAAGAGCGCACTGACCGCGTTCAGCAATTAATGGAATTGGTCGGACTCAGCCCGCGCCAGATCAACCGCTTCCCCCACGAGTTCTCCGGCGGACAGCGCCAGCGTATCGGCGTGGCGCGCGCCCTGGCCTCTGATCCCAAGTTCATCGTCTGCGACGAACCGATCTCCGCCCTGGACGTGTCCATCCAGGCCCAGGTGGTCAACCTGCTCGAAGAGTTGCAGGACCGCCTCGGCCTTACCTATCTCTTCATCGCCCACGACCTGAGCATGGTGCGTCACGTTTGTGACCGGGTGGCCGTGATGTACCTGGGGAAAATCGTGGAACTGGGCAGCAAGGATGAACTCTACGAACATCCTGCCCACCCCTACTCCCAGGCGCTCATCTCCTCCGCCCCGGTCGCGGACCCGCACTCTGCCCGCGCCAAGAAGCGCATCCTGCTCGATGGCGATGTTCCCAGTCCTCTACATCCGCCCTCGGGCTGTCGCTTCCACCCGCGTTGTCCACTCATGATGGACCGGTGCAAAGAGGAAGAACCGCAACTTGAGTCAATCGGCAAGAACCACCAGGTTGCCTGCTGGGCAGTGGTAAAATGACCTATCCAAAAACTTGCGGAGGTTTTGAACCTCCGCAAGTTTTTTTATTTCTCACTCCCTCGGCATCGGCATCAGGTACCAATCCAGGAAGCGCTCGATGCGCTCGTAGGAATCCAACTGGGTGGCCCGCTTCAGGAAACCATGCGATTCGCCCGCGTAGGTCTTGTACTCGAAAGTTTTGTCCGCGTGGCGCAACGCTTCCACCCAGTCTTCCGAGGCTTCGGGGGGGACAATGTCGTCCTCCAGGCCGTGCAGGATTAATACCGGGCTCTGGATATTTTCCACCTGATAAATGGGGGAACCTTCGTAGTACACATCCCGATTCTTGGCCGGATGGCCGATCATTTTCTCGGTGTAATAACGCAACTCGCGCGAGCATAACGCCCAGGATGTCTCCAGGTGGGCGTCGCCAAACTTGCTGATCCCGCAGGAGAAGAGGAAATCCGGGTCGCGGGCCAGGCAGCAGGCCACCAGGTAACCCCCGTAACTGGCCCCGTAAATGGCAATGCGCTCCGGTATGACCCAGTCCAGCGCGGACAGGTAGCGCGCCCCGGCCAGGCAGTCCTGCATGTCGCCCTGGCCCCACTGCCCGTAGTTGGCCTGCTCGAACTCCTGACCGAAGCCGGTGGAGCCGCGATAATTGGGCATCAGGACGGTATAACCCCTTGCCAGCAGGTACTGGGTCAGGATGTCCCACTCGTAATAGCATTGCGATGAAGGCCCTCCGTGCGGGTAGAGGATGGCCGCCCCATTGGGATGAGGCGGGTGGAACAGGAGCGAGGGAATTTCAAGTTTATCCTTGCTCTTATATTTCACCGCTTCAGGCATCACCAGTGGCAGACGCGCCAGGGCCGGGAGCATGGAAAAAGTCAGCTGGGTCTGCTCCCCGCCGGTCAGGGCGATCCGGTAGAGGTCCGGCGGCTCGACCGGGCTTTCGTATTCCACCGTCAGGAAGGAACCATCCGGCGCCCACTGCGGGCGGGAATAGACACCCTTGCCGGTCTTTAGATAAGTTACTTCGCCGCTGGCAATATCCAGCAGCCCCAGGTCGTAGGCTCCACCCCGGTTGACGGTGATGGCAATCTGCTTCCCGTCCGGCGACCAGGACGGCTCCGAAACGTCACAGCCCAGGTGGGTTAACTGGCGCAGGCCTTCGCCGTCAGGGCGTATCAGCCAGATTTCATCGAAACCTGTCCGCCCGGAGGTAAACATCAGGGTGGAACCGTCGGGCGACCAGCGCGGCCAGAGGTCTTTCTGCTCGGGCGCGCCGGCCAGGATGCGGGTCTGGCCGGTCTCGACCTCCACAATGCGCACGTCGCGCCGGTTGGGGTCGCCGCGCGGGTCGAAGGTGTAGGCCACCAGTTTCCCGTCCGGCGAAGGGACCGCTTCGCGCACGTCCCCGGCATCGGTCACCAGGGCCGTGGGCCAGGAGCCTTCGCGGTCTGTGACCAGCAGTTGAACGGTCTCGTCGCGTTCGGCCATCACCAGCAGGTGAAAACCATCCGGCATCCAGGCCGCGGCATAACTTTCATTGCTGAAACTCGAGATCTTGACCGGCAGGCCGCCCTCCACCGGGACGACATAGACGCGCCGGTTCATAGTAAGAGCCAGCCACTGACCGTCCGGCGACCAGCGCGGCACCTCATCGTCCCAATACGCCACAGGCGGGCGGCGGGTGGACAGGCGTTTCGGCCAGCCGCCCGAAATGGGCATGATATACAAGTCCGATAGGTCTTCGCGGTCCCAGAAGAAGGCGATTTGTGAACCATTGGGCGAGAGGCGGTGGTTGCGCGGCCGGTTGACCGCGGTGATGAGCGAAAGGCTCCAGCCTTCGGGCGGCTTGAGGTCGGGGCGCGGCATCGAAGGCCAGCCGTTGCGCTCGTACTTTTCCTGCAGAACGATCCCACTACGCATGGCGGTATCCCTCCTGCCAGTCCAGCGCGGACCGGCGGTTATTTCAGTGAGGCGAGGAGACCGGCGGCCGGTCTCGGTCAATCAGCCAACGGGGTCGCTGGCGTCGGGACGGACGATCCAGTATGCAATGGCCCCCAGGATCGGAACGCTGACGATCATTAAGGCCCACAGCGCGCGGGCCGTGGCGTGCAACTTGGTACGTTTACGCAGGCCGACGAGAGCCAGGATGCTCAAAACCGGCCACCCCACCAACAGGACCAGGCTGAGTACCTGCACGACCAAAAAGCGTACATTCACGGCAAACATCTCCATACCTCCTGCACAGCACAAATCCGATTATACCGTTATACTTGGCAAACCGGCAAATCCAAAGGAGTTGCTATGCGAAACCTCCAGGAATTCGAAAACCGCCTCTCCCCCGCCCTGCGGGATCAATTCCGCGCCCTCGCCTCCCCCACACTCATCCAGGCATATCTCGACGAACTGCCGTATATCGCGGAGGAACTCGACCGCTCACCCCTGCGCCTGATGACTGACCGGCAGGGACACTGCCTGGACGGCGGCATCTTTGCCGCCCTGGCGCTCAGCCGCCTCGGCCACCGCCCGCTCCTGCTGGACCTCGCGCCTGCCCCCGGCCTGGACGACGACCACGTGCTGGCGTTGTATTCCATAAATGGCCTATGGGGCTGTGTCGCCAAGTCGAATTACCCCGTCCTGCGCGCGCGCGAACCTGTCTACCGGTCCCTGCGCGAACTGGCGATGTCGTATTTCGATTTTTATTTCAACACGGAGAAGATAAAATCCCTGCGCGGTTACACTCGTCCCCTGGATCTACGCCGCTTCCCGCCCGACTGGATGTGGGATGAAGCCGGGATTGCCGCCGTCGCAAAACGTCTCTACAGCCTGAAGCCCGTCCCGCTCATCTCCCCCGGGAGCGCGGCGCGGCTAACTCCCGGCGACGAGCGCACGTACCGCGCCGCCAGCCTGGGGACGGATTTCAGTTGGGCGTTTGGGATCAGGGGGAATGAGTAGCGCCGCCCCGTGGTCGCGAGAATCCTAACCCGCGCCCGCAGGACTCAGGTACACGGTCCCGGTGCGCACGCTGAACGCGGCCCAGATAACCTTGCCGTCTACGCGGTATTCGTCCAGCATGACCGACCGTCCGTCATCGCCAACCTGCTCCACGATGCTGGTCTTGTTTGCTGGCAGGCTGGTCACTTTGAACTCTTTATCGCTGGCGCTGCCAGTCCGGGCAAAATGCTCGACCACCCGCAGGATGATCTGTTTCTCTTCTGAAAACATGGTTTTCCTCAATCTCCGGGGGATCCGGCTGTCAGCAGACGGTGCATTTCGACCTCGGCTTGCGCCGGGGTGACGGACAGGGCAAAGCCCCACTCCCCCAACAACGCGTTTTGCGCCCTTTTCATGAGCGCCTGGTCGTTTTCGTTCAACGCCCGGACCTGCCGGTAAGCAGTCAGGTCGCGGATCACCCGGCAGAGCGATTCGCATAGTACATGGATTTCTGGCCGGACAAGGCGCGTTCCTCCAGCCGGATGACTTTCCCAAGACCATACGTCCAGTGCATGACCGGATCACCTTCGCGGAAATTCATATGCCACTCCTGCATCCATCTGAAATAAAAAAGGCGCCAGCCCTGTGAAATGGATTGGCGCCTGGAACCCGTCGCTCCTGGGGTGAATGTGGAGTGATTATATCATTGATTCCACCGACGCGCCGGCCGCGTGAAACCGGGGAGTGGATAATCTTGTGGGCCAGCCACCGTTGTTCACCACAGAGCACACAGTCCCCTTCGGGGATGATAAGAGCACTGAGATTTACCCTGTTTTTTGCTCTGTGAACTCAGTGTTCCCTGTGATGAAGTTCTTTTAGCCCATAGCATCATTGGGGGAAGTTGCTCGTTTTCTGCTTCTTTTCGTTCTTTAATTTGCGCTTCTCCTTTTGGTTCAGCTTGGGCTTTTTCTTTTGCTCTTTTCTGCCTTTATCTTTCTTTCCGCTGTCACTCATGGCCGTTTCTCCTTTCTGGTTTATTATTCTACCTGAAAATTTGTTTTCCGTGCGCTCTCACCGCAGGAGGGAGTGGATAATCTTGTGGGCCAGCCACCGTCGTTCACCACAGAGCGCACAGTCCCCTTCGGGGATAATAAGAGCACTGA
>JACQYE010000169.1 GCA_016208355.1 Chloroflexota bacterium | reverse complement strand
TATCACAAAATGGATTTAAAGTCTTTAACTTTCGTAAAATTACGCCTTCCCCCGCCGGGTGTTCGGCGGGGGAAGGCAACGTAGGGTTAGCCTTTGATGTCTTTGACGAACCCGTAGGTGAACGCCAGGGTCATGAGCAGCAGCAGCGGGGTCAGGATGAGCATGACGAATTCCGTGCTGAAGAACAACAGTTGCGATCCTAGTGAGATAAATGCCAGGGCGATGCCGCCCAGGCCGATCAACACGCCGCCGACGCCGACCCAGAAGAAGCCTTTGGGGGCCTTCTTGGCGAAGAATGGGCCGAGGAAGATGACCAGTCCGGCCACACCATGGAAGAGAGGCACTGAAATTTTACGCCCGATCTCGATTCCGGCAATGCTGAAAACAGCAATTGCAAGGAAACCGACCAGCGCGAACCACTTGAAGGCCTTTTTCCATTGCGGGAAATACTGCTCTGCGATGCCCATCGAAATACCCAGCGGGATGAGCGAGGCGACCGTCAGCACGTATGGCGAGGACAGGATGCCCAGCCCCAGGAAAATGAGCAGCAGGCCGGAGACCAGCAGCACGAGGAAGCCCATCATGTAGTAGACGTCGTGGGTGGCCTTGTTCTTGCTCCAACGGGTGTAAAACCGCCAGAGCAAGTAGACAGCCGTTAGGCCGGTTAGCAGAAGGAACAGATTGTCGAGGGTGAACAGGTTCATATGCATTCTCCTTTTGGAGGGGAACTCCTCCGTAAATTCTAACCCAATCATTCATGCTGGGTTGCTGTGTGAATTATTGCACACGAACCTGTTCGATTCTGTAACAAATATCACATTTCAGGCGCTTCCCTGACCGTCAACCTATCGCCCATCGGACGTTTTCTACTTCTCTGCTCCCGTCCACTTTTCCCACAACTTTGGCCAGACGAGCAGCACGATCAGGATGAGACAGGCAATCGGGGCGAGGGCAAACAGCGAGAAGCGTCCTAATGACTGGGCGGTGGCATAGGCTAGTGGGATGCCGACCACGAGTTCGGTCACGCCTGCGGCGATACCGGTCACCCGCATCCACTCTTTTGGCTTCATAATAACGCCCACAGTCACAACGGCCCAGCCGATCATTGCCACCCAGTGCAGTCGCTGTACCAATACGAAGATCGGGTCGCCATGCGTGATAATCCGGCTGGTGCTGGAAACGCCGTTCATCCAACAAAAGATGTAAGCAATCCCGGTGCCCAACGCCAGCAGTGTCTGACTCCAGGAGATCTTCCCAACAGCGCGCAGGAGCAGGAAGTAGATCAACACGTAGGGCCAGAAAAGCATGAAGTATATTGGCGGCAGGTTCGCGGCCATATACGGGACGTTGATGAACCAGGCTGCCAGAAGAGCCAGCACGATGGCCACCACCGACAGGAAGAATGCCCAGTTCTTCTTTGTGAAAAACCCGTAGGCGCTGACCGCAAACAATACCCCCGCAAAGACGCCGAAATCGGACAGCAGGGGATGAATGTACTTGAGCAGGATCTCGCATCCCGGCTCGGCGGATTCGGCTCCCATCCCGATCCGGTACCATTGCAGGAACAGGACGATGTGCCCGATGATGCCCATCAGGCTGGCGATGATTGCCAGGATGCCCCCAAACAGATTCTTGTTTTTCATATTTTCTCTCCTTTTTGATTATGGTTCGGCGATTTCGCCGGTATGGCACGAACAACCGTTGTAGTAAGCAGTATCGTTGTGATATGCGACATACACAATCGTATCCGGTGCGATGGATAGATTGCAATTTTTCAAGAAAGTGGGCGATTCATCCCAGGAATAGACTTGGACATTGCAAGTAACGTACACAGTTCCGCTCCAGGTGTCGTTGCAAAGCGGGCCTTCGACTACCTTGTCCACTTGTGTTATTTTTCCGTTGATCTCGACCTGCAGGGGGAAAGCCGCGGGAGTGGGAGCGGCTAGTTCCCCGGGCGGGACGGTCAGGTATTCCGGCGCGCCAGTCGAGGGCGGGCAGACCGGCTGCTGCTGGCAGGCTGGAGCCAGCAGCAGGGTCGCCAGTGCGATCAGGAAGAGTAAACCGCGTTTCACGCACTTTCTCCGAGAAGGGCATTCTTGAACTTTGGGAAGAGCAGGACGAAGAACAGGCCGATGACCACCGGCAAGCCGTACGAGTAATCCCACGAAGTGGAGTCGGTCATGGTGAGACGGATGACCTGCATCGGGATGTCAATCGCTGCCAGTGATGTGACTGAGATGAGCGCCAGCCACCAGCCGGAGAACTTGCGGGCAGCGAGTTGGTAGATGGCAATGAAAAGCAGGATGACGCAGATCCACTGGATGGGCTGCGACCACGAAAGCACCCACCAGCCCAGCCCGTCATAGAAAGGTTTGTCCAGGCGGGTCAGCAGTGTGCGTAGGTTGCCTACGCCGACGATGAAGGCATGTGTGGACAGCATCCCGGCGAAAGTCAGCGCCAAAAACTGTCCCCACTTCAGCCATTTGTCCACTTTACGCAACAGGATGAAGGTCCAGAAGAAGACCAGCCCGACGAACGAGATGACCATCGGGAGGGGGAACCCGTCCACGAACGAGACATAGGGCATGAACATGAACATCCCGCCGGCCGAGGGGAAGGCCGCCGAAAGCAACCCGGCGGGGAAAGACCATTCTTTTCCCTGGTAGATGGGATAAGCCAGCCAGAGCAGGGCGATCCCGCCGATGAAGATGAATCCACGATACAGCGGGAAAGCATAGGAAAACAGGAGGATGCCGCTGGCATAAGCGGGTTTATCGGTGGACACTTCCACCAGTGCAGTGATGACCCTTTCCAGCGAGGTCTGGATCAGGGAGGGAGCGGCGGCGATCATGAACAGGCCAACCACCACTGCCAGGATGGCAATAATCAGCCGCCGATTTTTGGGTGTATCGTTCATTTTCTTCTCCATTTGGTAGGATTGATGTGTGTGAAGCGTATCACAAAGAAGTTGAGATTTCTTTGCTTTAAGGCAAATCCATCCCCCGGGACAATACTGGCAGGTATAATCTGTCAGGTAAGGAGGACTTCATGGACGGTCTTTTCGAGCAGATGAGTCAAAATTCAGTGTTCGCCAGCCTGGATGAAAACGCGCGGCGCGCACTTTCGCAAATGGCGATTTCCAGAAAATTTGTGAAAGGCGACTGCATTGCCCACCATGGCGACATTTGGCCTTACCTGTTATTGATCACCGAAGGCGAAGTGAACGCGTTGAAGGAATCCAGTGAAGGCCGCAGCCTGATTGTCGCCACCTTCGGAGCGGGCGAGATATTCTGGGGGTTGGCATTTTTTGAAGAAACGGCGCCCATGCCCGTCGTGCTGTCGGCCAGTGCGCCAACCACGATCCATTTATGGCCGCGCGAACGGTTGCTGCCCACCCTGATGCAAAATGGTTCGGTATCCTGGGAATTATGCCGGTTGATGATTCGCCGGATGCTCCATGCCAGCGAGATCGTCGAAGAACTGGCTTTCCAGCCGGTAAACGGGCGCCTGGCGCGCTTGCTAATGGATCACTTTTCCAGCGCCGGGGAACAGGCCATTACGCGGTCGCTGACTCTGGACGAGATGGCAGCGCGAGTTGGCACGACCCGCGAAATGGTCTGCCGCGCCTTGTATCGCTTTGCGGATAAAAAACTGATCGAAGTCACCCGGACCGAGTTCGTTCTGACGGATAAGGCTGGTTTGAAGCGCGTGGCAGGTAGCCAGTGAACACCCGCCGTTTAATTGTCAACGCCGACGACTATGGGCGTACGCCGAACGTATCGCGCGGCATTCGTCAGGCTCACCTGGAGGGCATTATCACCTCCACAACTGCCATGATGAACATGCCAAACGTGGACGATGACTTGCGCCTGGCGAAGGCGGAGACGCCGAGCCTTGGGTTGGGCGTCCACCTTACCCTGACGGCTGGGCGACCGGTTTCTGCGCGGGAAAATGTTCTTTCTTTGGTGGATGGGGAGGGAAAATTCTGGCCTTTGGGCGAATTTACACGCCGCTTGGATCTCATTCGTTTGGACGAGGTCCGGGTCGAATGGCGTAGCCAGGCCGAGCGTTTCGTCGTGCAGACCCTTCGACAGGCTCAGGGCAACGCCGGGTACCTGCCCACCCATTTCGACTCGCATCACCATACTTCCTACTTTACCCCCGGCTTGTTCCGTCTCATGCTCGAACTGGCGCAAGAGTATAAATGCGCCGTCCGTTATGGCATCCCGCCCTCTGGCGACCCAGACACCCAGGGTATCCCCCTGGAGCGGCTGGCCGAAATCCAAAAAGCAGCCCCGTCCCTGCTGGCCGAGTTCCGCACCCCGCACCCGGACGTTTTTCTTGGCTCTTTCTACGACCAGACCGCCACCCGCGAACATCTGCTAGGGCTGATTGGCAACTTGTCGGCGGGCGTCTCCGAGTTGATGTG
Source organism: Chloroflexota bacterium (assembly GCA_016208355.1). Lineage (GTDB taxonomy): Bacteria > Chloroflexota > Anaerolineae > Anaerolineales > Villigracilaceae > UBA877. The sequence continues at coordinate 4,907 of JACQYE010000169.1, read as the reverse complement.
CCATCCAGGGTACACAGACGAGATACTACAAACGGGTTCTGCGTATAACCAGCAGCGCGAGCGCGAGCTGGCAATCTTAACAGACGCCGAAATTATGGACGCGATAAGACAAAACAAGATAGAGTTGACGTCCTTTATTTGACAAAAATCCCTGCGAAGGCAATAAGACTTCGCAGGGATTGACTCTATTCTATCCCATATTCTTTTTCATCGTAAATTTCAAAACCGCCCGGTAAATCATCTGCAATTTTTCCAGCGTTTGGGCTTCTTCCCCGGTGGTTTTTTGGTTGCCTTTCTCTTCCATCTGCGCCATCACGCTGGCGATGACAGAGGTCAGCTCCGGGGTGATCTCCCCGGCATGGGCCTCGATGCGTTTGTTGAGTTCGGCCTCATCAGGGGCATCCAGGAGTTCCTCAAGTAGTTGCAATTCCGGGGGCGGGGCGCTGGCCTGCTGAAGCACCGACACCACCTGCTGAAGTTTGGGCATGCGTTCGGCGTCGTTCTTGCGGTTGGCTTCCTGCAAGGCCTGATCCAACACTTGGACGAAAATATCCCCCATTTCGGCCAGATGCGCTGCGGTGGCTTGCTGAATATCGTCGGCTTTCAGCAGAGTTTCGAGCAGTTCGTTGGCATGTTTCACTTCTTCTTCCATGCGCTGGTCAATTTTGCGGGTAATATCGAGAAGTTTTTCTCGTAAGGTTTCGAGTTTTTTATGTTCCTCACCGGACGATTTTTCGATGCGCTCGGTGAGACTCTGGAAGAAAAGGTAATCCAGCCCGGGGCGGGTGAGGCTGACGAGTGCATTCAGACGGTCATCGGTGGGGGCGGCGATGAGGATTTCCAGCAATTTATCGCGGTCTAGACCCTTGCCGGCTGCTTGCAGGGTCTTGACGGCCTCCTGGATCTCGTTGCTTTGGGCGGCGACTTTGCGCCCATACTCGGTCTCGGACAGGAGCTGCTTCTGGATTTCCTCCACCTGTTTGGCGGCCTGTTCCTGCCCGGACGAAAGCGCGCCTTCGGCCAGGCGGCTGAAGATGGCGAAGAATTCGGCGTCGAACAGTGCCGCGTTCTCCTTGATGATTTGCGCGCGGACCTCAGAGCTGGCCGCCGTCAGCAGGCGTTCCACCAGGCCGACGCGCTTTTGCTGGCCCTGGATCATCTCCGGAGTGATGCCGTCCGCGCTGAGGATGCGCTCGATGAGGCTCTGGTAGGTCAGGAAGCTCTGCGGGCGCAGGAGGTAGCCCTTGCGCTTTTCGGCGGGCAGTTTGTTGGTCAACTGGCTGATGAGGGGGCCGATGAGCTTCTCCTGTTCGTTGACCGCCATCCTGAGTTCAGGTGGGAAGTAGGTGAGCAGGAGTTCTTTTTCGTTATCGTGGTAAACGATGGGCGTGGCGAGGGGGCCGTTGAAACCGCAGGCGCGGCAGACGGCGAAGTTGGAGACGCCGCCCAGCAGGCGTTGTTTCGCGCCGGGGTCGGAGGTCACGTCGAAAAGTTGTTCGACAATGGCAACGATGGGCTGCCGGCATTGCGGGCAGGCGATCTGCGTTTTTTGAGGGGGCATGAGTTGGTTTCCGATTGATGATTTTGGATTGATCGTTCCTGTGTCTCTGCGAGGCGGTGGTCTTCCGCCGACAGCGTACCCGAAGGGTAAGCAGTCTCCTTCACAGGCACGGGGGTTGCTTCGCCGCTAAAGTACAGCGGCTCGCAACGACACGCGATTACAACCGGCCTATTGTACTTCATCCGAGGAAGTAGTGCGAAATTAATTTCGCACTACTATTTGCGCGGCAGGGAGAAACAGATGCGGGCGCCAGATCCCGGCTGCGGGTCCACCCAGATGCGCCCGCCGTGGGCTTCGACAATTGCCTTGGCGAGAAAAAGTCCCAACCCGGCGCCTTTTGTCTTGCGGACGGCCTTTTCGGAGCGGTAGAAACGGTCGAATATATGCGGCAGGTCGGCGGCGTCAATGCCTGGACCCTGGTCGCTGATCGTGACGATAACTTGCTCCGGGCGCGTCTCGCCGCTGATGCGGATCTCGCCTTCGGGGGCGTACTTGATGGCATTCGATAGCAGGTTCGAGAGCAACTGGGAGAGGCGGTTCTCATCTGCGAGGATGATGGGGAATTTTTCAGGGAAGTCCACCACGATGGTGTGACGCCGACTCTGGGTCCGGAAGCGCTCGGCGAGACGTCCAACCAGGGTCGGCAGGGACACGTCTGCCAGGTTCGGGGTCAAGCCTCCGGCCTGCAGGCGCGAGGCGTCGAGCAGGTCCTCGATCATGGCGGCAAGGTGGTCAGCTTCCTCCTCGATGACAGCCAGGCTGTCCTGGACAATGGCTTTCTCCCAGGCAGCGTCTTCCCGGCGCAGGGTGCTGACGTAGCCTTTGATGAGGGCGACGGGGGTCTTCAACTCGTGGCTGACGATGGAGACGAAGGTGTTTTTTATTTCTTCAGCGTTGCGGAATTTGGTGATGTCGCGCACGGTGGCGATGACGTTGCGCAGCCCGCCTTCGGCGGTGAGCAGGGGGGCGTAGGTGATGCCGACCGGCAGGTTGGGCGGGTCATTGCGCGCCAGGTCGCCTTCGACGTAGAGGTAGGCATTGGTGGTCAACGGCCAGCCCCCGCTCTCGGCCTCTTCGAGGGTCAGCCCATCCGGGCGGCGCGCCCAGCGGATGACCTCGGTGTGCGCCTTACCCTGAACGCTATCGCGCGGTTGCCCATACAGGCGCTCGAAGGCCGTATTGCAGCGTTCGATGGTGTGGTCAGAGTTGAGGATGAGAATGCCGTCCGCGGCGGAGTCGAGCAGGGCGTCGAGGCGCTGTTTTTCATAGCTAACCTGGCGGTAGAGCTGGGCGTTGTAGACGGCGATGGCGGCCTGGTCGGCGAAGGATTGCAGCAGGAGTTTGTCGTTGGGGGAGAAGATGTCGGGGTAGTTGCGGAAGATGAAGATGACGCCGATGACCTGTCCATGTGCAGAGAGTGGGATGCCGACGCCGTTGAGCAGGCCCATGCTGGCGGTGTAAGTCAGGTTCTTCAACATGCGATTGAGTTCGGCGATGTTGAGTTCCCCGACTTTTTCCTCCGCCAGGAGCGGTTCGAGGTAACTCAGGAAAGCGGGGGGAATCCCATGCGCGGCGGAAACGTGCCAGCCGGAGGGTTCTTTCAAGGCGATGAGGCCAGCCTGCCCGGCCAGCATTTCGATGGAGATGCGCAGGATGCGCGCCAGCAATTTTTCCAGGTCGAGTTCCTGGGTGAGGGCGCGCGAGATTTCGAGCAGGTAGTCGCGCTGGCGGACGCGGAAATCAGGGAGCATGGGAGGTTACAACTTTCGATTGACGATTACTTGTGAAGTAATTTTATCACCGGGGGAGATTGGATTTGTTAGAGTTTTATTGGCGCGGCATTGGAATTGTGAAAATGCTAAAAAAGCGGAGTGCGGACCTGGGTCCGCACTCTTTTGATTATTTGGTTTCCTTCTCTGCCAGCCCAATCGCTTCGTCGTGAATCTTCATCCCCTCGTCAATCTCGTCTTTGGTGATGCATAGAGGCGGAGCGATGCGGATGACGGACTTGCCGCACGAGAGCAGGATCAGGCCGCGCTCGAAAGCCAGGTCCACCACGCGGTTGGTCAGTTCGTCTGCCGGGACCTTGGACTTGCGGTCCTTGACGAACTCGACGCCGATCATCAGGCCGATGCCGCGCACGTCGCCGATGGACGGGTGATGGGCCATGATCTCGTGCAGGGCGTCGTTGGCGTATTGGCCGATGACCGCCGCGTTTTCCATGTATTCGTTTTCGATCAGGTCAAGGGTTGCCAGGGCGGCCGCGCAGGCGATGGGGTTGCCGCCAAAGGTGTTGCCGTGCGAACCGCGCGGCCAGTCCATGACCGACTTGCGGGCAATGCAGGCGCCCAGCGGCATACCGGAGGCGATGCCTTTGGCCGTGGTGACCACATCCGGTTCCACGTCGAAGTGCTCGATGGCCCACCATTTGCCGGTGCGCCCCATGCCGCACTGGACCTCATCAACGATGAGGAGAATTTCATGTTCGTCGCACAGTTCACGCAGGGCGGGGAAGAATCCCGGCGGCGGGATGACATATCCGCCTTCGCCCTGGATGGTTTCAACAAGGATGCCGGCCACCTCGTCAGGAGGCAGGATATGGCCGAGGATTTCTTCTTCGATGTAGCGGACAACGGTCTCGCCGTAATCCTCCCCGGGCTGACGGTCGAGCATTGGCCGGTAGGGGTTAGGGAAGGGAGCGTGAACGACGCCGTTCATCAACGGGTAGAAACCTCGGTGATAGGTCGGCTTGCTGGCGGTGAAGGTGACCGCGCCCATCGTCCGCCCGTGGAAGGCGCCGGTGAAACCGATGAAATTGGAGCGCCCGGTGTGGTAGCGCGCCAGTTTGATGGCGGTCTCGACGGCTTCCGTGCCGGAATTGTTCATAAAAGAGATGGCGGCTTCCTCAAAGGGAGCGATCTCGTTCAACTTTTCCCCCAGGGTGACCCATTGTTCGTGATAGAAGTCGGACGAAATATGGATGAATTTCTCGGCCTGTTCCTGGATGGCCTTGACGACTTTCGGGTTTGCGTGGCCGGTGGAGTTGACGGCAATACCGGCGGCGAAATCAAGGAAACGGTTGCCGTCCACGTCCCACACATCGGACCCTTTGCCGTGATCCATCACGAGTGGAATGCCGCGCGGGTAAGACGGCGAGATGACAGCAGAATCACGCTTGATCAGCGCCCGGGCTTTTGGCCCTGGTAACTTCAGCGGTTCCATAACATTTTCTCCTTCGAAATGATTTGTCAGGTCTGTGCCAGTTTGATTTGCGCCTGGGCGAGCGCGCCGAGCAGCCCGGCGTCGTCGCCCAGTTTTGCAGTCGCGATCTGAAGGTCGTCCAGAT
>JACQYE010000168.1:5841-9566 GCA_016208355.1 Chloroflexota bacterium | reverse complement strand
GCTGTACTCGTCGAATGTCCCGATTGTGTCGCTGAACGCGCCCATCACAGCGTTTGGGTCGGCAGCGTCGCCGCGCTCGGGATGCCACTGCGACGGGTCGCTCAGGCCGACGACAAACTGAACAGTGGGAGCGACCAGTTGGTGCGGGCCGTTCTCGCCAAGAAAGAAGAGGTGTGTGAGCCGCGCCCCGTTGGTCTCAATAACAGCAAAATAGCGGGGATTGGCGAGGATGCATTCAGCGCGTCCATCCTGGTCGAGGTCACGCGAGCAATCGGCGAGGCTGGCTGGGGTCTCGGCCCACCCCGCCGCGGCAAGCAGGATGCCAATTTGCCCGGCATAGGCATCGCGCAGCGACCACAAGGCCGCATCATCAGTCGGGGAGTGGAGCATAAGATAGGTCTTCCAGGCAGAATGGGTGATCTCGTTCTCAGGGGCCTGACGGAGCGCCTCCAGCCAGGGATCGGCTTCGGAGACTGGCTGCTCGGGCGGGACGTAGTTTACTCCAACAGGGAAGGTCATCAAATCGTAGCCGTCCAGCACCCACACCCAGGGATGACCGGCCAGCCAGGCGAACGTGGGATAAGCATCATCTGAAACGCCCCAGGTGGAGTTCGGCAGGCTGCCGCCCAACGTCACCAGGTCGGTCTCGTCGGGAGATAAAGCCGCTTCCACTAAGAGGCGTCGGACGTCGAGCGAGGGGCCATCGGCAGTGGCCTGGATTGCATCCGCAGCGGGAAGGGGAATGAGCCGCGTCGCGCCGGAGCGCGTCAGGTGGGTGGCATCCGGCAAAGGGAAAAACTGGTAACGGTAAGCAGGCTGGAGGTCCGCACCCGCGGCGTAGGCGAACTGGCTGCCCGGGAGGCCAAACCCCTCGGCGGCATCCCGGCTGAAAGCCAGCGCCATGTCCGCTGGTTGACTGTAGGCGGCCGCGGGCAGGATCAGCAGGTTGTCGGCTGACAGGCGCCGCACCTGGGAAAGAGCGCCGACGAAATCCAGGGCGGCCAGACTGGCGGGAGTCTTCAGGTCGAGCAGGACGACGGGAATCCGGGTTTCTTCGACAGCGTTGAGGATATGCTTGAGACCATGACGCCCCCCATTGGGACCGGTGTGCGCCCCGTCCCAGCGGCGCAGGGCCTGGGCGGGCGTGTAGGCCGGGAACACGTCCCGGAAAGCAAGCGCCACCGGGGCGCGCTGTGTGGGCGGGAGGGCATCGGAGCGGACGAGGGCGGTCTCATCGGCGGGAGTTATCTGGCCGGGAAGGTAGGCCATGGCTTGCAGGGAAAATGGCTGGGAGATATACAAGCGGTTGAGGCGCACGATTACAGTATCCAGCCACGGGTCGCGCACGAGGCGGAGGCGCAGGCCGGGGGTCCCGGAAGTGACGGCAGGCTTCCCGCTGGCCGGAAGCAGGAGGGTGATCTCATCCACCGGCGTTATCAGGCGCAGGGTCAGGTCGTAATCGGGGATCAGGGGCAGGTCGAGCAAGTCGAGGCGGATTTCGAGGTCCGAGCCGAGGGTGCGGGTGTAGACAGCCAGGATTTCAACGGAAGGGGCGGGGGCGTCCAGCGGGTCGAGCAGGCGCAGGTCGGCAATCTCCCAGGCGCGGCGGACAGGGGCGGATTGGCAGCCCATCGCAGTCAGCAGGAGGCAGGAAATAAAAAGCAGGGAGAAGAAGCGGCTCATGGGGCGGTTAGACGGACTGGGTTTCCAGCGCTTTCACGCGCTCGGCCTCCGAAGCGCCTTTGCGTCCCATGACTTTGTAGATATTAACCGGGTCGCTCTTGCCGCGGATGGCCTGCAGGGCGGCGAACTCAACCTCGAACTCGTCTTTCACCAGTTCGGCGGTGCGTTCGCTGACGAGGATCGGCCAGCCAACGATTTTCGTCTGGTCCTGCAGGCGGGAGGCCAGGTTGGCGTTGTCGCCAATGACTGTATAGTTGATGCGCTGCGCCGAGCCAAGCAAGCCGACGAAGACTTCGCCGGTATGGACGCCGATGCCAATCTCCAGGCCATCCCGAAGGCGACCCTCAGCCTGCCAGCGCTGGTTGAGGCGCGCCAGTTCCACGCGCATCTCCACGGCGGCGCGCACAGCCCGCAGGGCGTGGTCAACGTAATGGACCGGTTCGCCGAAGAAGGCAATGACGGCATCGCCCTCGTACTTGTCAACCGTGCCGCCATGTTTGTGAACGATACTGGTCATGGCCTCCAGGTAGGGGTTGAGCAGGGAGACCACTTCCTCCGGCGTCATTTTTTCCGAGAGGGTGGTGAAGCCGCGGATGTCCGAGAACAGGATGCTCACGTCGGCGCGTTTGTTGAGGGAATTGATGTCCTGGGTGGCAAGCAATTGGTCCACCATTTGAGGGGAGAGGAAGCGGGTGAACAAGCCGCGCACGCGGCGTTTTTCGACTTCCTGCGAAACCGCCTGCTCGATGAAGGGGACGACCACGCCGAGGAAGAGCATCGCTTCGGGACCCGCAACCGGCAGGTACCAGCGGGCATACACAAAGAAGATGTAGCAAACAGCCAAATAGGCTGCCATCGCTCCGAGTAACGCCAGCAGGGTGGCGGTCGGACGGTGTATATTTCCGATAAAACCGGCTAACAAAGCCATCAGGATGATAATCAGCAGGTTGGCCCAGGGCGGGGTTTCAAACAGATAAGCGCCTGACAGGATCGTGGCGATGGCATTGGCAACGATCTCCACGCCCGGCATCGGCTCGGAGGCCGAGAGAGGAGTCGGGTAGACATCGTGCAGGGTGATGCTGGTGGCGCCCACCAGGTCGATCTTGCCACGGAAGACGGCCGGGTCCACCAGCCCGTCCGCCACATCGGAGGCGGGATAGGTCGGGTAGGTGCCGGACGGCCCGGCGAAGTCCACCAGGAAGCGGCCCTGGGTAACCGGAACAACGTGGCCGTTGAATACCAGCCTGGCCGAGGTGATGGCAGGCCGCTCCACGCCCATGACCAGGGCGGCGGTCTCGAAAGCCCAGTGGTAGTAAACGTCGTCGCCGAATGTATCGAAGGCCTGCAGGCCGCGTTCGATGGCGTCATCATCCAGGTTCACCCCGGTCAGGCCGATGCCATCCAGTCCCGCGCGGTAGACCGGCAGAGGCAGTTTGAGCGTGACCATCCCCTGCGCTTCGTCTTCGAAAATCTGCATGACCGCGACCGATTGAGGCGTCTGCTCCAGCGCGGCGGCCAGGGCCTCATCCCCGCCCGCATCGTAACCAGACTCGAAGAGGAACACATCCATGCCGACAAGGCGCGCCCCGGATTCATTCAACTTTTCCACCAACTGCGCCAGGTAGGCGCGCGGCCAGGGCCACTGGTAACCGGTCCAGTTGAAGGAGAAATCGTCAATGGCAACGATGACAATCTCCGGGTCCGGCGTGCGGACGCCGCGCAGGCGCATCATCCCGTCGCGCGTGGCCAGTTCGACGCGCTCCAGCGGGGCCATCACGCCGGGGATGGCGCTCAATACTTCCAGCACCAGGAGGATCAGAACAATGCCCAGCAGGAGGACGCGCCGTAAATCGAGTCGGAAACCTCGGGGAGCTTGCATGGCTGTATTATAAAGCAAGTGCGCCGGAGGAAGTCTCCGGCGCATGGCTGGGTAGTGAATTAGAAATATGAGTCACCCCGAATTTAATTGTAAGAATGACTCATGTTAAATATATCTTGCCCATCCCCCCGGCCCCCTTCCCGTATCGGGAAGGGGGGTATTT
>JACQYE010000168.1:0-5701 GCA_016208355.1 Chloroflexota bacterium | reverse complement strand
TTTTCGAAAAAGGGAGTGCGAGCGGCGCGAAGCGCCAGCTCGCACTCCCTTTTTCGAATGATCTTCCTCCCCAGTAACCGGGGAGAAGAACAGATGTGGAGCCTAATGCAAAGGTTTATGGACAGGAAGATCCACCTGCGTAGAGAAATGATTGGGTATCCGAGTAAGCGCTGTTCCCGTTGTTGTCTATCGCCCAGAACCACCAGACAACGTTGTAGTTCGGCTGTACGGGGATGCTTAGATCCCCGGCCCAGGTCACTCCGCTTTGGAACGACAGGTGCTGGTAACTTTCCTCAACGATAGTGGAACCGGTATCGTACACTTTATACTGCACCTTGACATATTGCAGGCCTTCCGGATCCACCGCATCCACCTGGAAGTGATTGGTGCAGGTGGTGGAATTGGCAGCCGGGCCGCTCCCGTTCGAGAAGGTGGTCGGCGTATCCGATGCCGAGCCGGGCGGGCAGCCGGGAGAGACGAAACTGTAGATGTTGCCATCGTGCGTGTACACGCCGCCGTTGTAGATGGCAAAGCGCCAATAGACCGTTGTCCCGGAGGGCAGGCCGTTCAACTCGACATTGGCGCTGTACTTTGTCCCACCCTGATGACCGAGGATGTAGTGCGGGTCCGCGTACCCATCGGGAACCGGATTGTCCGAGAAAATGACCTTGACCATCGCGCTGGCCGGCGCATTGGTATCCACCGAGAAGGAGGCGTTGCAGCCGGCAATATTGCCGGTCGGACCATTCTGATTCCAGAATATTCCGATCCCGCCGCCGTCGGGGGTGGCCGTCGGCACAGTCGCCTGCGGCTTCGTGAAAGTGAAATGACCGCTGGAGCAGACTTCGTTCAGATTGCCATCCTTGACCGTGATCCACCACTCGTACGCGCCGCCCTGCGGCAGGGAGCCCATGTAACGGAGATGGGATGGCGTCCAGGCAATCAATGAAGTGGTGATATTGTTGGGCGCTTTGAAATTGATGAGATACTTGTACGCCTGAGGGTGGGCGCTCCAGGTGAACTCCACCGGGCCATTGGCATCCAGCCCGGCGCCGTTGGCAGGGGTGAGCAGGGTTACGCAGCCGCTCTCGTCCGGCGTGGGGATGGGCGAACCGGGCTTGGTAAAGGTACGCGGCCCGGAGGAGCAGATGGGCCGGATATTCGAATCATACGCCGTCACCTGCCACTGGTATGCGCCGCCCTGCGGCAAGGATTCCGCCGGGAGCGTGTAACTGTTCGTGAAGACGATCTTCGAGAACTCGCTGCCATCCGGTTTGGTAATGGTGATGACGAATTTGTAGCGCCCGGGCTGTTCCTGCCAGGCAAACGTGATCGGACCGGTTTCCGGCAGTTCGGCTGCCTCTGCAGGGTCGGTCAGCTCGAAGCACGCCGTTGCCGGGGGAGGGACGGTAACCGGCTTGGTAAAGGTCCACGTTTCGCTGGTGCAAATTGGATTGATGTTCGCATCGTAGGCGGTGACAGACCAGGAATACGTCCCCTCCAGCGGCAGGTCGAGGGCGTCAATCTGGATGGAACTCCGCCAGGTGATCCACGATTTCTCAGCGCCGTTGGGTTTACTAATCGTGATAATGTACTTATAAGCGTCTGCCTGGTCGTACCAGTCGAACTGGATGAGGCCTTCGGCAGCCGCCTGCGAGCCATTCTCGGGCAGGCCCAACTCGAAGCAGGAGCCCACCTGTGTGGGCGTCGCCGAGGGGACCAGCGGCGGCAGCGCCGAAGCCGTGGCAATGACAGCGTTCATGATCTCCTGCGCTTCCGGGTTGTTGGCAAGGAAAGTGTCAATCTCCTCCTGACTCAAATAGCGCAGTTGGGGCGGCGGAGGCGGGACATTCCCCTGCGGGTCGAAACTATAGAGCGTGGCGCCCTCGCCCGCCAGCATATCCATGATTGCGCTGGGATTCTCGGCCTGGCACCAACCTTCGAGGCAGGTCACCCACACATCCTCAGTTTCCGGGTCCACCCAGACCGACATGAACGAGCCGCGCACCGAGGCCGTCCCGGAGGGAGTCTGGACTTCCATCTGCCCGCCGTTCAGGATGACCCAGATCTGCCCGGCCTGCATAAGCAAACGGGTGAAGAGGCTGCCGTCCTGCTGTTCGTTGGATTCGAGTGTGAACAGGCTGTCCGGGGCGACGCGTACGATGGTGCCGGTGGACAGGTCCAGGCGGACGCGGCCATCGGAGCCGGTGCGGACCTGCCCCCCGACCTGCAGCGTGTCGCCGTCCGCAGCGGCGGCAAAGTCTGCCTGGTCCGGGTTCTTGATCTGTACCGTCCCCTGGAGTTCGCCCAGGGTGGCCGTGTCCGCGATGACCGGGGCCGTGCCGGAAATAACGTCACCCCCGCAGGCGGAGAGCAGGACCAGCAAAGCCGCCGCCAGCGCCATAAACGATGTGATGAATTTTGTTTTCATGGGATAACTCCTGCAGCAAGGATTCCTGTATTGTGTAGAGATGCACAATTTAATTGTACATGGTGCTTTCCGGCTGGCAGGCAGGACTTAAGGACTATCCCCCATGACAGTTTTGTAAAGAGCATGACCGCAATTTTCCCCTGATTTACCGTGCCTTCCTTTGGGCAAGGGCTTTATCACGAATGGCGCGAATTGACGAATTTCACGAATTCTTACCAAGAGTGCCTAACGAAACCTGCTCCCGCCGCCATATCGAGACCAACAGCAAGAAAAAAAATACCCAAAATATGGTCTCGATACGCCTCTCAAAGAGCATTCGGGGCTACTCGACCACCACCAAATATAAGTGTCAGGTCGTTCGTTTTTTTATTCCCAATGAAATCCCTGTCACGGCAGGTTTTGCACGGTCAGACTGTACTGGATGAACTGCAAGCCACCCCCTGCCGCGGCTGACAGGCGGAACTGGTAGATGTCCCCGGGAGCGAGGGTCAGGACCCGGTCGCTGTCGCCGCATTCAAGCGTCCCCCAGGCTGGGAGCGGAGCGCCTGACTGCCACAGTTCCACCTCCAGCGCCCCGTTGCCCGCGCACACGAGCGTGACCAACAGACGGGCGTCCGCACCGGGCAGGCTGGCAAAGGGGGTGAACTCCACCCAGTCCGCCGCGTCCCCGCCGGGGGCCGAGACCTGGCTGGAGTAGGTGAACTTACGCGTGCCGCCTGATGAAAACACCACGCTGACAGCCGGGTCGGCAGAGGAATCGCCATCGTCCGCGGCGGGGCCGAGGGTGGGGGTGGGCGTCATCGGGACGGGGGTCGCGCCGGGCGTGCCGGTGCTGACGGGCCGGCCAAACTCATCCACTACGGGCAGGTCGGCGGAGTAGTCGGTCTGGACGTACTGCGCCGTCACCCAGCCGCGCTCCTCCGAGCCGTTGGGATACTCGATCTGGAACCAGGAGGCAGTGGTGTTCTTGGCCGTCAGGACGACGATGGTGTCCGCTTCGAGCATGCCGAGCGTCTCGAAGGTCGTCCCCGGCCCGGAACGGACATTGAGACGAATCAGCACGCGCCCGGTGGGGACATCCTGCCCAGGCTGGCCTGGGGCGGTGGGGAAAAATGGAGTCCCTTCGGCAAAGGTCACGTATTGGGCAGCCACCCAGCCAAAACCGTCCGGCGCATCCGGGTAGAGGATGCGGTACCAGGTCCCGTCGTCGCTCTGGAGGGTGACCTGCACCGTCTCGTCTTTGTCTAAAAGGCCGAGAGACTCGTACGTCGTGCCGGGGCCGGAGCGGACGTTGACCTGGGTCGTCAGCGTCCCGGCGAAGACCCGCGGGGTGGGTGTCGGCGTGGGAGAAACAGGGGTGTAGGTCTGGGAAGGAGCGGCGGTGGCTGTCTCTGAAGGCGTGGAGACAGCCGCTTCCGTGGGGACAGGCGTCGAGGTCCCGCAGGCGGCGAGGAGGGAGAGGAGGGGAAGGAGAAAAAATAAAGGTTTCATCAAAGGATTGCCTCGCCGCTTGGTCTCGATACGGCGGCGATGGTCGAGTAGTCCCGCTGGGACGTATCGAGACCCGCCGCCTACTCGACCAACAGCGGCTCACACCGACACAAATTATTCCCCTCGCGGGGCGCGGGTTTCCAGGTAGTAGGCAGCCTTCCGCCCGAGACGGTCAAGGATGCTCTGCACCAGCGCGTTCGTGTCCAGGTCCTTGCGGTACGCGGCGGCCTGTTTGGCGAGATAGTCGGCCACGGCCAGGGCATACTCGGTAAAGGCGATGTCGAAGGAGAGCATTTTGTAGGTGTTGCTCTCGATGCCGGCTTCGCGTTCGGCGGTGCGCAGTTGGGGATGGTCGCGGTTGAGGGTGATGACGCCTGCCTCGGCGTCGTACTGCGCCCGGGCAGACTTGGCCCCGTCGCGGGTGTAGCGGATCTCGAACTCGACCGGCCCGCCGCGCGGCGGACGGGGCGGGACCTTCGGCTTGCGCGGCTCCAGCCCGAGCAGACGGCGCAGCCAGCGGCCAAACGACGGCCGCGGCTTGGGTTTTTGTCCGGCAGACCGGCTCCCGGCAGCCTGCTGAGGCAGGTCACGCTTGCGGGCAGCGGGCAGGCTGGCCCAGGGCAGGGACTCCTGGATGGACAGGAAATCCTCGTCCAGGAAGGTCTTGATCCGGGAGGCCACCCGGCGCAGGAGGCGCTGTTCGCGGGCTTTCTGGCGGCGCTTTTCCCGCTCGACCAGTTTCTGGAGCACCTCGTCAATGCACTCGCCCAGCCAGGCCTCCAGCGCCTGGACCTTGGGGTTCTGCGGGTTGAGGCCCAGGCTGCGGGTGTTGTCAAAGGCCGGGACCGGGCCGGGGTCGTCATCCAAAACAGGGACTTCCACCTCGCCAAAGACGTAATCCACCAGCGGTTCCCGGCTGCGACCGGCCAGCGTGGTGGCGTGCAGGAAACCATGACACAGCACGGCGATGGCATTGTCGTCGCGCTCGAGTTCGTCCGGCGAGACGCACAGTTTACACTTGACCCGCCCGAGCACGGCGCTGACCGTCTCCGGCGGCTTGAAGTCAAAGGTCAGTTCGGCCTTCGGCATGCGGTAGCGGCAGGCGTGGCCGTTGACGCGCACCTTATGCGTGCGCAGGTGCTGGCCGAGCAGTTTCTCCAGGTAGGCGCGCACCGCCTGCTCGTCCAGGTCGTCGTCCAGCAGGTCGCGGATGCGGATGGTCGTGCCGGGTGGGGAATCTGGGGCGGACTGGTCCACCGCCACCTCGCGCACCGGGATGGGACGCCCGTCTTTGGCCGATTCCATGTCGAGGCGGTGGAGTTCGACGACGTTGCGTTTCCCGCCTTTGACCGTCTCGATCTGTAGCGTATTCGCGACCCCGAAGGCGGCGGCCTTGCCGGTGCCGAACTTGCCGCGCACGGTGCGGCCGCGTTTGCGCTGGATGTTCTCGCCGTGCATCTGGAAGAAGTTCGAGAGTTCGGCGTAGGTCATGCCGCTGCCGTTATCCGCAATGGACACTTCACCGTCGGCAATCGTCACATCACAGATGACCGGCGTGCCGGGTTCGGCGCTGTCAATGGCGTTGGTGACGTATTCGGCGACCGCCTTGGGCAGGGCGTTGAAGTAGGCCGCGTTCTGGAGCAGGTCGCGCGCCACGTGGGAGGTGACCCGCAGGCGCGGCTTTTCCGGCTCCGGCGGCTTGCGTCGTTTAGGCTTTGGTGGCGGGGGAGGTGGAGCATCGGCGCCTCGTGGCGCCGATACAGCCGATGGCGGCTCGAC
>JACQYE010000003.1 GCA_016208355.1 Chloroflexota bacterium | reverse complement strand
TAGCACCACCCATGCAAGAACTCCTGAGATATCAGCTATCTTAAGCATCCGGTTGTGTTTTTTTTCAAGCAAATCATCACTGGCGGAGTGAACGGCATCCGTATCTTCAAATGTATAGGTACCCATTTCATCTCCTCCTTATAATTTCAATCACTCAAACTCGATCTCCAATTCCTCGTCCTCTTTCCACTCTTCCATTTTCTCGATTTGAATATCACTGAACAATCCCTCCTGCATTGCCGAGACGCGGTAACGTTTTACCAATTCAAGCAGAGCCAGGAAGGTGACCACCACCTCCAGTCGGGATGGTCTCTCACCCACCAGCCCGCTGAAACTGGTATGCGACTCTTTGCTTAGTTGTTCTGCGATCCAGGCGATCTTTTCGCGGATGGTGATGCGCGGCGCCGAGATGACCGTCCCCAGGGCGGCTTTGTCAGCCTCCTCGGCGAAAACCGCCTCGGCGGCGGCCATCAGGTCGGGCAGGGTGATGTCGGAAAGGTCCAGGCGGCCCTCCACGTGCGGGGGCGGCGCGACCCGCAGGTAGGTCCGCAGGTGCTTCGCCTCGCGCTCGTCGAGCCAGTTCGCCAGTTCCTTGAAGCGTTTATATATTCGCAGTTGGCGCGCCAGCGACTCGCCCAGATCCTCTTCGCCCGGTTCGCGCACCGGCGGGCGCGGCAGGAGCGCCTCCGACTTGATCTGCACCAATTTCGCCGCCACCACCAGGAAGGCCGAGATTTCGTCCGCCGGCACGTTCATCTGGTGGATGTAGGCCAGGTACTGGTCGGTAACCTGCGCCAGCGACACGGCGGTGATGTCCAGTTCGGCGCGCTCGATCAACTGCAGGAGCAGGTCGAGCGGCCCTTCATACACAGGGATGGCGACGGTGTAATTTCCAGTCTGGTGACCGGCGATGTTCAGTTCCATGGCAGGCGCATTATAACTTATAATTCGGGCATGGCTTCCAGACTGACTCACCTCGACGATTCCGGCCGCGCCCGCATGGTGGACGTGGGCGGCAAACCTGACACCGAGCGCCTCGCCATCGCCAAAGGCGAAGTGGTCATGAAAAAGGCGACCCTGGATTTGATCCGCGCCGGGGCCATCAAAAAGGGTGACGTGTTGACCGTTGCCCAGATTGCCGGCATCGCCGCCGCCAAACGGACCTCGGACTTGATCCCGTTATGTCATCCCCTGCCCATTACCCATGCCGAGGTGACCCTCACCCTGGACAACGCCCTCCCCGGCGTTGTCATCACCGCCTCGGTCAAAACGACCGGCAAGACCGGCGTCGAGATGGAAGCCCTGACCGCTGTCTCGGTGGCCTCGGCAAGACCGGCGTCGAGATGGAAGCGTTGACTGCCGTCTCGGTGGCCGCGCTGACGGTCTACGACATGGCCAAGGCTGCCGAAAAGACCATGAAAATCCAAAACATTCGCTTGGTTGAAAAACATGGCGGCAAGTCGGGCGACATTATCAATACGTAGGGGCGGACGGTGTCCACCCATTGAATAGAGGAAAAATGAACCGCGTGAAAATTTTATTGTTTGCCACCCTGCGTGACTATGTCGGGGCGCGCAGCCTCGACCTCGAAATCCCCACCGGAACGACCATTCAAGAACTGACCGAGACGCTGGTCAAAACCTACCCGCGCCTCGAAAAGGTCAAAGACTCGATGATGGCCGCCATCAACCGCTCGTACGCGGCTGACGAACAAGTCATCCCTGAAAATGCCGAAATCGCCTTCTTCCCGCCCGTCAGCGGGGGGTAACTGATCGCCGAAAACCATGATTATGGAATATCCAACAATCCTTTCCATCGCTGAAGAAAAACTTGACCTGGACGCCCTCGTCGCGCAGATCACCCTCCCAACCACCGGCGCAGTGGTCATTTTTACAGGCATCGTGCGCGGCCTCACCACGCGTGGCGAGTCTCAT
Organism: Chloroflexota bacterium; assembly: GCA_016208355.1. GTDB lineage: Bacteria > Chloroflexota > Anaerolineae > Anaerolineales > Villigracilaceae > UBA877. The sequence goes on along the minus strand of JACQYE010000003.1, from coordinate 32,711 downwards.
CGAACGAGTTACCTGGAATACGAAGCCTACCGGCCAATGGCCGAAGAGAAGATGCAGCAGGTGGCAGACGAGATCCGCCAGAAATGGCCGGTTGTGGAGGGTATAGCTATCCTCCAACGCATCGGACGGCTGGATGCGGGTACGCCCACGACTCTCATCGCCTGTTCCGCCGCCCATCGTGACACCGGCGTATTCGACGCCGCCCGCTACGGCATAGACCGCCTCAAGGAAATCGTCCCGGTCTGGAAGAAAGAAGTCGGCCCGGACGGCGCAGAGTGGGTGGAAGGCCACTACCACCCGAAGCCGGGAGAATGATGGCAATCTCCTGCACCAACTGCGGACGCCCCTATCCCGAGGAGGGCCTGCCCTACAACTGCCCGGTCTGCAGCGGGGTCTACGACTTTTCTTCACCCTGGGCATTTGACCGATCTCTCGTGGATGAGTCCCAGCCCGGCATCTGGCGTTATCGCGCTGCCTTCGGCCTCTCCGCGGACATTGACTCCATTTCTCTCGGCGAGGGGAATACCCCACTTCTGCGGGCGAAGGCTTTTGGGCGCGAGATCGCTTTCAAGTGTGAGTTCCAAAATCCAACTGGCTCTTTCAAAGACCGCGGCTCTGCGGTTATTGCGGGCTGGTTAAGAGCGCGCGGCATATCCGAATTCGTGGAAGACTCCTCAGGAAACGCTGGCGCGTCGCTGGCTGCCTACGCCGCCCGTTCCGGAATAAAAGCCAACATTTACGTCCCGGCATCGGCTTCCGGTCCCAAGCGCCGTCAGATCGAAGCCCTCGGCGCGGACCTCGTGCCGGTTCCGGGTTCACGTTCCGACGTTGCCGAGGCTGTTCGCCGCGCGGCGGATGGGGGCGCAGTCTATGCCAGCCACGCGTATCTCCCATTCAATCTACCCGGTTATGCCACTGCCTCCTACGAGATTTTCGAGCAGCTTGGGAGCCAGATGCCTGGCGCAATTGTCCTCCCGGCTGGGCAGGGAGGACTGCTCCTGGGTATGGCGCGAGGCTTTGACGCTCTGCGTATAGCCAACAATATATATAAAAACATACCAACAAATGACAAGAATAACAAGTTGCCCAAAATTATTGGCGTGCAAGCGCGCGCCTGCGCGCCGCTCTGGGCCATGTTCGCTGCCGGACGGGAGGGACTTAGATTTGTCGCCGAAAACCCAACCCTGGCTGAAGGCGTGAAGGTGCGCGTCCCGGTCCGAGGGGCGGCGGTGTTGCGGGAGGTCGCGGCAGGGAACGGGTCCATCTGCGCGGTGGATGAGGGCGAAATCCTGCCAGGACGCGAAGCGCTTGCCCATCTTGGTTTCCACGTCGAACCTACCTCGGCCATCGTCTGGAGTGCGCTGGAACAGACCATCAGCCAACTTCCTGACCCTGTTGTTGTGATCCTGACTGGCAGCGGGTACAAGTACGAGTAAAATAGGATAGGAGGCATGATGTCGAAGATCATCGTCATTGGCGCAGGAATTTCCGGGCTGGCCGCGGCGTACCTGCTGAAAAAGGCTGGTCATGACATTACTGTGCTGGAAGCCGCTGACCATGTGGGTGGGCGCATGATCACCATCCATTGGAACGGTTGGAGTATTGACCCCGGTGCGAAGTTCGTCACTGGCGGAGATAAGTACCTGCTCGAAATGGTGGAAGAACTTGGCCTGGAAGACCAACTCTATCAGATGTTCACCGAGGGCGTCCCGACAGTCATCTTACGGGACGGCAAACTCCATTCGGTCAATTTTGTCTCCCTCAGTTCCTACCTGGGCTGGACGGGCGTCTCGCTCAAAGCGCGCCTGGCGATGCTCAAACTCATCCCGCATTTCCTGGCGGTCGCGCCGAAGGTGAAGAATATGTATCGCATGGACCAGGTGCCGGGTCCAGATGTCGAAACGCTGGAGGAGTTTTTCAACAAGCGCATCAGCCGGGAAATGTTCGAGTACTGGGCCTTTCCCACATTCGAGACCTATTGCAGTTACAGTGGGAACGACATCTCGCGCAAGGCCTTCCTGGCGTTGATGATGAGTTATCTCAACACGAAAAGCCTGGGACTGCGCGCCGGGATTGGCGCCCTGCCCGAGGCGATTGCTGCCCGGCTGGATGTCCGGATGGGGGCGGTCGTCACGCGGCTGGATCTTCCTCCTGCCACCGACTCGATGCGCGTTACCTACCTTAAGACAGGTCGCACCGGAACGTTGACGGCCGACCGTGTCGTGGTGGCCATCCCGGGAACGCGCGTCTTGAGCCTTTTCGGTGAACCGCGCCAGGCCTGGGCAAGTTTCTTCCCGCACGTGGGCTACGCTTTCACCGCCTCCATTTTCCAGGAAGTGAACGAACACTTCGACCCCGGCGTGCCGGGGGTGATGATCCCGCGTGTTGAACAGAACTATCTCTGCTCAGTCGGCCTCGACCAGCACCAGGGTGATAAGACCCTGCTCCTGCTGGATATCGCGGTGGCAGTCTACGACCCAAACGAGGCGGATGAATCCATCATTGCAAAGTCGAAAAGCGACACCTTGAAGGTTTTCCCGCAATTGGAGGGCAAACTCGGCGCGACGCTGGTCTACCGCTGGCCTGCGAAAGTACCCACCTTCCGCCCCGGCTATCTTGGTGCGCTGGCCGAATTTCGTAACAATATGCAAGAAAATCCAGTTTATTTCTGCGGTGATTATCTGGCCGGGCCCAGTACGGGCGGGGCGCTCTATGCCGGCAGGGACTGCGCTGACCGCGTGCTGGCTGGATTGTGATCCCAAATTTTGAACCATATAGGAAAAGATAATGAAGCCCATCATCAAACCCTTTGGCGAAAAACTGATTTCCAATCTCGAGAAAGTCATTGTCGGCAAGCGCGCCTCGATCGAAATGATCGTTGTCGGCTTGTTGTCCCAGGGACACATACTCATCGAAGATGTACCCGGCGTCGGCAAGACAGTGCTGGCGCGCAGCCTGGCGAAGTCGCTGGGCTGTTCGTTCAACCGCCTGCAGTTCACCCCTGATATGCTCCCCAGCGATGTGACCGGCGTCTCGATCTACAACCAGAACAGCAAGGAATTTGAGTTCCGCCCCGGGCCGATCTTTGCCCAGGTGGTGTTGGTGGACGAAATCAACCGCGCCACCCCAAAAACCCAGGCGGCCTTGCTGGAGGCGATGGAAGAGCGCCAGGTGACGGTGGATGGGGCGACCCACCCCCTACCGCGGCCTTTCATGGTGCTGGCGACCCAGAACCCGATCGAATACGAAGGGACATTTCCCCTGCCCGAAGCGCAACTCGACCGTTTCCTGCTGCGCGTCCGCATGGGATACCCCAGCCCGGCTGACGAGGTGGACATCCTTGGCCGCCAGCAGGTCCAACATCCGGTCGAGATGCTGAAAGCGGTCATTGACGTGGAGGAACTGCTGGAGGCGATCAATGCCGTAAAGCACATTTATGTCTCCGAGCCGGTCAAGCGCTACGCGGTGGATATGGTCAACCGGACGCGCCAACACGAGGACGTGTATTTGGGGGCCAGCCCGCGCGGCTCGCTGGGCCTGTTCCGTACCGGGCAGGCGCTGGCTGCGCTGGAGGGGCGCAGTTTCGTTTTGCCGGACGATGTTAAGAAGGCGGCCATTCCGGTGTTGGCGCATCGCGTTATTGTTGGGCCGGCGGCGCGCCTGCGTGAATTGACCGCCGAACGCATTGTGCAGGAGATTCTCGACAGCCTGCCTGTTCCGGGCGGGGATTTTGCTCCCAGGGGTTGATTTGTCCTGGCGTCGGCGAGCAGTTCTTTCGAACCAATGAAGACTTCCTCCACTTTACGCTGGTCTCTTCTTGCGCTGATCATCCTGGGCGGCATCGCCTGGGCGGCCACCGGGAACGCCATTTTCATCCGGATGGCATATCTAGGCCTGGTCTTGCTTGTCGGGGCCGGGTTGTGGTCGGCATTTTTGGCGCGCGGCATCCGGGTCCGGCGCGACGCGCGGTTGCTGCGGGCAGGTGTGGGAGAGGTGTTCGAGGAACGCTTTGAGGTGGGAGTCAGCACCTGGCCGGGTTGTCCCTGGCTGGAGGTCGTCAACCAGTCCACACTTCCAGGCGCGGCCGGTTCGCGCCTGCTGACCCGCATCGGGAGACGCGAGAAACGTTTCTATGCCGCGCGCACCTTGTTGACGCGGCGCGGGGCATACCCGCTCGGCCCGACGCTAATTTCGGCCGGCGACCCCTTTGGTTTGTTCCCGGTCGAAAAGCATATCCCGGCGGCTGACACGCTGGTCGTTCTGCCGATGGCTTTCCCCATCTCGGAGTTTCCCCCGCCTCCAGGGATTTTGCCGGGCGGCAAGACCATTCGCACGAAGACAGCGGATGTGACCCCGCACGCGGCGGGCGTGCGCGAGTACGTACCCGGCGATCCGATGAAGCGTATCCACTGGCCGAGTACGGCGCGGCGCGGTCGTTTTATGGTGAAAGAGTTTGAGCAGGATCCACAGGCGGAGATCTGGCTGTTTGTGGATGGCCAAAGCAATGTTCATATCCGCAAGGAAGATGAACAACTCCCGTTGATTGACGAGAAACTCCTGCTGCGAAGGCCGAAGGTCAACCTGCCTTGCGACACGTTCGAGTACGCCATGAGCGCCGCCGGTTCGCTGGCACAGCACTTCCTGCGCAACCGCCGCTCGGTGGGATTGGCCTGCTCGTCGGCGAAATTCACTGTTCTTTCGAGTGAGCGCGGCGAACGTCAGGTGGGCAAGTTGTTGGAAACCCTGTCCTTCCTCCAGCCGGATGGCGGCATCCCTGTACTTGGACTGGTTACCATGCAGGCCAAGCTCCTCCCACTGGGGACGGGCGTCATCCTCATCACGCCTTCCACCAATCCTGAACTTTTGCTGGCCGTGGAAGACCTCCAGCGCCGTAACCTGCGCCCGGTGGTGGTATTACTCAAGGCGGCGACATTTGGCGGAGAGTCGGGCGATTCCGACGCTATTGCCTCGACTTTGCTGGCGATGAGCGTACCGGTCTGCCCGGTGGGGTATGGGGACGACCTTGGGGCTCATCTCTCCCTGCCGGCATTCTATTTCCAGGGCCGGTACTACCCGAAATATTACTTTACGACGCGAGCATAACAAATGCCTATCATAACAATTGATTTGAATTTTTTAGGCCGTACAGGCGACATCGCAACTTACCTGATCCCGCATTCGGGCGGCGCGGTGCTCGTGGACCCGGGACCTGAGTCTACGCTTCCTGTGTTGATCCCCGCCTTGGCAGCGAATGGATATAGGCCACTGGATGTGACCCACGTACTGCTGACCCATATTCATCTTGACCATGCGGGGGCGGCTGGGTGGTTTGCCGGGCAGGGGGCGCAGGTATTCGTCCATCCTGTTGGAGCGCCGCACATGCTGGCACCGGAAAAGCTTGTCTCCAGCGCGGCGCGTCTTTATGGCGGGAGGATGGATGTACTTTGGGGCGATATGAAACCTGTCCCGGAGGCGCGCCTGGCCGAGGCACAGGACGTTATGGAGATCGTTGCTGATGAAGTGCGCATCCGGGCGCTGCATACTCCGGGCCACGCGGAACATCATATTTCTTATGTTTTCGAAGATGTGATTTTTTCCGGCGACGTGGGGGGGGTGAGATTTTTGAATGATTACGTGTGCCTTCCATTTGTCCCGCCGGAAACCGATATGGAAAAATGGCGTGCCAGCCTCAGGCGGTTGCTCAACACTGGCTGCACACGCATTGCGCCGACCCATTTCGGTATCTCGAATAATGCCGCAGCGCACCTGGCCAGGGCTGGTCAATTCCTCGATGATGTGGAAGCGTGGCTGGCACGGAATATGCCCGAGATTCCCGATGTAGAAACATTGAATACCCAGTACACAAGTTTCCTGCGAGCTCAAGGATTGGCTGCCGGATTGGCCGAGGCTGATTTGGATGTTTACGAGCGGGCTGCACCCGCCGGGTTCGCGGCCTACGGACTGTTCCGCTATTGGCATAAGGTAAGGGGTATCGTGTGACAGAATCTTTTTGACGTGATTTAATTCATGAAACATCCTAACAGTTTGCACTTGACTTCCATCGCAAGCAGTTTGATACTTGGGGAGACATCCAAAATGGAGCCTAAAAATGAAACACTTTCTCGATATTTCCGACCACTCTTCTGAGGAACTGCAAGACCTTCTCGACCTTGCCATCCGGCTTAAGAAAGAGCATTTCGCTGGCGGAAACCCGCCGCTCTTCAAGGGCAAGGTGCTGGGGATGATCTTCCAGAAACCCAGCCTGCGGACGCGCGTCTCGTTCGATATGGCCATGCGCCACATGGGCGGCGACGCGCTCTATCTGTCGCCGAACGAGATTGGCCTCGGCAAGCGCGAGTCCATCGCAGATGTATCGCGTGTCCTTTCGGGCTACGTTCATGCCGTGATGGCGCGCGTCTTCGAGCACGCCCACGTGCTGGAACTGGCAAAATGGTCCTCGGTGCCGGTCATCAACGGGCTGAGCGACTTCAGTCACCCCTGCCAGGCGATGGCTGATGCCCAGACCATCCTGGAGAAATTTGGCAAAGCCAAAGGGTTGAACGTGGTTTACGTTGGCGACGGCAACAATGTGGCCGTCTCGCTGATGCAGATCTCTGCCAAACTCGGCTGGAATTTCACAATTGCCAACCCGGAAGGCTATGACATGCCCACTGGAGCGGTGGAAACGGCTAAAAAGACCGCGGCAGGGAGCGGGTCCAGGCTTGCCTTCCTGCATGACCCGCACGAAGCCGTGAAGGGCGCCCACGTCATCTATACCGATACCTGGACCAGCATGGGCCAGGAAGAAGAGGCTGCCAAACGCGAAGCAGTCTTCCCACCGTACCAGGTCAATGCGAAACTAGTCTCCGAAGCCGACAAGGATGTTATCGTGATGCACTGCCTGCCGGCGCATCGCAACCATGAACTGACCGACGAAGTGGCCGATGGTCCGCACTCGGTCATCTTCCCGCAGGCGCACAACAGGCTGCACGCCCAGAAGGCCGTGCTGGCTCGTCTATTCGGAGTGGCCTGATCTAAGCGGAATGCGAAAATCGTAAATTGTAAAACGCCTCTCGACTGCGTGGCGCTCGGGGCTGACCAATCCTTTTTGAAGAGGTGAAACCATGAACACGCAGGAATATATCCAACTCGAAGAGAAATTTGGGGCGCACAATTACCACCCGCTGGATGTCGTCATCACACGCGGCGACGGGGTCTGGGTTTACGATGTGGAGGGCAAGAAATACCTCGACTGCCTGTCAGCATACTCGGCGGTCAACCAGGGACACGTCCACCCGAAGATATTGGCTGCTCTGGTGGAACAGGCCGGGAAAATCACCCTGACCTCGCGCGCTTTCCGCAATGACCAGTTGCCTCTGCTCTACAAGGAACTCTCTGATCTGACCGGCTACGGCATGTCCCTGCCGATGAACTCCGGCGCGGAGGCGGTCGAGACGGCGCTCAAGATCGCCCGCAAGTGGGCATACCAGGTCAAGAAAATCCCGCGCCACCAGGCCGAGATTATCACTTGCGCCGGGAATTTCCACGGGCGCACAATTACCACCATCTCCTTCTCCACTGAGCCACTCTACCGTGACGACTTCGGCCCCTTCACCCCCGGCTTCGTAACCGTACCCTACGGCGACGCGGACGCCATCGCTAATGCGATCACGCCAAACACCGCGGCGGTCCTGCTCGAACCCATCCAGGGCGAGGGCGGGGTCATCATCCCACCAACGGGGTATCTCAAGAAGGTGGCCGAACTCTGTAAGAAGAATAATGTGTTATTCATCGCGGACGAGATCCAGACCGGCCTGGGCCGGACCGGAAAGCTGTTCGCCGCGCAGCACGAGAGTGTGCGCCCTGATGTAACTGTCGTTGGTAAGGCGTTGGCCGGAGGCTTTTACCCGGTTTCGGCCGTGCTGGCGGACAAGGAAATCCTGGGTCTGTTCGCGCCCGGCGAACATGGGTCCACGTTTGGCGGCAACCCGCTGGCGGCGGCTGTTGCTCGCGCCGCGTTGAACGTAATTGTGGAAGAACATCTTGTGGAACGCGCTGCGGAATTGGGTGAGTATTTCGTCGAGCAGTTGGCCGAGATCTCCAGCCCGCATGTCAAGGAAGTACGCGGGCGCGGCCTCCTGATCGGTGTCGAATTGAAAAAGGAGGCGGGCGGGGCGCGTCGTTTCTGCGAGGCGCTTCAGGCGAAGGGTATCCTTGCAAAGGAGACTCACGAACACGTAATCCGCTTTGCGCCGCCACTGGTAATAGATAAGGCAACCATTGACTGGGCTTTGCCATCCATTCGTGAAGTTTTGAACTATCATGGTGTATAATAAGCGGGCTAATTTGCCTGAATCATAAATTGTTTGGATTGGAGGCATAGAATGAACATCGGTATCCCGAAAGAAATCCGGCCATTCGAGTATCGTGTAGGTCTTTCTCCTGCTGGGGTTGAAATCCTGGCGAATGCCGGACATACGGTCTATATCGAGCATGAAGCCGGAACTGGCGCAAAATTTTTCGACCACGAATACGAAAAGGTCGGGGCAAAAATTGTTTATTCAGCGGAGGAGATCTTTGGCCGGGTTGACCTGCTTCTAAAGGTCGCTCGTCCAACCGAAGATGAGATTGACCAGATTCGCCCTGGTTCGACCATTGCCGGGTTGCTTCATCTGGCGTCTACTCGCCAGAGCAAGATTGATTTCCTGCTCGAGAATAAGATTACAGCCATTGCTTATGAACAGATACAGGAAGAGGATGGTTCCCTGCCAGTCTTGCGCCCCCTAAGCCAGATTGGCGGGGCGATGGCGGCGGAAATTGCGTCGCGCTTCCTGCAAAGCCATTTTGGCGGTCGCGGCGTCCTCCTGGGTGGGATCCCTGGGGTTCCGCCAGCGGAAGTGTCCATCCTCGGCGGAGGAACGCTGGGTACGTATGCCGCCCGCGCCTTTCTCGGCCTGGGGGCGCACGTTACTGTTCTTGATCGGGATGTTAACGCTTTGCAGCGCATTAGCCAACTCATGCCTGGTGTTGTTACGATGCTTTCGACAGAACGGAATATCCGGCGCGTGTGTGAATATGCAGAGGTGCTCGTTGGCGCCGTATTGAAATTAGGCGAGCGCGCTCCCATTCTTGTCACTCGGGACATGGTGAAATCAATGAGGCCGCTTTCGGTGATTATTGACACCAGCATAGACGAAGGCGGCTGCGTGGAAACGTCCCGCCCCACCACGCACGACCAGCCTACGTACGTTGAGGAAGGCGTTATCCATTATTGTGTGCCGAACATGCCCGGTGTTGTGGCGCGCACCGCAACTCACGCATTTGTCAACCCGGTAATCCCATATATCCTAGAGATTGCCAATCTGGGTGTGGATAAGGCGATCAAGCAGAATCAGGCTATCGAAGCAGCCGTCACTACGTACAAGGGCGATGTGCGCCATCTCTCTCGCCTGATGAAATAGGAGTCGAATATGGACTGGAATCAAATTTATAAAGAGCGGCTCACCACGGCCGAGGAGGCTGTCCGGGCGATCAAGTCAGGCAACCGTGTGTTCATGACTGGCAACGTCTCGGTACCGCAGAAATTACTGGGGGCGTTGGTGGATTATGCTCCCAGCCTCAAGGATGTTGAATTATGCCAGGCGCTTACCGCCGGGCCCGCGGATTACGTGAGGCCAGGTCTGGAAGAACATCTCCGGATCAATACGTTGTTCATCAGCGCCAATGTGCGCAAGGCGGTGTGGGAAGGACGGGCCGATTTTACGCCTGTGCTGCTCTCGGAGTTTCCTCTGCTTTTTAAAAACGGCATCCTGCCAGTTGACGTGGCGCTCATCCACGTGTCGCCACCAGACGAACACGGCTTCTGTTCGCTGGGCGTGGAGGTCGGCCTGACCAAGACCCCGGCGGAATCAGCCAAGATCATCATTGCTGAAGTCAATGAACAGATGCCGCGCACGCTGGGCGACTCTTTTATCCATGTCAGCCGACTGAAGTATATGGTCCCCGTGGACTACCCGGTTGTTGAATTGCCCCAGGCTGCGGAAGGCGATAGGACCGTCAGCCGGATCGCCGAGCATATCGCCGAGCTGATCCCGGATGGCGCAACCATGCAGATGGGGATCGGCGGTATCCCGGATGCCGTACTTGGTTTCCTCTTCCACAAAAAAGACCTGGGTATTCATTCTGAACTGATCTCCGATGGCGTGATTGACCTGGTCGAGGCGGGCGTGGTAACCAATGCCCGCAAGACCCTGCTTGCCGGAAAGATAGTGATTGGGTTTGTCCTCGGCAGCCAGCGGCTTTACAAATGGGTTCACGATAATCCTTTGTGCGAATTCCGGCGCACCGAATGGGTGAACGACCCCTTCAACATTGCCCGGAACGACCGGATGGTAGCCATCAACTCGGCCATCGAGATTGACCTGACCGGTCAGGTATGCGCTGACAGCATAGGCCCAAAATTTTTCAGTGGTATCGGCGGTCAACTCGATTTCATTTACGGGGCTTCCCGCTCGGAAGGCGGCGTCCCTATCATTGCCATGCCCAGTACGAATACCATGAAGGATGGTACAGTCGTCAGTAAAATCGTCCCGATGCTCAAGCAAGGAGCAGGCGTTGTAACCGGCCGCAACCACGTCCATTACATCGTCACAGAATATGGTGCAGCCGATTTGTATGGAAAAACAATCCGCCAGCGCGTTCGAGCGCTGATTGGTATTTCCCATCCTGATTTCCGGGCTGACCTGGAAAAGCAGGCTACCGAACTTAACTGGATATAGTCCCAAAAGGGCGGCCAATCGGCCGCCCTTCGTTATATAATAATGGCATGGACAGAAAAGCCAAAATCGTTGCCACGATGGGGCCAGCCAGCCAGGATGAGTCTGTAGTCGAGACTCTCATCCAGGCCGGAATGGATGTTGCCCGCCTGAATTTTTCGCATGGCACACACGAGTCGCACGCCGCGCGGACCTCGCTCCTGCGCGCCGTTTCGAGACGTCTCAACCGTCCCCTGGCGGTGCTCCAGGATTTGCAAGGCCCGAAGATCCGCGTCGGCGTGCTGCCAGCGCCGCTGAAACTGGCCGCCGGGCAGGAGGTCCGGCTCTACCCGGAAGGCGGGGAAAAGCCCGAGGGAGATTCCATCCCGGTGGACTTTCCCCAGTTATTCTATTCCGTCAAGTCCGGCGACAGGGTCCTGCTCGATGACGGACGGCTGGCGCTGGCAGTCAAGTCAGTCCAGAAGAACCTGGTGACCGCCGAGGTACGCACCGGCGGCGAGTTGACTTCCAACAAAGGCATCAACCTCCCCGGTGTGCGGCTCAACCTCCCGGCCTTCACCGAGAAGGACGCCGAAGACCTGGAGTTCGGCCTGTCTTTGGGCGTGGACATCGTTGCGATTTCGTTCGTACGTCTGCCGGAAGACGTGGCGATGGTGAAACAGATTGTCACCACCCGGCTTGGCGAGCAGTCGCCGCTGGTGATTGCCAAGCTGGAGCGCCCCGAAGCGCTCGACAACCTGGATGGCATTCTGGACGCGGCGGACGGGGTGATGGTGGCGCGCGGCGACCTGGGCGTGGAGATGGCCCCGGAGGATGTGCCCGGGGCGCAGAAGCGCATCATCCAGGAGGCCAACCGTAAGGGGAAGATTGTCATTACCGCAACGCAGATGCTGGAATCGATGATCCATAACCCGTTGCCGACGCGCGCCGAAGCCTCGGACGTGGCCAACGCCGTCTATGATGGCACGGACGCAGTGATGCTCTCCGGCGAGACCGCCGCGGGCGAGTACCCGCTGGAAGCGGTGAAAATGATGGACCGCATTGTCCGCCACGCCGAATCGGATTTCCATAAATGGGGACACGAGCAGGTCATCCAGGCGGATGAGCACAACGACGCGGTGGCAATCTGCCTGGCGGCGCGCGAACTGGCGCATGACCGGGATGTGGAGGCGATTGCCGTCTTCACCCGCACCGGGCGGACGGCCATCTTGTTGTCAAAAGCCCGTCCGTGTGTGCCGGTACTGGCCTTCACCCCCGTTGACGAAGCCTACCGCCGCCTGGCGGTGGGCTGGGGCGTGATCCCGCACCACGTGCCCTGGGCGAATACGGTGGAGGAGATGATCGAGCAGGTCGAAAAGGCGCTCAAGGAAAAAGAGACTGTGCAGCCGGGTCAGCAGGTGGTGATCGTTTCCGGCTTCCCGGTGCGCGATTTCCCCCAGCCGAATATGGCGCTGCTGCATACGGTAAGGTGACAGCGAACCTCCCGCAGGTTTCAAACCTGCGGGAGGTTTTTATAGCTATGGCAAAATTGACCCCTCAAAGGGGAAGAGATACTCGAACGATATTTCCCCTTCACCTCCAAAGGACAGGACTCGAATAATAGCATACTCGGTTTCAGCAGTCACCTCGACCAGAAAAGCCTCACCAACGGCAGGCTCGAAAGGCCTGGATTCGAGAATCCACCCTGCGGCCTGTTCGATCCGGTTCCACCAGATGTCGCGGTCATCGGAGCCAGCCACAACCTGTGCGGTATCGAAAAGGTAACCGCTGCCCGCTTGCAGGGTCAGGGTGGGCAATCCGCTGGGATGGTTTTGCTCTACGGGAGGCTCTGTAATGACAGGGAGTTCGGTTAGGGTTGGTGAATCCGGCCTTGCTTTCGAGATGTTACAGGCCAGGATGGTTAGCAGAATGCTGATACTGCTCCAAAGAACTGCGGTTTTGTTTTTCATGAGAATCTCCTTGTATTGGGCGCATTGTTTCAACCTCTCGCCATTTCCTTGATTTTACACACTGTTCTCCAATTGCGATCGGTCATCGTGACGCCGAGCAATCTCTCGGCACTTGCAGCCAGTTTGGATCGTCCGATACCCTCGGGCGCGTGCAGATAAAAGACATTATCAATCAGCCGAAATCGTTCGCTAGCGCTCCTGAGATTTTCGAGGGCTTTCAAATCAGGATTTTTGGGTGCCGACGGAAGAAAGCCAACATGTAAAGCTTGGGGATCCTTCTCCGCTTCTCGGAATGGATTGTTCGTAATTGCCTTTTCTATGTCTTCAAGCCCCAAGAGAAGAACGTATGGCTCGAAGCCCCGGCGTACCTTGATTTCATTGCCAATGTTTTTAGAAAGTTGTGCGGATTCGTTTATGCTGCTCTCGAACACTGCATTTCCACTTTGGATGTATGTTTTGACGTTTCGACAGCCAATGTCTTCGAGGACGGCGATCAAGTCTTTCATTGGCAGGATGTTCTTCCCGCCAACGTTGAGACCCCTGAAAAGTGCAACATATGTTTTCATCCATTACCTGTGTTAACCGATAAAATACTAGATTCTTGCGAGCACTTGCTCCGCGACCACCCGCCGCCTTGAAGCGTACGGGTCTCCAGTGTCACGACGTCTGAGAATGCTCTCAAGCCTCGGGGCAGCATACTCCAGCTCACGGGTGGCTTTTTTATCGTCAAACTCCAGCAGGGCAAGTAATGTGTAGTAGAACGGGAAGCGATGCCAGCGCCCGTCGGTATGGCGGTGCGCCCTAAGGATTTCCACACCGCTCGAAAGACGCTGCATCTTCTTCGACAGGCCGCCTGCAGTCAAATGGCGCCAGACCGACGCCGTGCAGGTACCGCATCAATAAAATCCCAGCCTGCCTCTTTCGGACTCAGACTCGCTCAGGCGCTGATCCATCGAGCGGGTTGCCGATTGCATTGCTGCCTGCGCCTCCACAATACCCGTTCCCAGCAGAAGGAGGGCGCGGCAGGACTCTTCCCCAAGGATGTGACTGGTGGCGGCGCCAGATGTAATCTGCTCACCCGTGAACAGCCGGATGCCATTCTCGAAGTCGAGTTCTGTCGGAGCAAACATCCCCGAGTACGATCCGGGCAGCCCCTGCCGCGCAGCCAGCCACTGGACCACCCGGCGTGACTCTATTTCCGGAATGCGGTACCCGAAAAAGTGAGCCTCGTTAACGGCATCAATGGTTCTCGCGAGGCTGTTTTGATCAAGTAAGTTCATGCTGCTCCTCCAATCAGGGTGAGGCCAGTAACGGCTCGCGTTACCGGCGGCCGGAAAGACGAGATTCGCCCACGAAACGGAAGAACTCAAGGCCATGAAAAAACCAATTTGGAGGTGCGAATCCAGCGTCCGCGTGCACGCCGTATTGGGCAATCAGTTACTATATCCTATAGGTTTCTACTTTACTCGATGGAGACTTAGGTTTGCCTGAAAAAGACCTTCTCCATCAAGAGACTCGATAAAATATACACGTTCAAATTGTGTCCGGGCGAATTGAGTCTTCATATATTCAATAACGCGGTCACCAAACGAGTTGCTGTCGATAAGGAACTGAAGACTCCAGATGAGTAACCAGGACGATTTTGAATTGCGTTTTTTCTTGATTATCTCATCGATTGCGCCAAAATACCTGCTTTCAGACTCTGGAAGCCAGTCGAAATCCAAGTCGATACCGATATTTCCTTCAAAAGGAACATAGAATTTGGCTTCTGGCTCAATTGGGATTATCCAAACGATTCCAAAATCGAATTCCAATTTTCTAACTCTGCGATCTAGCGTGCGGAGTGCTTCTTGAATTGAAGCTGTGCTGCGTTTGAGTTGCTTTGCATTTGGTTTCCTTGTTTTGACACGTGAAATGTAATACTTCACAAGAACTCTCGTATCACTCCAAACATTGGCTTCGCGAAACTGCTTCTGGATTCTGTCCAGTAACTCGGTCCTCTGATTTGAAAGGTTTCGAATGAGTTCGTATGTCAACTCTGTTACTTGAACTCCAATAGGTGCTAATCTGGGGATTTCTAGCACTACATCATGCTTGCCATGAGAATCGTCGGAATTGCGCCATCTGCCAGAACCACCTGTTGTCATGGATTGACCTAGTAGCTAATTCCTGATAAGTTTTGAAAGGCTGCCCAACTCGCGTTTATGCGGGTCGGATAATATCTTATGGACAATCCGTGTAAAATCCCAAATGTTTAGGGTTCTATACGGCTAGGATCTGTGTGACATATTATGTACAGATTATACAGCCACATTGAAAATTGGCTTTTCATTCCCCGGGTGGTTGCCGTAAACGCTTGGTCTCTCCCCTGCGTTTCTTTGCATCCAATCTTTTCGCCTTGGCTGCCGCGCTCGGTTTCGTGGGCCTGCGTTTCTTCGGCGGGACCAGCGCTTTCTGGATGAGCACCGTAAGCCGCAACTCGGCGTCGAGGCGGTTCTGCTCCTGCGACCGATAGCGTTTAGCCTCGATGACCAGCACCCCGTCGCTCGTCATCCGCTTCCCTACCACCCGTATAAGACGCGCCTTAACATCCTCTGACAACGACGGGGAGTTGCGCACATCGAAGCGCAGTTGGACGGCAGTCGCTACCTTGTTGACATTCTGTCCGCCTGGGCCGGAGGAACGGATGAAGGTGGTGGTCAGTTCGGAGTCGGGGAGGGTGAGGGAGGGGGAGATTTGGAGCATGTGGGTATTTTACACCCGGCCCCCCTGTCCTGCGGACATCCCCCCATTTCCGAACTCGGAAATGGGGGGACTGTGGGGGGTGAAAATGGGGGAGGATGGGTGGGGGTGAGGGGTTAAAACATCATCGCGTTGATCTTCCCGATTGTCTCGCGGGCAGGTCGGAGGTCCGACTCGCCTAAACGGTTGAGGGGGGTGTCCACCAGGTTGAAACCGTCCAAAAGGGTGGGGCGGGAGGTGTCAATGTAGATGAGACCCGTCACCAGGATATTGCCCCGTTCGGCCTCCTCCAGCATCTGGAAGGCGTTGCCGCGATCAGTCGGGTCGTAATCCTTTTCGAGTTTCTTCAAGACAACGGTCGAGCCATCGTGCAGGGTCACCTCGCGGATGGTGCCTTCTTCAAATTCATCTGGCAATTCGATCTCATCGAGGGCCGGGACAAAGGAAATTTCGTGCAGTGGCGCTTCGTGGTCCTTGCCCCAGGTGTACGAATGGGTGGCGTTCTCCTGGTTGTTGAAGGTTACACACGGACTGATGATATCCAGCACGGCAATGCCGCGATGACTCATGGCAGCCTTGAGCAACTCTTTAACCTGTTTTGGATCACCGGCGAAGGAGCGCGCCACAAAGGTGGCCTTCGACGCCAGGGCCTCCATGCAAATGTCCACTGGCATGTAGGGGTTGGTGCCCTGGTATTTCAAGTTCAACCCCACTTCGGCGGTGGCCGAGAACTGGCCCTTGGTCAGGCCGTAGACGCCGTTGTTCTCGACGATGTAGGTCATCGGCACATTGCGGCGCACCATGTGCTTGAACCCGCCCATTCCGATGGAAGCCGTGTCGCCATCGCCGCTCACGCCGATGGCGCGCAGGCCCACGTCGCCGAAGATGGCACCGGTGGCGATGGATGACATGCGCCCGTGCAGGCTGTTGAAGCCAAAGGAACGGCTCAGGAAATAGGTAGGGCTTTTGGATGAGCATCCAATGCCGGAGAACTTCATGATCTTTTCCGGCACGATGTCCAGTTCGTAGCAGGAGGCGACGATCTGGTTGGCAATGGAGTTATGGCCACAGCCCGCGCAGAGCGTGGAGGCCAGGCCTTTGTAATCGTTTTTCGAGAGACCGGCTTTGTTGAGCGGGCCGGCAGCCACTGGAACGGGGATAGCCATTATTTCACCTCCTGGGCAAGGATAGCATTTTTGACCCATTTTGCAGTCAACGGCAGGCCGTCGGAGTGGGCGGCGGAACGGAATTTGGGCGCTTGATCGGGCATTGCCATGCTGAGGATTTGTTTCATCTGCCCGTCGCGGTTCGCTTCGACAACGTAGATATGGTCATACTTTTTTACGAAATCGCGGACTTCCTTTGTGCAGGGCAGGGCGCGCAGACGCATGAAAGCGGTTTTCGGACCCTTATCCTGCTTCAGCAAACTTCGGGCTTCTTCGACTGCTGGGGCGGTCGAGCCATAAGCGATGATACCGATATTGGCCCCGGCGGGCTTATCAATCACGGGCGGCGGGACGAGGAGGCGTGCGGTGTCGTATTTCTTCTTCAACCGGGACATGTTCTCTTCCCAAGTTTCGCTGTCTTCGGTGTAACGGGCGTTCTCGTCGTGACCGGTGCCTCGACCGAACCAGGCCGAAGCCGGGTGCTGGTTGCCGGGCAGAGTCCGGTAGGGGATGCCATCCCCATCCACGTCCTTGTAGCGTGCCCAGGCGCCGTTTGTTTTTTCAAGGTTGGTTTCCCAGAGCACCTTGCCGCGATCCAGTGGGCAGGCCGGTGGAGGGTCCGATACGCTGCACGTCCCAGATGACAATCGGCACTTCGGCGAAATATGCCAGCCCGGCGTATTCGGCCATCAGGCTGATGCCTGGCCCGGAGGTGGAGGTCATGGCGCGCAGTCCGCTCCAGCCCGCGCCGACGGTCATGCCGATGGCGGCCAATTCATCCTCGGCTTGCAGTACGGCGTAGGTGGCCTTGCCATCTTTCGTTTTTCGCAACTGCGGCAGGTAGGCGTTCAGCGACTCGGCCAGGGTCGAAGCCGGGGTGATGGGATACCAGGCAGCGAACTGCACCCCGCCGTAGACCGAGCCGATGGCGGCGGCGGTGTTGCCGTCCGCCATGATGAGATCGGATGTTTTATCCATTGGCTTAACCGTGTATGCGTCGGACTTGGTCAGGTTTTGTTTCGCCCAGTCAGCAGCAGCCTGGACGACGCCAAGGTTGGAGTTGATCGGGCTTTCCTTGCCTTTGAAGTGGAAGGACAGCGCCTGCTTGATAGTTTCCATGTCAATGCCGAGCATGTGGGCCAGGATACCCACGTAGACCATGTTGGCGATGTAGTCGCGCAGGCTGGGTGACACGTCGGCGGCGCGTGCCAGGGCTTTGACCGGCATTGCGTAGACGGAGATGTCTTTGCGCCCAATGGGCAGCTTGATGTCGTCCGAGTAGAAAAAGGCCCCGCCAGGCTGGACAGATGCCAGGTCGCGGGCGAAGGAAGTTGGATTGAGTGTAACCATCACTTCGGTCTCGTCGCGCCGGGCGGTAAACCCGTCCTTGTTGACGCGGATGGTGTACCAGGTGGGCAGTCCCTGAATGTTGGACGGGAAGAGGTTCTTGCCCGAGACCGGGATGCCCATCTTGAACAGGGCGCGTAGCAGGGTCACGTTGGCGGTCTGCGACCCGGACCCATTGACCGTGGCAATGGTGATGCTGAAATCATTGACGACTTTTTCTGGCATGATGACTCCTGGGAGTTGGATGCAAAATCTGACAAAAAGAGGCCGAATGATGATAAATCATTCGGCGGAGGGGGTCAAGGTTTGGGCAAGAATCAATTGATAAATTTATGCCTTGTGCAGCCTGGCGGCCAAGTCGCGCAACTGGGTAAAGGCGATAGGTTTGACCAGAACGAAATCTGCGGCATCCGTAAATGCTTCGCCCATGCGGGCGTCGGCAGTGATGATTATGACGCTGGTATCCGTAAAGCGTGCATCTTTCCGGATTTGTGTCAGCAGGTCTGCACCTGAGATGCTTGGAAGATGCATGTCAAGAATAACCATGTGGGGAGTTGTCTCCTCAAGGCGTTTCTTGGCTGCCAAGCCGTCAAGGATGGCTTCAACCTCGTAGTTTGCTTGTTCTAGGGCGGAGGCGAAGATGTATGAAAGGTCTTTGTCGTCTTCAATGATAAAAGCTAGTTCTTTCATGACTTATTCCTTGTGTGGGTGATAGGGAGTATAACTGTGAAGGCGCTTCCGACTCCGACCTTGCTACTTACCTTGATTTCTCCACCCATTAATTCTGCCAATTGTTTGACGATTGTCAAGCCCAGCCCAAAACCGCCGTGTTTTCTGGTGGCTGAACTATCCACTTGGCGGAAGGCCTCGAAGATTTGCGATAGGTTTTCTTCAGGGATGCCTTCCCCGGTGTCCAATACTTCGATAGACCAATGTCTTGTATCTGAGCGATACAGACGGGCATGGATCGAGCCTTGATCGGTGTATTTTATGGCGTTACTAATCAGGTTGACGAGAACTTGCTGCAACCGGACGATATCGCCATTCAATGTATCGGGCAGGTTCGGGTCGAGCTCGCTGGTCAGCGCCAGACCTTTTTCAGCGGCGAATTTATCCACTACTCCATGAACGGCTTCAAGTAGCTCTTCGGGACGGAAGGAGCGAATCTGAAAGGTGAGTTTTCCGGCCTCCATCTGCGCTTGATCGAGCAAGTCACTGACGATATCCAGCAAGCGGCGGGAATTGGTCATGATCCTTTCGGATGCCCGGCTTTGTTTTTCTGTAACCGGACCGTAGACCTCTTCTTTGATCATTTCTGCGTAACCGAGGATCGCATTCAGAGGAGTGCGCAATTCGTGCGATACGATGGCCAGGAAAGTGGACTTCATTTTTTCCACCTCGGCTTCATGGGTGTAATCCCGGAAGACCGCCACAGTACCAATGTCGTTGCCTTCAGTATCAGTGACTTGCGCTGATGTGACCGATAGGGTTCTCTTCCCCCATTGGATGCGATAACTGGTTCGTTGCTCGTTAGGATTTGACAGCAGGTCGGCAAGGATTCCCTGGTTTTGCGCGTCCAGGGCCTTGTTCTGGCTTAGTTTATCTATGCTCGTATTGATAATTTGTTTGACCGATAATTCCAGCAAGCGCTCAGAGGCCGGGTTGGCGATGTTGGCAATTCCATGCAGGTCAAAAACGATGACGCCGTCGGCGATGCTTTCCAAGATGGCCTTGCTGCGACCAGATTCGACCCGTTCCCGGGCGAGAGCGTTAGCAAGGTCTCGAGTCCGTTCCTGCACGAGTCGGTCAAGGCTGGTATTGGTGGCCCGTAGTTCTTTAAGGGCTTGATCGAGACTGCGGGACGAGAGCCAGGAGATGAGGGCGAGCATAAAAAAGCCGATCATTACCACAAAGTCAGGTTGCGAATTGATTGTCGATGCTGCCCACGTGATAATGACACACCCAATAGCGGACAATATGAAACTGGCTAGCGGATGGATTAACAGACTTGCTATCACAATCGGAATGGAAAAGAAAAAAACGGAGCGGCCATCGGATATTTGAAAAGGCGTATCACTGAATATGTACGCAACAACGAGGAGAAGGATAAACAAGTAAGAGGCGATCTTCACATAGTGACGATTAACAAGGTGTATTATCGCGGCGCCGACAAGAAAGGCCAGGCAAATTATTGAGAGCAAGAAAATGTCTGAGGGTTCTCCCGCCTTGGCGATATAGCCATATCCCGCTATTAGGAGTCCAACGATTGCCGAGACAAAAATTCCGACTAGAAGGATGTTGAGTAATCTTCGACGTCGAGTATTGTCCGGATCAGTGGAGGAGACTTGAAGGATGCTTTTCCACATAAGGGTTTATCCTTGATATCTAGTAATGCTTGTTTGAAAGAAGTTTTTGTTTTATACAAAACAGGCAAGCAGTTTCCTGCGATTCTTTTGGCGCTTTTGCAAAAATTACCTTTGCATTTCTTGGGGCATATCAACCTGGTTGGTTGGGAACCAAATACCATCCTTTACAATCCCTATACCCTGTGTATGCTCAATATTAGCCTTATAGAAGTTCCTCATTCTTTCCACCACATGATATCCCAGCGATTCATGCTCTTCTGACAACCCATGCCTCAAATATTGGTGGTCATATAGGATTTGGCGTAATTGAGCTGATGTGATGTAGGGAGATGGGCATACGGTGAAGTACAGGTCGGTTTCACCAATATCTAGTAGCGGCATATCAAAGACACAAAAATGGTCAAACCCAATGAAGATGTCTGCCGGTTGTATATATTCACCATAATTCAGTTCCACCAACTTTTCTCTTGTCGGCACAACGCCATACTTCTCATAGTATTCTATTGTTATTTTAGTAATTGCGCAAGTTATATCTTGAGCATAGACGCCTAAAAAAAGACGATGTTTTTGATGGTGGGTTGTTTCCCTTTCCAAATCTTCAAATTGCTCCAGTAAAATTCGCCAAGGCGCATCACTAAAATGACTTTGATAATCCCCGTAAAAGCGCACTTTTATATCGTTGCTGGAATAAAAATCGCGAAGTAGGGGGTCAGTGGCAAGACGGGATAAACCTCTTAGTGCTATTTCCTGATAGCCTCTTCGCTTCAATAAATCCGGACCAAAAACGGGAACAATCAGTGTATCCAAACCGTGCTCAAAAAACAAGCGACATAACCGTATATGTACACTGACCATCGCGTCTATATAGGCAGATATGGTGTCGGGGGCATCAGGATATTCCAGTCTGAACCAGCGGCGCGTCCCGTTGATGGGGAAGACGCAGACCTTGGGTCCGGCAGTGCGCACGAGTCTGGCTACCTCTTCAGTGGGCAGGGACAAGAATTCTTCGACCGAAATCATGATTTCCTCCATAGTCGCGGAAAGAAGCGGGGTACCTGTCCCATGTAATTCTGATATTCGGGAAGCTGCTGGCATAGTAGCGTTTCTTCCTGCATCGCGGCACGTGTGAAGTCCCATAAGGTATAGACCAATACCAGGGCGGTTGTAACCGCCGGGTTCAGAAGACACACCCCAAATGCAAGCATGAAAAAGGAAGTAATCACTGGATGTCGCATATGAGCGTAGGGGCCCGAACGGATAACTTTGTGATCAGGTTGAACCTCCACACGTTCAGCATAGAATTTTTGCAAGTGTCGTCGTGCCCAAATGTGTAAGACAAATGAAATGGTTATACAAAATAATCCGAACCCCTGTATTCCCAGCCCAAACAACTTCTCTGTTTTCCATCCAATCTGTGGAAGGAAAATTGGTTGGATAGTGACGATCAATCCTGCTGCCATTGTCCCTAGCGTGTAATCCCAGGCCCACCCCTTGCCCTGGCTTCGTTGCCTGTCATAGATGGACAAAAAATAGAAATCCATCGCGAAAAATGCGACGGCTATGGCAAGAAGTAAAAGGGCCAAGGGAACATCTTGAATCATCATTGGCCTATCCTGCCAGGGCCATTAGTGAACGCAGGAATGGCTGGATGGCAACATAAACCGAATGGTTATTCGTCTCCAGCCGAAACCCCAAGCGCCTTTTCACAGCATAGGCCCCGCTTCCCCAGCGTAATATCCGGGCATGGTGTTCAATTGCATCCTGGATGCCGGCATAAACCAGCATGAAATACACGAAGGGTATATCTTCCTTCAGGCCGAGCGCGGTGGCTATTTGTACATCGTTATCATAGAACAGCAAACCGCATCCGACCAGACGATCGTTGATAGTGGCCTCCAAAAAAGTTCCACAGGCGTCTTCCAGGTTTTTTATCAATTCAAGTGACCATGGACTGGAAACCGCGCCATGTCTTTGCTCCACTTTGCGGACCAAGGCCAGGGCGCTCTCCGCGTCGAGGACAGAAGCGCGCCGTTGTACCCGGATGCCCAGTTTTTCACCCTCGCGCACGGTTCGTTTATAATGCTGGCGACCTTTTTTATTCCTGGCCTGCAGAAAGGCATCGAAGGAAGGCCACTCAAGCGGCATCCAGGTGCCAGGTCCAGAAACGGTTATGGACCTGTAGCCGGCCGGCCAACCTTGGAGCGTTTCCGCTGCCTCGATATAGTCACACAACAGAAACGAGCAGTGCTGCTGAAGGGCGATCTTTTCGGCCTCTGCCAGGATGCGTGTCCGCGCCGGTTGACATAGCGACCCTTCTGGCAGGAGCAGCCCCGACGAGTTCGATAACGGGGAGCGGCAGATGAGCAGCGGCCAGCGTCGCATGATTTGGCGCAAAACAGTCTGTGCTGGCGGTGGAATCGGCAGGGGTTCGTCGCGCACCAAGTAAAAAGAGCCCCGCGCGACGGGTTTTCCACTCAAAGATACGATTATGTAAAATGGTTGACAGGTTGCCAAGACGCGTTCGCCGAATTGGTACCAACGGGCGCTCTGGAAGGGCTTCCCGGCAGACAAAGTATCCCATTCGTGAGTATCCACTTCGTCAAAGCGATGAGCGATCTGGGCTGTGAAGGCGGCTGGGGTGATCATTGGAAGCGGGTTTATTTTACAGGAGAAGCGGACAAGGCATCTGGCAGTTATCAAATTTGTAAAGATTCAGGACAAGAAAAGCCCCTTCTCAAGAAAATGGAAGGGGCTGGGGTGCATGGTTGATTAGACGGCAGCCTGTCTGGGGCGCTTGAACCAAGTCTTCCACTCTTTCTTTTCCCACAGCACCAGGATGGGCGCAGCGATGAAAATCGAAGAGTAAGTACCGCTCAAGAGGCCAACCAGCAGGATGATGGCAAATTCCTGCAATGTGACTCCGCCCATAAGCGCCAACGCCAGCAGGAGGAATTCTACTGTCATCAACTGGGTATTGATGGAGCGCTGGAGTGTCTGTACGATGGAATGGTTGACGAGTGTCTCGAAATCCAGGCGGCGCAAAATATTTGCATTTTCCCGGATTCGGTCGAAAACGACGATCTTGTCTTGCACCGAGAAACCGATGACAGTCAGCAGGGCGGTCAGGAACAGGGCGTCCATCTCCCAGCCAAAGAATGCTGACCCGAGTGCAGTAATGCTGAAAACAACGGCCACATCGTGCACCATGGCGATGACGGCACAGACACCATACCGGGAAGCATGTGCCACGCCTCGGAAAGCGACGGTGATATAGATGACGACGGCCAGCGCGGCAAACCCGACGGCAATGGCGGCGCGGGAGGTGACCTGCTTGCCGATGGACGGACCAACGCTGTCGAGCCGCAACACCTCGACACCGGTAGAAAATTCAGACTCCAGGGCGGTCAGAATCTGGTCGCGCTGGTCATTATCAATATAAGACGAACGAATCAAGACGGACCCTTTGTCTGTTGTTTGAACCTGGGTATCTGACACCCCGAGATTCTCGTAGACGGCGATAATCTCTTCAGAAGGCGGATCCGCTGTTTCGAAGCGCACCTCGAGCAGGCTGCCGCCAGTGAAGTCAATCGAAAGAGGCAGTTCCTGTTTTACAATCTGGCTGACGAGAAATACCAGGCCAGGGAGGATGATGAGCAGGGATAGGGCAAAGAAAAGGTAGCGTCTTTTGATGATATTCATTTCATCCTCCTAGATCCCGAACCATTTTTCCAGGTTGGTTGGTTTGAAGCGCTCGACAACCAGTGTCAACAGGGTACGCGTGACGAATAAGGCTGCGAAGAGGCTGATGGCAACGCCCAGGAAAAGGGTCAACGAAAAGCCTTTGACAATGGTTGCGCCGAAACTCGAGCCGAACCAGAAGAGAATGGCGGAGGTAATGATGGTCGCGATGTTAGAATCGCGGATGGAAGACCAGGCGCGTTTCCAGCCTTTCTCCAGGGCGTTGGAGAGAGTTAGGCCCGAGCGGAGTTCTTCCTTGATGCGCTCAAAGATGAGAATATTGGCATCCAGCGCCGCTCCGGTGCTAAGCAGGAACCCGGCGATACCGGGCAGAGTCAGTGTGAAGTGGAAATATTTGAAAATAGCGAAGGCGATTGCTGCGTAGATGAGGATGGAAATATCCGCCACAAACCCGGGCAGGCGATAGTAAATTGCCATAAAGAGGATGACGACGATCATGCCTACCAATCCGGCAATCAGGCTTTTCTGAAGCGAGTCCTCTCCCAAGGTTGGGCCGATGTAACGCGAATCCACGACTTCGAGCGGGACGGGGAGTGAGCCGTAGCGTAATTGAATAGCCAGGGCATTGGCGCTCTCCGTTGTGAAGTTGCCTTCAATATCCCCGCTTCCACTGGTTATGGGTTCACCAATCTTTGGGGCCGAAATGATCTGCTTGTCAAGCGCAATCCCCAGGATTTGACCGGAATGGGTGGATGTGTAGTCGGAAAAGATGCGCGCTCCTTCGGGCGTTAGCTTGAAAGCGACGACGGGCTCACCCGTGAGTGGGTTGACATCCACGCCAATGGCTGCCAGGTCGGCGCCTGTCATGATGGTGTGATAGGCAGTCTGTTCTCGATGATCGAACGGGCTACGTCCATTTGCTCGGCAGTGATTTCTGTTCCCTGGGGGACAATGGCTTCCAATACCACTTGGAGGCCGCCGCGCAGGTCGAGGCCGAGACGGGTGGCTACGTTGCGCTCGGCGATGTTCGTCCCATTAAAGGGATTGACGATTTGCAGAGTCTCACTGGCATCCACCCAAATTGCCAGTGTGACGATGAACAGGATGATGATCAAGCGAAGATTGAGATTTCTCATACAGGGAACTCCATTCACAAAAATGCCCGCCAGGGGCTGGCGGCGGGGGGATTATACTACCGTTTGAATTTGCAAGGGGAGGGAAGGTCTACCCCTTACCTTCGAGAAATCCCAGAACTTGCAGCAAGACATCCAGAATACCAAGCGCGTCTGTGTCCAGGAAAAGATTAGCATATTCCCGCGCGTGACGCAGGCGCCTCTGCTGTTCCTCCCACTCCGCCTCTGTCCAGGACATATTCCTGCGCCGCGCGCCGACCGAGTGTGAGGCTTGCAAAAAGATGAGCACATCCGGGTTGGTCAACTGCCGCCACATGCTCGGTACGTAAGAATGATCCTGGGCAATGGCGCGGGCGTTGTAGCCGCGGCTCTTCAGCCCATTTTCAAGGGTTGATTTGCCAGCCCCGCACGGCCCGACAATCCCAATGAGTGCATCTTTACTATTGATTATCATGCACGATGACGTTCAACCGTTCCGGCGCACCCAGTACCACCAGCGTATCGCCTGCTGAGATGATTTGGCCGGATTGCGGATGCATATCCTGCTCGCTGTCGTGTTTCAACAAGACGACGCTCAAGTCGTAATTTTGCTCGACTTCTCCAACGGTCATCCCAGCCAGCGCGAATTTCGCCTCGACTTTTAGTCGCGCCAGGCTGAGCGATTCTCCTTCAACGGTAATCGGGTTGGTGATGTCGGCCCCAGCGGCAGCAGCGGCAAAAGCCGGAGCGGCCATGGCGGTGGCGCTCAAGGCGGTGAAGCCAAATTGCTCCTGCAAGGAATCGGCAAAATCGTCATCGAAGATGCGCACTACCACCTGGATCTTCGGGTTCATGCTGCGCGCCTTGACGGCGATCTTGAGGTTCATGGCGTCGTTCTGCGAGCACAGCACAATCGTCCGCGCCTGTTCGATCCCGGCCGCCTCAAGGGCGGTGGGGCGGGTGGCATCGTCCTGAATGACCGGGATGCCCATTTTCTGCACCGCAGTGACCAGGTCCGCAGAGGGGTTGAGTTCGACCACGACGACAGGTTCGTCCATTGCGTGTAGTTTATTGACAACGCGGTAGCCCAGATGTCCCAGCCCGACGAGGATAGTGTGGTTGGAAAAAGTGGAGGCAACTGCCATTTCCCATTCCTTACTGCGCGCCCGGCGATTGAAGAGCAGGATGCCGAAATCGGCCAGCCCCTGCGCCAGCGTGCCAACGCCGATGAGCGGCATGATGAAATAGAAGGTTTGCAAAAGAGGGTGGTGGGGAAATACGCCCGAGGGCTGAAGGAAGGCCATTGTCAGCACAAGGTAAACTGATGCTGCCATCCCATCCATCGGCTCGTTGACTTGCGCGGCGATGGCATAGTACAAACCCCCCGCGCCGATGAGCGTTACCGAAAAAACCAGGAGAGGAGCGCGAAATTCCCGTAAAAGGAGTAGCGTATCCCGCCACGAGGCTTTCCAGCGCCGCGCCTGAACGTGCATCTCAATTCCTCGCCTGGATCGGCAGGCGCACCGTCATCCGGCGCACATCATCCCCACGGCGATTTAACACTTTGAGAATGACCACACTGATATCGTCGCAGGGACGATTGTCATCCAAGCGAACGGCTTCGGCGAGCAGGGTGTCGGCAATCTCCTGCGGAGAGGGGTCCTGGTCTTCGAGCATGGCCTTGAGTGAGGTGCAGACATCCATTGGGTGGCCGGTGCGTTCCCCGGCACGTAGTTGCGTAGTTGTGATTCTCTTGTCGGATCGGCGGCTTCCAGCTACGTAACTACCAAACTATGTAACTATCAAACTACTCGATTGGCAATCGCACGCCCATGCGCCGCACATGATCCCCCGCGCGCGCCGCCGCCCCGTCCCGCACGCCTTCGGCCAGCAAGGAGATGACCTTGCGCACCACCATCATCGAGACCGCTTTCGCTCCGCGGCCAGAAGTCTGCCCGTCAGCCAGCACAACCGACAGCCCGCCATTGGGGCGTTCCACAACTTCGAGCGTGTCGCCACTTTCAGTAACGGCATACTTATTCGTTTTAGCGACCGCAATCTGGACTTCCATATCCCCATTTTACCGCAACCTATGGGATAATCGGCCGCAATACAACCTTTACCTGATTCTGTGATTGGCAAACTGGACGATATCTCGCATCGCGCGGAGGCGGAGTTGAAAGAGTAGAGAAAGTTCTATCCCCGTTTTCGACGAGGCCTCCCGGAGACTGTCTCTCCGGGAGGCTGCTTTATTCGCCCAGTTGTCCGCTTTTCAGGGCAATCTTTTCATCTGCCAGTTCGCGCACATCTTTTGTGCTGTGTGTCGCGAACACTGTTGTGGTATGTGTCTGGGGGAGGAGTGTTTTCAGGTCTGCCAGAAGGCCAGTATGGGCGGCTTCGTCAAGGGATCTGAAGGGTTCGTCGAGCAACAACAGGGTCGGCTGAAGGACGAGGGCACGCGCCAGTGCCACGCGTTGGGCTTCACCGCCGGAGAGTTGGGTTGCCTTGCGGGTGCACAGAGTAGAGATGTTCAAGCGGCCAAGCCATTCGTCCACGCGGCGGCCAGTTTCGGGTCCAGGAATGCCGCGGAAGCGCAGGCCGAGAGCCACGTTGTCGAACACAGAGCAGTCGAGCAGAAGCGAGTCTTGCATCACCATTCCAATCCTTCGGCGATAGTCCAGCTTGGAGATGCTTTCCAGGGGCTGGCCATCGAACAGGATTGCGCCGTCTGCCGGTTTGAGTAAGCGGGCGAGGGTCAGCAGGAGGGTGGTTTTCCCAGCGCCGTTCGGGCCGACGAGGGCTGTTACCCTGCCGCGCTCGATCTCCAGGTGTTTGATTTCCAGCACAGTGGTCTTTGCATGCTGGACTCGTAGATCGTGGATGGCGATCAGTGCGCTCATTGTTTCCCTCGTTGTTGGATCCAGGTAAGGGCGTAGTTGATAAGGAAAGTGATGATGAGCAGGAGCACGCCGAGGGCGATGGCGCGTTCGAACTCTCCCTTGTTGGTTTCCAGTACGATGGCAGTGGTAAGGACGCGCGTCTGATGGCGGATATTCCCGCCGACCATCATCGAGGCGCCGACCTCCGAGATGACCGCGCCAAACCCGGCCATCAGTGCAGCCAGCAGCGGCAGGCGCGCCTCACGCCAGAGTTGGAATACCATCTGGGCTTTGGATGCGCCCAGGCCGAGCAGTTGCAGGCGCAGGCGCGGGTCAAGCGATTGCAGGGCGGCGGCGGTCAGACCCGTCACGACCGGGGCGGCGATGATAACTTGGGCAATGACAATGGCCGTGGGCGTGTAGATCAAGTGGAGGCTGCCCAGCGGTCCGCTGCGCCAGAGCGTCATGGCAACAGCCAGCCCAACGACAACTGGCGGAAGCGCCATGCCGGTGTTGACCAGCGTCAACAGGAAGCCGCGCCCGGGGAACTTGGATAGAGCGAGGAGCGTGCCAAAAGGCAACCCGATAACCAGGCTAAGCAAGGTTGCCAGCCCGGAAACTTTCAGCGAGAGCAGGGTGATTTCGGAAAGTTCAGAGAATGGCATGGGGAGAAACTTTATCACCAAGGACACGAAGTTTCACAAGATTTACCGTTGTGATCCTTGGTGTTTAATTTGCTGATCTATGGCAGCCCCAACTCGGCATCGGTTTTATCCGCGTCAGGTGTGAAGAGCGGCTGGCCAAATTCCTCGGTCCCAAATGTGCCGATGATTTCCTGACCCTCAGCAGACGTGATGAAATCGGCAAAGGCGATTGCTCCGGCGTTGTTTACATCCGGCCACGGATCTGGGTTGACCACGATAACGTGGTACACGTTCAGGAGTGATGCGTCGCCTTCCACCAGGATTTCCAGCGATAAGTTGTCCCGGTTCGCCAGGTAGGTGGCACGATCGGTCAGGGTGTAGGCTTCGGTCTCGGATGCGATTTTCAAAGTGGCGCCCATGCCCTGGCCGGTCTCAATGTACCAGGCTTGCCCGGTCGGTTCGATCTCGGCATTGTTCCACAGGCTAAGTTCTTTTTTATGCGTACCTGAGTTGTCACCGCGAGATACGAATGAAGCGCCGCTTTCGGCAATTTCTGCCAGGGCCTCTACCGGGTCGAGGCCGCGGATGCCTGCTGGATCGGTTGCGGGCCCAACGATGACGAAGTCGTTGTGCATCACCAGGCGCCGATCAGAGCCGAAGCCACCCTCCATGAAGGTGATTTCGGATGAGGGCGCATGGACGAGCAGAACGTCAGCATTGCCTTCTTCGCCCATTTTGAGGGCTTCGCCGGTCCCTACCGCGACTACCTGGACCGTGTAACCGGTTTCCGCTTCGAAGGCCGGGATCAACACGTCGAGCAGACCCGAGTCTTGCGTGCTGGTGGTGGTTGCCAGGATCAGAGCTGGGTTCTCCGGTTTTGATGTGCAGGCCGGGAGGCTGAGTGAGGCGAGGAGGACGAGGGTCAGCCCCAGGGTCCATAGACGAGTGTGGTTCATAGAGCGAGTTCTCCTTAGAGTGGGATTTGTTCGCCGGTGTGCGTCGTTTCGTAGCCGGTCAGGCCTTCGACGCCCCGGCGGAATGCACTGGTTTGTAATGTGTCGAGGAGAGGGGCTAGCAGTTCGTTCTGTCCTTGCGGGAAGATCAGATCGTAACGTTCGTGGAAAAGAGGAATGAAATCCAGTTCGAATTGATGCGCCGCGGCCTGCAAGCCGATCGCGGTGTCGGCTGCGCCACCCTTGACGAGGTGGGCGGATTCTGTGTGCGTTTTGACCGAACTCTCGTATCCTCGAATGCTTGTTGGAGGAATACCCAGGGTCTGCAATTGGCGGTCCAGCCAAAGACGCGTCCCCGAACCCGGATTGCGGTTGACAATGGTCACGTCCGTCCGCGCCAGGTCTGCTACCGTGCAGATGGATTTGGGATTGCCAGGGGCTGTCATCAGGCCTTGTTCGCGGTAAGCCAGAGTGATGACTTGAACAGCCCGGTCAGGGAAAATATGGCGGATGAAGGGCAGATTGTATTCACCGCTTATGTCGAGGAGATGTGCGCCGGAAAGATTGCACAAGTTTTGGCGCAAGGCCACCAGCCCGTCGAGTGAGCCGGCCGGGAGGGTGAGGATATTAATATGTTTGGCTAGATGTGCAGCGAGCAGTTCTATTGCCAAGTCGTGGCTGCCTGAAAAGACAAGTGTAGGTCGGGAGGGGTCATCAGGCAAGACGAGTTGCTGGAGCAACCAGCCCCCGGCGCGGGCGCGATAGAATTTTTCCACCACGCCAGACTGGACGCGCGTTTCGACCAACTCCACCAATCCGGCAGTTTCCAGTTGCTTGAGATGGTGTCGCACCCAGGCGGGGTGTTCGCCGAGCGATTGACCGAGTTGCGTCAGCGAGGCGGGTGCGGACATGAGAATTCTTAATATCCCGAGCCGGCGCGAATCCGCGAGCAACTTTAGTTGTTCAAAAGAGTGCAGAGGTTGGATGGGGAGCAAAGTCATTAAAATTTTCCTTAACGGCTTTGAGTCTATCAAAGATAGGTATTTCTGTCAACGAGATTCCTCCGCATTTATTAGATGGACCCCTGTTTGTTGAATTCGCGGTGGCAGGTATGCTTGTGGAGGTTCTGTGTGTATTGTAAACAAAACAAGGGTTTGACCACGAGCGTGGTCAAACCCTTGTGTCTGGGTGGTTATGGTTAAGCGCTTGCGGTTGGTTC
Source organism: Chloroflexota bacterium (assembly GCA_016208355.1). Classification (GTDB taxonomy): domain Bacteria; phylum Chloroflexota; class Anaerolineae; order Anaerolineales; family Villigracilaceae; genus UBA877. The sequence continues at coordinate 1,860 of JACQYE010000003.1, read as the reverse complement.
GGCTGGTTTCTTCTTCGCAACAGCCTTTTTAACGCCCTCGATGGCTTCTTTGCCGCGCAGCTTGGCTTCGCCGGCAAATTTCTCGGCTTTGGAGGCGACAAGTTCAGCCTGTTCTGCGGCCTTATCGCGCAGTTCGATGCTCTTTTCTTTGATCACTGCACGCGTCTCCTCGCCGGACTGCGGGGCGAAGAGCAGGGCCACAACTGCGCCGGTGAGACCACCGACCACGAAACCAATCAGGAATGCGCCAAAATCATCACGGTCTGCCATTTTATCTCTCCTTTTCCTTTGGGGTGGATTATTTTTTATTCAAACCAAACAGGTCGAAGAACTTGCGTAGCCCGGCCAGGTAGGAATTGAGTTTAATAACCGGCTCCACAAGGTTTTCGCTTAGGAATTCTGTTGTTCCGCGCAGGGTGTTGACGGTATCTGTCGTGGCCTTCAAGATGGGTTTTACTTCGTTTTGCAGCAGGTTAATCAGGCTGGCAACTTGGATGACCAGCACAACCAGCGCCGCGCCGATGATAAGTGATTCAAAAGCCATGAAGATGATGAAAATGTCCCGAAGATTCGCTGTTGTCTCAGCATCACGTGTTAACCCGTAAACAGCGGCGGCAATGGCGGCAACGAGCAGGATAATCCCTGCAATGATACCGACCAGCATCCAACGCTGGCGGCGTAGTTGTTGGGAGGATACGGGGGTCTCGTCAAGCAGATTGGATTCAACAGGAATTTCTTCGGCCATAATAAAATGATTATAGCATATTTTCCCAGAGCCTCGTTTATAATGCTTCAGCAGAACTATTTTGTAAAAACCTGCAGGGACATTTCATTCCAAGATTTCTTGTATGAACACGTACCCGGTGGCGACCATCTTCCGGATTTTTTCTACCCAACCCCTGATTTCTCTTATGCTCATATTCTAACCCCGTGATTCATCCTCGCCGTTTCGCGCTGACCTTATTCCTGTTCCTGCTTCCAGGCTGCGTCCCTGTCTGGGGGACGCAGGCCCTCGCCACGCCCGCCTCCGCTATCCTGCCTACCAACAGCCCTTTCCAGCCTCTTGACTACCCCCCACTCCCCACGGTGACGCGCTCTTACACTCCCACCCCGAGCCTTGTGATCGAAACTCTCTGGATATCCCCGGCCGCCCCGCCTCAATTGGCAGATGCGGCGCGTAGCTCTGGTTTAGCGGTCATCAACGGGCCGGAGGGCGCTGACGTTCTCCTGGAGGCCATCTCAACTCCGATAGACATAAGTTCCACCTGGGTCTACGCCCTGGTTGCGCCTTTCCCGACCATCGTGGACAGCGTCACCTTTGCTGACATACAGTCAGCCTGGGCCGGGGCGGGGCAGGGACCCTTTGCCGGGCTGCCGCTCTGGATGGACGAGTCCACCCTCGCGGCGTTCATCGCCATTTGGGGCGCGCCAGCATCCGGGTCGGTATACGTGGCTGCGGCTGACCAATTGCTCGACTCTGCCTGGGCCGCGCGCCCGGCCTGGGGGATCGTCCCTTTCGAGGCGCTTGATCCTCGTTGGAAAGTCCTGGCGGTGGACGGGCAGTCTCCCATCCACAATGACTTCGACCAGTCGCTCTACCCGCTCAAAGTATCCTTCGCTCTCCGGCCTTCCGCGTTCAGCCTCCCAGCCTCCAACCGTGATCCTGGCAAGTTGACCGTTCTTGTTATGACAGGTGTGACTGCCCTGGTACGTGCCACCGCCGACCGGATGGAGCTTCACGGCCGAGCGCATCCTCAAAGCGGGGGAGCGCATCTACACCCTCGAACGATTGATTGCGGTTCGGGAGGGCATTACGAGAAAGGACGACACCCTACCACCAAGGCTGCTAAACGAAACTCT
>JACQYE010000167.1 GCA_016208355.1 Chloroflexota bacterium | reverse complement strand
AACTTTGGAGAAGACGCTGACTTGTGGCAGGCCTGGTGGGAGCAGAACAAACCTTGAAAATGCCATTGAAGAACCACCTCCCGTCACATGGCGGGAGGTGGTTTAGCCAGTGGGGAAGTTCATAATATCCGTTTTTCTCCAGACATTAAGTGCTTTTCTGTTGCTCAGTAGTAGAAAGCACTCCTGTCAACGAACGAGAAAGAGCTTTTTCGTCTCGTGCTTGTTCAAATACATCTTTTGCCATTTTACCTAGGGGAGCTAGGATGGATAAACCGAACCATGGATCCAACCCTGGGAACAAGGCTACAGCAGTAGTAAGAATGCTCATTCCCAGTGTTTCTAAATGTCTGCGTTCATATTTTTCTGCTATTTGGTGTGCTTCCCTATCATGGTCATCTAGAAGCGACCGAATACCACGCATTACACTACTTACAACTTTATCTATCTCCTCATATGCTGCGTTATGAAGTTCGTTTGTGTACGTTGATAACCGAAGCCTAAATTTCTCATTGCAACCTTCTTGTCGTAGCCGAGCAATCTCTTCAATCGGAATATTGCCCAACCATGCAATTTGTGGTTGAAGAAGTGATTGGAGTACTGATTGATTTGACAACTTCAAAAAGCCTGTTTCGCGAAGCCGATCGTTTCCCGCTTGTGACGTAAGGCTAAAATAGTAGAAATTGGGCTGGAGACAGAAAAGTGGTTGTGCATCAAAATTAGTTGCATTGTCACGAACATGGAATTGAGGAGTTAATCTTTCGAAAATACCATTGAGTATTAGTCTTTGATGTGACATTAAGGATGCCGAGGCTAACCAGTCCTTGGATCGCCAAGTTTTGAGCCACTCCATATAAACAGGGACGGCTTTATCCGCAGTGAGAGGAGATGCTTGTTCTGGTGGCCAGAACAACTTATAGTGATTAACTTTATTGATAAAATCATCTTTGCTTTTACCATCAACGTACAAGATCAACTCCTGCTCATCCTCGAAGGTGCAATTCAGGTAATGGGAAAAGAAATTGAGAATCAATTCAGAGATTCCGTCTTGGGTTGTAACATCGTATGCTTCTAAACTTTTCTCCCAACTGGGAAATACAATGATGGCAGGGTAAGATAAATCAGCATCAATCAGAGGCTTTAATAATAAGAGAGTTTGACATGCGAGCATGAGCTCAATAATAGGGAAACGTTCGTCTGCTCGATCTACCTCGATCCATGGTAAGACCGGATCGGGTATGAAAACTGTGTCAGCGTATAAAGCAAACTTACGAACACCACGGAACGCGGATTCTGTGAAACGCGATGTACCCCCAAGCACACATTTTAATCCGCCAATACTACCAGAACATTTCAAGAGAAGGTGAGTGTTCCTAGTATGAAAATCTTGAATCTTGGGAATATATTCCATCCAGGTCTTGTGAACTTTATCTGCTTGTTTATTGGAATTAGAAAGTATCCTGGATCTGTACTCCTGAGAATCAAAATATTCAGCCTTATTGCCAGTCATTTTGATAAAGAATTCTTCCAAGAGCTGAAAATATTCCACCATTGCTGAACGGATTTCTTTAGCAGAAACCCCTAGTATTGGTTCATTCGATTGTTCCATGTTCGGTTGAGGAGTTTCGTTGAGGAAAAAGGCTGTTTTTGCGATGGATTTAACGAGAGGAGAACAAGTGGACAAATCTATCGAACCGTCATTACGCTGTTTAACCACGGCTAAATCCTGGGTCAATTGCTTTCCGGTCTCTGATTCTGCAAAATCCCTAACGATTTGCAGAGAACCTTTGTCAATTTGATCAAAAAGGAATTTAATTTGTCTTTGGAGACGGCTCACAGTTTGACACCCTTTGTGCATATTATGAAACTGAGAAAAGGAACACCATTCTCTTTGTGATCTGCTCACTCTTCCAGCAAATACGCCAGCACCCACTTGGTCGTCGCCACCAGCGCCTCGGTGTGCGTGCGCTCGTAGTTGTGCGAGGCATCCACGCCGGGACCGATGAGCGCCACGGCCGCGTCCCCGCCGGCGTGCCACCAGGCCTCCCCATCCGAGCCGTAGTGCGGGTAGATGTCCACCTTGTAGGGGATGGCGTGCTTCTCAGCCAGCGCCCGCAGCCGCATGGACAGGCCATGATGATACGGCCCGCCGCTGTCCTTGACGCACAGCGAGGCGTGGAACTCGTCCGAGTTCTGGCCCTCGCCCACGGTAGCCATGTCCACGTCCAGCAGTTCTTCCACGTCCGCCGGGATGCCCGCCGACGCGCCGTGCCCCACCTCCTCGTAATTGCTGATGAGCAGGTGCGTGGTGTGGGCGGGTTTGCGGCCCGCCTCGGCCAGGGACTTGACCGCCGTCACCAGCGCGGCGACACAGGCTTTGTCGTCCAGGTGGCGGGAGCGGACGAACCCGGCGTTGATCTCCAGGCGCGGGTCGAAAGCGATAAAGTCGCCCACCTGCACGCCCAGGTCGAGCGTCGCCAGTTCGGTCATCGTCCGGGCGTCGAGGCGCACTTCCAGCGTATCCTCGTCCCGCTTCATTTCGCCCACCTCCTGCCCGAAGACGTGGCTGGAGGCCTTGGTCAGCAGGATGGAACCGCGCACCTGCCGCCCGGAGCGGGTGAAGACGGTGCAGCCCTCGCCCTCGATGGTGTTCCACTGGAACCCACCGATGCGGGTCAGTTTCAGCCGCCCATTGGACTTGATCTCCTTGACCATCGCCCCGAGCGTATCCACGTGCGCCGTCACGGCGCGCGGACCATCGTCTCCTGAGCCTGTCGAAGGATCGCCGCGCAGGGTGACCACCAGCGCGCCTTTGCGGGTGCGCGCCAACGTCAGGCCAGGGATGTCCTTCTGGGTCTGTTCGCAGAGCGAGATCGCCGGTTCAGCCAGGCCGGTGGGCGAGGGGGTGTTGAGCAACTTGGTCAGGAAGTCGAGCAGGAACTGGGTGTTGATCTCGGGCAGGTTTGACATAGATTCCTCCATGGGGGGGAATTATACGTTAAAAATCCGCCGCGAACATGTTAGAATATATGTGCTATGGAACAACGCCTATGAAAACCATCCGCGCTTCTGAAATCGGCTCCTACCTCTACTGCGCCCGCGCCTGGTGGTACCAGCGCCAGGGCGTCGAATCCACCAACCAGGCCGAGCTGACCAGTGGAACCGAACTCCACCGCCAGCACGGGCGCACCGTCCTGGCCTCCGGGCTGACGCGCACCCTGGCGCTGGTCCTGCTCCTGGCAGCCCTGGCGCTGCTGGCGGCCTTTTGCACGGCGCAGATTTTCTAAGGTGTAAATGCAAATTCGCCGGAATGGTCTCGATACGGGCGTTGCGGTGGTCGAGTAGGCCGCTTTTGCCGTATCGAGACCCGCAACGCCCTACTCGACCGACTCTAAATAAATGACCTCTCTCTACCTCGCCCTCGCCATTCTCCTTGCTGCCGTCGTGCTGTTCGTTGTGGCAGCCCGCCAGCGCCGCGCCGCCGGTCTCCCCGGCGGACGGGTGGTCTACACCGACACGCGCGGCTGGGGCCGGGTCGAGAAGCCGCTCTACGACTCCGAACTGGGTCTCACCGGCAAGCCGGATTACCTCATCGAGAAAGACGGCGGCCTCATCCCGGTGGAGGTCAAGACAGGGCGCACGCCCGAAGCGCCTTACGACTCGCATATTTTCCAGGTGGCGGCCTATTGTTACCTGGTGGAAAAATCTTTTGGCAAACGCCCGACCCACGGCATCATCCACTACTCCAGCCGCGACTTTGCCGTGGACTACACTCCCGAACTTGAATCGGCCCTACTCGACCTGCTGGCTCGAATCCGCATGGATGAGAGCCGCGCTGAAGTCCACCGTTCCCATGAACAGGAGCACCGCTGCCGCCGCTGCGGGTTCCGTGAGATGTGTGACGAGAGATTAACCTAACCCCCGTTCCCCCTTCCCTGCTAGGGAAGGGGGGCACAGGGGGGATAGGTCAAAACAGGTATAATACCCCCATGCCCTCCCCGTCCATTCCCCGCCGCATTGCCGTTGCCGCCTACTCCAACCTGCCCGAGTCGGTCAGCGAGGCCGCGGCGGTCAACGCCTGGCTCAAGGCGCGCGGCCTGGAGTCCACTTGCGGAACGGTGGATGACGCCGGCCTGCGTCGCCGCGTCGAACAGGGCACATTCGACCTGTTCATCGCCGTCGGCGGGGACGGGACCGTACTGCGCTCCGCGCACCTGTGCGCCCCGGTGGGCGTGCCCATCCTGGGCATCAACCTGGGATGGCTGGGCTTCCTCATCCAAATCCACCAGCAGGAGTGGCACACTTCCCTGGAAAACCTGCTGAAAGGCGATTACTGGATCGAGAACCGGATGATGCTGCGCGCCGAGCATATTTCTGCCGGGAAAACGCGCGGGAACTGGCACGCACTTAACGAAGCTGCCGTCTGCCGCGGCCAACAGGTACGCCCGGTGCACCTCGCCGCCAGCGTGGACGGTCACTACCTGACCACCTATGTGGCCGACGGGTTGGTCGCGGCCACCGCCACAGGTTCCACCGCCTACGCCCTGGCCTCCGGGGGGCCGATCCTGCCTCCGGAACTGCGCAACATCCTCCTGGTCCCGGTTGCCCCGCATTTGTCCGTGGACCGCGCCGTCGTCCTCTCGGAAGGGACTTCGGTCAGCATCCTCGTCAAAGAGGGCGAGGCCGTCCTCAGCGTGGACGGGCAGGCTGCCATCCCCCTCGCCGCCGGGGATACGGTGGATGTGCGCGCCGGGGAATACCCTGCCCGTTTCGTTCGCTTCGGCGACGCGGGCTATTTCTACCGCAACCTCACCGCTCACATGAACCAGAATCCATCCATAGGATTGCCGCGATGATTGACACCTCCGCCCCAGTCTATTGCGCCAACCACCCCGGCGTGGAAACCACCCTGCGCTGCAACCGCTGCAACAAACCCATCTGCCCAAAATGCGCCGTGCGCACCCCCACCGGTTATCGCTGCCGGGAATGCGTGCGCGGCCAGCAGAAGGTCTTCGTCACCGCCCAATGGTACGATTACGTGATCGGTTTCCTGGTGGGCGGCTTCCTTTCCACGCTCGCCAGCCTGCTCGTCGTGCTGGTGAGTAGTATTACCAGTTTCTTCGCCTGGATCGTGATCGCCGCCGGCGCACCCAGCGTGGCAATCGGCGTTTCGGAAGCCCTGCGCTTTGTCACCCGCAAACATCGCTCGAAACCCCTCTTCACCACCATCCTCGTCTCGATTTTCCTGGGTGCGCTCCCAGTGGTCTTGTTCGAATTGTTCGTCCTCTACATCTGGGGCCTGATCTTCCAGGGCGTTTATCTTGCCATCGCCGTCCCCATCATCTACTATCGTTTATCCGGACTCCGACTGACGCAAAAATAGCCTATGCTGACCGAACTCCACATTCAAAACTTTGCCATCATTGACCGGGTCGAACTCGACCTCGGTCCCGGCCTGCTCGTCTTCACCGGCGAGACCGGCGCGGGCAAGTCCATCATCATGGACGCGGTGGACATGCTCCTCGGCGGCCGCGCCGATTCGACCTCCATCCGTTCGGACGCGGACCTGGCGCGGGTGGAGGGCACCTTCAAGTTGACCGGCGCTGAGCGCGCTCCCGTCAACGAAATCCTCCAGCGCGAGGAGCTGCTCGACGACCCGAAATTCGTGACCCTCAGCCGCGAGGTCCGCCGCGAAGGCCGCTCGGTGGCGCGCGTCAATGGCCTTGACCGTTTCTCGGATGTGACCTCCCTGCTGGTGGATTACCGAAAAACGTACCACGCGCTGATAGACCTGCGCCGCGAACTGACCGACCTGCGCGCCGCGCAAGCGGACGCGACGCGCCGCACCGAGATGCTCACCTTCCAGGCCGAGGAGATCGAAGCCGCCAAACTCAAACCTGGCGAGGACGAAGAACTGCGCCACGAGCGCGACCGGCTGGCAAACGCCGAGTCTCTGGCCTCGCTGGCCCAGCAGGCCATCACCGCGCTGGATGAAGGCACGCCTGAATCCCCGGCTGCCTCCGACTTGCTCGGCGAGGCCGCTGCGGCGCTCACCAAACTGGGGCAGATCGACTCGGCCCAGGCGGCTTTGGGCGAGCAGTCTGTGACGCTCTCCGAAAGCATGACTGACCTCGTCCGCAGCCTGCGCGACTATCTCGAGGTCATCGAGTACAACCCCAAACGGCTGGAGGAGGCCGAAGAACGCCTCGACCTGATCCACCGTCTCACCCGCAAATATGGCGGCTCCATTGAGGCGGTTATCGCCTTTGGGGCCGATGCCCGCAAACAACTGGAAACCATCACCACTGCCTCGGCGCGCATCGCCGAGTTGGAGGCTGCCGAATCCGCGGCTATGGCCGACCTGGCCGCGAAAGGCCTGTCCCTTTCGCAGAAGCGCAAGGAAGCCGCCGAAAAGATGTCCAAGTCCATCGAGACCGAACTGGACGACCTGCGCATGGCCTCCGCCCGCTTTGCCGTGGACTTCCAGACGAAACCGGACGAGAACGGGATCCCCTTGCCGGATGGAGGCCGCGCCGCCTTCGACGGCAATGGCCTGGACAAAGTCGAGTTCCTGGTTGCCCCCAACCCTGGCGAGGGCTTGAAGCCGCTTGCCAAGATCGCCTCCGGCGGCGAGACCTCGCGCCTGATGCTGGCGCTCAAGAACGTCCTGGCCCAGGCCGACCAGGTGCCCACGCTCATCTTCGACGAGATTGACCAGGGCATCGGCGGGCGCGTCGGCGGGACGGTGGGCGAAAAACTCTGGAACCTGGGCCGCGCCCACCAGGTATTCGTCATCACCCACCTGCCGCAACTGGCCGTTTTTGGCGACCAGCATTTCCAGGTCCAGAAGATCGTCGAGGGCGGCCGCACCCTGACGCGCGTGGCCAAACTGGAAGGCGAGCCGCGCACCCTCGAACTGGCCCAGATGCTGGGCGAGGTGACCGAGGGCACCATCCGTTCGGCGCACGATATTTTGCAGGGAGCGGAAACCTTCAAGAAGACCAAACCCGGGTCTTGACAAAAGCCCCAAGGCGCATATAATCACGCCCAATACGTGAAAGACGCTGAAGAGGACGAGTACGCCTCGTACGGCGGTTCAGAGAGCAGGCGGCACGTGGTGAAAGTCCTGCCCGCACGATGAAGCCGAATGGACCTCGGAGTTGCATGGCGAAAGGGTTGAGCGCAGTCGAAGCCCGAGTAACCTAAGCCGGAAGCCCCCGTTACCGGGCTAGGGTATAAATCCAGCGGTTAGCATTTAGCCGCCGGAGCGTACCTGAAACGAGTGAGGCTGGCCTAATCCCTGTGCATCACCACAGGGATTTTTAATTAATTTACAGCCTAATTCGGGTGGCACCACGGACCTCGCGTTCGTCCCGTTTATCGGACGGACGCGTTTGCGTTTAATTTTGAAAGGAGACTGCCATGCTCAAAAATTGCATCCTCACCGGTCATCGCCCCACCGGGCCGCGCCACATCGGCCACCTGGTTGGAACCCTGGAAGCCTGGGCGAAGTTGCAGGACACCCACGAGTGTTTCTTCCTGGTCGCTGACCTGCACGTCCTGACCACCGATTATGCCCACCCGGAGCGCATCCAGGACAATATCCTCAACATGCTGGCCGACTGGCTGGCGGCGGGGATTGACCCGCAGCGGGCAACCATTCTCTTGCAATCGGCCATCCCGGAACATGCCCAACTTTCCCTGCTCCTCAGCATGTTGGTAACGGTGGCGCGATTGGAGCGCGTTCCCACCTACAAGGAGCAGGTGAAGGAACTCAACCTCCAGCCTTCGCTCGGCCTGTTGACCTACCCGGTCCTGCAAGCAGCGGACATCTTAATCTATAAGGCGAATACTGTCCCGGTGGGTGAGGACCAGTTGCCGCACGTCGAACTGGCACGCGAAACAGCCCGCCGTTTCAACCAGACCTATGGTCAGGTTTTTCCCGAACCCGAGCCTCTGCTTTCCAAATCCGCGCGCCTGCCGGGAGTGGACAACCGTACAATGCATACCTCTTACGGGAACGCGATTTATTTGCGCGATACGCCCGAAGAGACGACCCGCAAAGTCATGAGCATGTACACCGATCCGACGCGCATCCATGCCAACGATCCCGGTCACGTCGAAGGCAATCCTGTCTTCGTCTACCACGATGTTTTCAACCCGAACCTGGAAGAAGTGGAAGAATTCAAACTCCGTTACCGGGCCGGGGAAGTGGGCGATGTGGAGATCAAGAAACGGCTGGCGGAAGTGCTCAACGCGTATCTTGCCCCGCTGCGCGAGCGTCGTGCAGATTTCGTTGCCAACCCCCGGATGCTCGCGGAAATCCTGTCCGCCGGTACAGCGCGCGCCAGGCTCATTGCCCGGCAAACCATTGACGAGGTCCAAACCTGTATGGGTTTGCAGTGCCAGCGCGTGTCCGGGCCTGAAAGCCTTGATCCGGTTGCCGGCGCGTTTTGTTGAACAGACTGTATCTGGAGGTGTTGTCATGTTTTCCATCACTTTTCATCCACCTTGAAGGGATCTGCATTGCCCGTCGCCGAATAACCATGACCTAATTTACTATTCACTGAAAAGGAGATTTCCATGTCTGACCAAACCCGCTTTATCCTGAAGATCGGAAGAGC
>JACQYE010000156.1 GCA_016208355.1 Chloroflexota bacterium | reverse complement strand
GTACCCTTGCTCAAACAGCAAACGGATTTCAGCGGGGCGGAAAGCCAATTCGTTCAGATCAAAGCCACCCACCTGCTGACGCGCCACCAGGATGGGCAGGTCGGGCAGGGTTGGCAGGCGGCGGGAAGCCAGGATCAGGTGACAGTTTTCCCCAACCAGTTGGACGAAACGACCAATGAAGTTGCGGATTTCCGTGATGCTATCCACGACCTGGTAATCATCGAGGATGAGAATAAAATGTTCATGGATGTGTTCGTCAATCTCATTGACAATTGTTATGATCAGATTTTCCAGGCCGCCATCCAGGGCAACAAGGTCTCGTAAAACAGCTTTGGATTGATTGCCAAAGACCGGGAAACGCTGGGAGATGGCGGCGATGAAATAGGTTAAAAAGCGCTGTGGTTCCTGGTCAGGCGCATCCAGCGCCAGCCAGCAGACCGGCATCCCGGTGGTGTTTGCCAGGTCCACGAGAAGGGACGTTTTCCCATAGCCTGCCGGGGCAGTCACAAGGATGAGCTGTTTGTCAAGTAATTCATCCAGTTTATCCAGTAGCCGAGCGCGGCTCACAATCTCCGGACGGCGGCCCGGGATTGTAGTTTTGGCGTGGCTGAGAGGCATTTCATCGGGTTTCATAGTCACTAAAACTGTTTTTCGCTTCTACACCCTGCTATTATCCCCTGCATTTCACACACAGCAACATCCTGGATCAGACCAGGAAGAACTCACTCGTTCAGTGACAAGAAATGAATCGCTTCAATCGGGAAGCGCTGGCGGGCATCCGGAGTCAATTTGTCATAATGTTCAACCCATAAATCTACAAATCTTTCCAGATTCATTAAAACCGCTTTGTGAGGCGCCTGGATGCTCGCGTATTCCTTTGCTTTCTCCGTGAATCCGCCGGAGGATACGCACAAAACCAGGGTGTCTTTATAGATTGCAGAGACCTGTGATTCCAGTCCTTCTGCTGTTATAACCTGGCCGGCATGTTTTATCTGCACCATGATACGTTGTTGATTAGCCCTGAGTGGCTCAGGGACAACAACCATGTCAATATGGCCGCGTTTCTTGCCTGGTGGGGCAATCCATTCCAGGTAATATCCCATCGCCGTAAGCAAGTCCCGGACCAAGGAAAGAAATTCATAGTGTGTGAGGTTCTGTAGAAACCTCCGAATCTGTTCCCACGCCTTTTCCCGGGCATATTCAATCGTCAGATAAATGGCTGGTCGGTTCAACCGCCAATTTTCAAAAATCCTTTGCGACTCTATGTAAAAATCTGAAGCCTGCCGGAAGTCTTTACATGCGAGCTGGCCTTCCTCCGTAAGTAACCACCTGCTTTTTTCCCTTGCCAGCCATCCTGCTTTTTCCAAGGCAGTCATGGCTGCACGCGTCGTTACCTCATAACGTGAAAACCCGGCCTCATCTGGAACCGGGCTGGTTTCTTCAGCGCTCAACGGCGTGGATTTTGCAATTGCCTCCATAATTTCCCTGGTTGATGCCCCGGCAGGTTTATCCCAGAGAAACAGTATTACGATCCGTAATAATTCGCCCATCCGCCATGAAGCATTCTCAGCCATTGATGGAACTCCTGAACCAGCAAGACAAATAATCTCTTGCCTCGATTATACTTACTTACAGGTAAATCTGGTATTGTTCGCTGCTCATAAAAACGACCACCACTGAAACCGTCTTTCCTGATATCAAAACTCCCTATTTCCTTTTTTGCAAAAACTCTCTATAATATCAATAAACAACTGGAGGCTCAAAATGACAGAAATGACCGAAATGCCTGAAGTACCCCAGCCAAGCAAGCCCACCCCGTGGAAGGTGATTATCCCGGTCGCCATTGTTGTCATCCTGTGCTGCCTCTGCATCACCGCCGCCGGTGTGTTGATGTATCTCGGCACCCAGGGGATCGGTCCATTGTCGTCGCTGGCGAATTCACCCGTCTTATCCTCCTCGCCCAGCGTGAGCGGCGACTGGGACCTGTATTACTCGTGGGACTGCGGCTCTTACAATGGACCAGCCACGATCAGTTTCTACGGCGATGGAAATTACTACGCTTACGAAGATACCAGCGATGGATATGGCACCTGGTCGGTGCAGGGGCAAACCCTGGATTTCATGTATGACGATTATCCCAATGCCCATTACATTGGCACCCTCAACAACACGGGAGACTACGCGGAAGGGACGATGGACACCGCTGACGGTTCAAGCGGATGTTGGTACGCCAACAAGAGATAACCACCCATTCAGAGGAATCTCTTGAATTACTGCACTTAGAGGACTGCGCGGTAATGTTTTGGCATGTGCGCCCTCTATCACCCTAACCAGAGATCAACCCCGGTCTTTGGATCAATATTCTAAAAAGAACGAACTAAAAACTCGGAGGAAAAATGAGCGAAATAACCGAAATGCCAGAAGCGCCGCAACCGCGCAAACCCACCCAGTGGAAGATCATCATCCCCGTCGCCATCGTTGTCGTCTTGTGCTGCATCTGCCTGGTGGTCGCCGGCGTGCTGGCATACATGGGCACCCAGGGCACCGGCCCGCTCTCCATGCTGGCAACGGCCACGCCTACCCGCACTCCCACCAAAACGCCCACCCCCACCACCGAACTTAGCATCACAGGTGACTGGGATATCTATTACGACTGGGATTGTACCGGGAGTTATAACGGTCCGGTCCTGATAACTTTCTTTGATGATTATACCTATGTGCTCACTGAAGATAGTGATACCGGTTACGGCACATGGTATATAGCGGGAGACTATATTGACTTCATGTTCGACGATTACCCGAACGCCCACTACATTGGCACGCTGGATTACTCGTACACGTACATGGAAGGTACCATGGATACCGCCGACGGCTCCAGTGGCTGCTGGTATGGGATCATAAGATAATCGTTTCGATCCCGCTTGCATTACAAGTATCAATCGGGGCGGCGCGGCAGAACAGGCACGCCGCCCTTTGATTTTACTGATGACCGCTCTCAAGACCATCATCTTCATCCTTCTCGTCCCTGGTTTCCTCCTGGGAGTGGTGCCTGTCTTTGTCATTCCCCGGATCGCCGGCCCGGCGTTCGCGGCCGGACCGTGGAACTGGTCCGCACTCCCGGCCTGGCTGGCAGGCGCGGGGATCCTGCTCTGGTGCGCGCGCGACTTTGTCGTGCGCGGACGCGGCACCCCGGTCCCGCTCGACACGCCCAGGGTGCTGGTCGTCAGCGGACTGTATCGTTTTGTCCGCAACCCGATGTATGTTGGCGCGCTGCTCATCCAAGTCGGGACAGTTCTCTGGTTCGGGTCGCTGGCGCAGGCAGTCTACTGGCTCTTCCTGTACATCGGCTTCACCCTGTTCATCCGCGCCCACGAAGAACCATATTTGCGCAAGACTTTCGGCGCGGACTACGCCGCCTATTGCAAGGCCGTACCAAGATGGCTGCCACGCGTGAAGAGGGGAATCCCTCACAGGTGATCGCTGCTCCGGCATATTTTCAGGAGGCTAGCAATGAGAGAAGTCTCTTTTTCGATTGTTGACCCGCGCGGCAAACGTTGGGCGCAGCTGCTGGACGTGGACCGGCAGATCAAACTCTTCCTGCCGGGGCTGGTGGAGGCCCTCAACCTGCCCCGCGAACTAAATTACGTGCTGGTGCCCAGAGGCGCCAATTTGCCGCTGGATAACCAGCGTACCATCGCCGCGCACCGCGTCCCGCCCGGAACGGAGCTCTTCCTGCGCCCCCTGCGCGACCAGATCCTCAAGATGTTCCTGGATAAACTCTACGATGAGGCCAAAGATTACGTCAAAGACCAGTTGATGGACCTCGCCAAAGACAAACTCAAACAGATCCTGGACCTCGACCCGGCCTACCCCGACCCCCTCCGGCTGAAAGAAAAACTCCTCGGCAGCCTCCCCCGGCCGCAGGTCCAGCAGCGCCCCACCGGGCAACCGCAGCCGAAATCCGGCGCGGGGTGTATCATCGGAGGTATCCTGGGCGGCGGGTTCGTGCTCCTGGTGGGGGCAGTTATTGTCATCTACGTCATCTTCAAAGCCCTGAGCGGACCCTCCGGCAACGGTTATATCTATCCAAATGAACCGGTACTTGGCACCGGCGACGTGCAGGTTACCCTGCGCTGGGATGCGCCGGCTGACCTCGATTTGCATGTCTCCGACCCCTACCAGGAGGAAATCTGGTACGACCACCGGTATTCCGGCAGCGGCGGCAACCTCGACGTGGATGCCAATGCCGGTTGCAATGACATGAGCGCCAACCCGGTTGAGAACATTTTCTGGCCTTATGGCGGCGCGCCGAGCGGGAGTTACAGCGTTTACGTGGTCTATTTCAGGGACTGCGGCGCTTACGGCCCGGTCAGTTACGAGATTACGCTGACCCTGGGCGGCCAGGTCTATGATGTCATCAGCGGCACGGTCTACGACGCGGGCGAATATCAATTCGTGACCTCCTTCTACCGTTGACAGGGTCGCTGTGGAATACGAATATTCGGTACACCAATCCCAACGAAGGCCAGGAACAGGATGAGCCGCCTGCTCACGGTGAATGTTGTCCTGTTCAGCCTGCGCGAGGATACTTTGCAGGTACTCCTCGCCGCTCCGGCCGGGACCCCTATCCTGCCCGCTGAGCCTCCGGGCGCGGGAGAATCCCTGGAGGGCGCCGCCAACCGCCTGATCGCCGCGCTGATTGACCGCCGCGAAACCTACCTGGAGCAGCTCTACACCTACGGCGAGGCCGGGGAAACGCTGCGCGTGGTTTACTTTGCCCTGGTCCCGGCCGGGGCGCGGCTGGGAGATGGTGCGAAGGCGCGCTGGGTCCCGGCGGCGGGACAAGCCGGTTTAACGGCGGGCGAGTCCGAGGTCCTGGTTTACGCCCTGCGTCGCCTGCGCTACAAACTGGAGTACAGCGCAGTCGGGTTCCAACTCCTGCCAGGCGAATTCACCCTGTCCGAACTCCAGCATACCTATGAGATTATCCTGGGCGAAACCCTGGACAAGCGCAACTTCCGGCGGCGGATGCTCCATTCCGGTATCATCGAGGAGACGCCGCGCCTGCGCGTCGGCGATGGGCGGCCCGCCCGGCTGTACCGTTACCGCCCGGACGCCGTGGCGGAGGTGAAAGCCCGCCGGCTTTTCCCTTAACCCACCGCTCGAATTCACGATAAAATGGGGGCGTTCCAAAAATTCATAAACATCCGAGAATCCATGTCAACCTCCCCCTCCTCTCAAACCTTTTACCTGAAACGCCGCGGCTACCAGGTTGCCCAGGGACTCATTTTCCTGGTCTTCGCCGGCTCCTGTATCTACCAATCCATCCTGCGCTACGGCGTGGATGTGGACAAGTTCTGGAATTCATGGTGGTTCTTTTCCCTGCTCAGCCTGGGATTTCTCTACCTGACCGCGGAGGCCTTCTACAAGGTCTTCTTCGCCCGGCTGGTTTTCACCCCGGAAGATATCATCCAGCACGATTTCCCGAAGGCTACGCACATTCCCTGGAGCGACATCCAGCGGGTGGGGGAGATCAGCTTCAAAGACAAGAAGAAGGATTTTGGCATGACGCTGAAAGACTCGGCTCTCGAAAAGGATGGTCTTTTAGCCATGCCCATCATTCCCCTGACGCCCTATTTCAGCAGTTGGAATGAAAGCCCGATCAAGAAGTGGCTGAAAGAAAACAAACCCCATTTGCTCAAATAATTCCCACATGGAAAACAAACCCAATCTCCGCCGCCTGCCCCGCAACGTCTGGGTGGTAACGGCCACGTCCTTCCTTACCGACATCTCCTCCGAGATGCTGGTCAACCTCATCCCGCTCTTCCTCGCCAACGTCCTCGGCGCGAAGACAGCCGTCATCGGCCTCATCGAGGGCATCGCCGAGACCACCGCCAGCCTGATGAAACTCTATTCCGGCTGGCTCTCGGATAAACTTGGCAAGCGCAAATGGCTGACCGTGCTCGGCTATGGCCTTTCCACAATCGCCAAACCCTTCCTCTACTTTGCCAACGCCTGGGGCTGGGTGCTGGGGGTACGCTTTGCCGACCGGCTGGGGAAGGGGGTCCGCACCGCGCCGCGCGACGCACTCATCGCCGCATCCATAGACGAGAAACAGCGCGGCCTGGCCTTCGGCCTGCATCGAGCTGGCGATACGTTGGGCGCTTTCCTCGGGCTGGCAATTGCCGCGGCAATCATCTGGGCAACCCAAAAAACCGACAGCCTGCTCACCCACTCCACTTTCCAGATCATCGTGCTGGCCAGCATCCTCCCGGCGGCGCTGGCGGTGCTGGTGCTGGCGCTGGGGGCCAGGGAAATCGCGCTGGAGAAGAAGAGCGCGGCGCCATCCTTTCGTCTGGCAGGCCTGGATAAACGCTTCAAGTTCTTCCTGCTGACGGTCGTCCTTTTCACCCTCGGCAACTCGTCCGACGCTTTCATCATTCTGCGCGCCCAGGAACGCGGTCTCACCCTGCTTCAAGTCCTGGGTATGTTGATGACCTTCAACCTGATCTACGCCGTCCTCTCCGGCCCGCTCGGCGCGCTCTCGGATAAGATTGGCCGCCGAAAACTCATCATCGGCGGGTGGATCGCTTACGGGTTGGTTTACCTGGGTTTCGCCCTCTCGCAGACCGGCGGTCAGGTATGGACACTCTTCGCACTCTACGGGGTCTACTACGCCGCGGTGGAGGGGACAGCCAAAGCCCTGGTCGCCGACCTTGTCCCGGCGGAGAAGCGCGGCACGGCCTACGGGTTGTACAACGCCGCCATCGGGTTGACGGCGCTCCCGGCCTCGCTCATGGCTTGTATCCTCTGGCAGGGCGTCTTCGGCTGGAGCGGATTGGGCGCTGCCGCGCCGTTCTTCTTCGGCGCGGGGATGGCGCTCCTGGCCGGGATTTTATTCTGGCGGCTGGTTAAAGCGTAAAGGAAAACCTCCCGAAGGCGATCCTTCGCTTTGCTCAGGACAGGCCTGCGGGGAGGTTTTATTTTCCCACGATCCAAACTATAAACTCCCCTTCCCCGCGCACCGTCACCAGCGCAAACGGGAAGGGGAAATAATGTCCCGCCGGGTACTCCTGATCCGGGTCCTCCGGCAAGCCCATAAAGACCTTCGAAACAGTGAATCCGTAGGCTGACAAATCCGCGTCGGTGCGGACCTCGGCCCGGATTCCGCTGCCCGGGCCCCAGGTCCACGAACCGGGAGCGAGGACAGCCAGGTAGCCGGATGGCGAAAGGTAAAATGCCTGCGGGTCCACGGCCAGAGGGATCAGCGCGCTCACCGGACCCGTATCCTGGTAGCGGACCTCGAGGCCGGTCTCTGCCAGCCGGAAGGTTTTGACGCGCCCTGCATCGGTGAGGGTGAGGACTTCGCCGGAAACGGACGC
>JACQYE010000160.1 GCA_016208355.1 Chloroflexota bacterium | reverse complement strand
TGAACTCAAGACCGACCGCCAGGGCGACGCCGTCCACCTGGAGGCCATCGTCAGCGAAACCCGCCAACCGGACCTGGCAGCCTGGCAGCGCGGCGTGGCAGAAATCGAAACCCTGATTGCCGACCCATCCGTCAAATCCTTCCATGTGCGCGCCTGCTCGGTGGACGCCGCCCGCATCACCTTCAGCGCATCCGATATCCCTGGCCTGGGCTGGAAAACTTTTCACATCGTCCCACGGCCGGTGGAAGAAAAATCCCCGAGGCGCATCCCCGCCCTGGCGCGGCTCCTCCTTCCGCTAGCAAAACTGCCCATCGTGCAGCGACTTGCCTCCCGCCCTCAAAAGGCCAGGCCACCCTACCGCATCGAGAATAACCTGCTCGTTGTCGAAGCGCTGAAAGATGGCACGCTGACCGTCACCAACAAGGCCACCGGCGCAGTCTACCACGGCCTGAACCGCTTCCTGGACGGCGGCGATTGCGGCGATGAGTACAACTACTGCCCGCCCACAGAGGACCCTTCGGCGGGCCCAGGGCGGCGCCTGGTCGCTGCGCCGCGTCTAAAGAGCGTGACCCTCGCCCGCAGCCCCGCTCAGCAAACCATTACCCTGAACCTGGAACTGCCCACCCCCGCCAGCCTCGCCCCGGACCGGAAATCACGGACGCGGCATGTCGTGCCCCTGCGGGTCACCTCGCGCATCACCCTGACGAACGGCGTCCCGCGGGTGGACATCCTCACGACAATCGAGAACAATGCCAAAGATCACCGCCTGCGCGTCCACTTCCCCGCGCCGTTCGCGGCGCAAAAAGCCGAACACGACGGACATTTTGAAATCGTCGAACGCAGCATCGGCGTCCCGGAGTTCGACGGGAGTTGGGTGGAGCACCCCAGGCCCGAGGTCCCGCAACGGGCATTTACCAGTGTAACCAACGGCCAACAGCGATTGACCGTCGCCAACCGCGGCCTGCCGGAAGTGGAAGTCCTGGAAAATATGGATGGGAACGCCGAGATAGCCGTCACGCTCCTGCGCTGTGTGGGCTGGCTTTCGCGGGACGATTTCCCCAACCGCAAAGGTCACGCCGGACCATTCATCGAAACCCCCGGCGCGCAGATGATTGGTGAGTGGGCGTTCGATTATTCCATCATTCCAGGAGAAAATGACACTTCACCTTACCAACAGGCTTATGCGTTCGAGGCGCCCCTGCGCGCCGTGAGCACGGGCGTCCACCCCGGCGCGCTGCCTGCGGCCGGCTCATTTGCCCGCGTCATACCATCGGAGTTCCTCGTCAGCGCTGTCAAGAGGGCGGAAGACGGCAAAGGCTGGCTGGTGCGCGGCTACAACCTGACCGCTCAGGAGGCGCAGGTGACGCTGCAACCGTGGCGCGTCTTCAAGAAAGCGGAACGGGTTAACTTGGCGGAGGAAAAAATAGAGACCCTCCGCCCGGCGAAAGATGGAAGCGTATCCTTCACCGCGAAGGGTCACGAGATTGTGACAATAATGTTCCAGGAATAACAAAACGGGCACGTTGGCGTGCCCGTTTTCTATGCTGGCGGGTTTCTTGCTGCCAGGAGCGCGCCAATCCGTTGGCGGAACAAGTCCATATCGAAAGGTTTCGACCAGACATCGTCTGCCCCCGCTTCTTGCGCCTGGGCTTTTTCGATCTCGCTGTTCATCGCTGTCAGCATCACAATGGGGAAGCGGATATTGAACGGGGGCTGGCGCAATTTCCGGCAGAGTTCATAACCGTTGATATCAGGCATCATCACGTCCAGGATTGCCAGGTCGGGCTCATGCTGCATGACTGCCTGGAGCGCCTCGATGCCATTGTGCGCTGAATGGACGAGATACCCTTCCAATTCGAGGATTTTGGCCAGGAGAAGCAAATTTATATCGTTATCGTCAACAACAAGGATTCGGAAGGTCATAAAGATTCGCTATCGAGGTTTCATGTAGAATACTCCATTAAGGGGAAAACCGTCAAGCCATCCGAAGCGCAGTCGGCTATAATCAGCCTGGAAGGAGGCCGTATGTCGAACGTCCATGCTTCAACCCACCCTTTGGTTGCCCACAAATTGACGCGCCTGCGTGACAAGAACACAGAACCAAAAAAATTCCGCGAACTCGTACGCGAGATCGCCGGATTGATGGCCTATGAAGCCACCGCGGACCTGGCGACTGCTCCCCTTTCCATCGAGACACCCCTCGCCTCGGTCACTGGCGTAGAACTCGCCGAGAAGATCGGCGTCGTCCCCATCCTGCGCGCCGGGCTTGGGATGGTGGAGGGTATCTGGGAACTGATGCCCCAGGCCGAGGTCTGGCACATCGGCCTGTACCGGGACGAGAAGACGCTCAAGCCGGTGGAATACTATAACAAACTTCCCATCGAGCCAACCGTCTCAGTCTGCCTCATCCTCGACCCGATGCTTGCCACCGGTGGTTCGGCCACTGCCACGGTGGAAGTGCTCAAACGCTGGGGCGTCAGGAAGATCAAGTTCGTGGGTATCATCGGCGCGCCGGAGGGGATTGCTGCCATGCAGAAAGCCCATCCAGATGTGCCCATCCACCTGGCAGCAATTGACGACCACTTGAACGAACGCGGCTACATCGTTCCGGGTCTCGGGGACGCCGGTGACCGCCAGTTCGGGACGGGATGATAACAGTGCTCACGATAGAGCCAGGAAACAGGAAAACATGATGATTGGGAAAATCGCCATTCTTGTCGTTGGAACAGTCGGTTTGCTATATATCTCGCGCGCTTCGTTGCGCAACCCACGCTCTCACGGTTTCTACCGTTTCTTCGCCTGGGAAACCATGCTGATTTTATTCCTGCTCAATGTTACCGATTGGTTCAAAAATCCCTTTGCCTGGTATCAGATGATCGCCTGGGTTTTGCTCTTTCTCTGCATCGTCCCGGTCGTCTGGGGGACGATCTTACTGCGCAAGCATGGAAAGCCTGTGGAAAAGCGGGAGGAAGACCCCAGCCTGCTGGCCTTCGAGAAGACCACCAGCCTGGTAACAAGCGGGATATACCAGTACATCCGCCATCCGCTATATAGTTCACTCTTGCTGCTGGCCTGGGGTATCTTCTTCAAGATCCCATCCTGGGCCGGGGGCGCGCTGGTAGCCGTGGCGACCGGCTTCCTGTTCCTGACCGCCCAGGCAGACGAAGCCGAATGTGTCAAATTCTTCGGAACCGCCTATGAAGAATACATGAAGAAAACAAAACGGTTCATTCCCTTTCTGTTTTGAGAGGCGCCATGCACGTGATTGTTGACTTTACAGTTGTCCCCGTTGGAGCGGGTATTTCCCTCTCCGGTTACATTGCAGCCTGTGAGAAAATTCTGGCTGAAAGCGGTCTGACCTACGAACTGCACGCCAACGGCACGAACGTGGAAGGCGAGTGGGAAGATGTCTTCACGGCCATCCGCCGCTGCCATGAAACCCTGCATGCCATGGGCGTACCCCGCATCCATACCGACATCAAACTAGGCACACGCACCGACCGCGCCCAAACAATGGCGGATAAGATCGCCAGCGTTCGGGAGAAATAGCATCCCTAGCTTTAAGCCGGATCATTGGCTTTGTTTAACCGACATCCATCCCGGTCAATTTTGCCAGAATCCTGTGAAGCAGGAAAAACGGCAGGGCCAGGAGGATATGAATCCCCGCACTGAGGCCAAAGATCAAGGCCAGCGCCCGCAGGAATTCGTTGACCGGTGGAGCCAGGTTCTCCAGCATCCATGCTCCCGCTCCGGCCAGGATGGCCAGCCCTACAAGACCCGCAGCCAGCAGGACCACCGGCAGCCAGGCCTGACGGTCCGAGGCGGAGGGCATCATCATACTGCTGACGGTGAACGTCAGGTAGAACCACAGCCAGAAGTCAGGGAGCGCGGGTACTGCCCCCAGCCCAGCCCAAAACTGACCCCAGTCTGCGATACGGATAAAATCCCAGAGCGGCAGTAATTGCATCCGGTTAATGGCCGCGAACGCCACAAAGAGACTACCAGTCACCAGCGGGGCGACGCCAATGAGAGCATCCCGCAGGAAACCCCCGGAAGCCGTCTCCACGTAGCCAAGACGCAGGCGGCCATCCGGTTGGGCCTGGGGAATGAGGGAGAAGCGTCCCGTGCGGACGCGCAGCAATTTCGCCATCAGGAAATGGCTCAATTCGTGCAGGAATACGCCCGGGAGGAAAATGAGCGCGAAGAGCACCTGAGTTACCCCAGGTCGGCGCGTAAGGATAAGGAAAACAGCCTGGATCTCGCGATGCAAGAGACGTTGGAGCAGCGCCAGTGCTACCAGTGTTGATAAAAGCCAGAGAAGGCCATCGAAGGAAGAGAGATAGGTCACGTTGATTTAAGCCTGAGGAGGATAAACCATCTCGTCACAAAGAAAAAGACGATGGACGATAGACCATTGACGGTTGTCGCCCATCATCTATCGTCCATCGTCAGGTAATTACTTCGCTGCGGCTTTGACAATGGCAGTGAACTCGTCCAGTTTCAGGCTCGCGCCGCCGACCAGCGCCCCGTCAATGTCGGGCTGTGAGAAGAATTCGGCCGCGTTGGCCGCGGTCACTGAACCACCATAGAGAACGCGCACAGCCTGCGCTGTCTCCGCGCCATAGAGACTCGCCAGCGCCGGGCGGATGACATCCTTCACCACTGCATTCGCATTCTCGCCGGTGGAGGCGCGCCCGGTGCCGATGGCCCAGACTGGCTCGTAGGCCACCACCACTGTCCGGGCAAACTCAGGTTCCAGACCCCTGAATCCTTCCAGCATCTGCCTCGAAACCACCTCAGCCGTGCGCCCGGATTCGTACTCGGTCAGGGTCTCACCGACGCAAACTATCGGGAGCAGGCCAACGGTCCGGGCGGCGGCAGTTTTTTTGTTCACGGTTTCATCGGTTTCGCCGAAATACGCCCGGCGCTCGGAATGTCCGATAATGACGTATTTGCAAAACTCGGATACCATGCCGGGCGCCACTGCGCCGGTGAACGCGCCTTTGGACTCCCAATGCATATCCTGTGCGCCGAGGCCGATGTCAGTGCCTTGTAAAAGGGCCGCCACCGGTAATAGCGCCATAAAAGGAGGGCAGAGCACTTTTTCCACGCCGTCAATCTCGCGCAGGGCAGGTACAAGCGCCGCGGTCAATTCACGCGCCTCGGCGATGGTCTTGTTCATTTTCCAATTTCCAGCGACAAAAGGTATGCGATTCATGGCAGGTTCCCTTCGATGATTTCAGCCTCTTGCAGCATCCATTCTTGTGCCCCTCGGTTGGCGCGCAGGTCAGCCAGCGCCTGGCGCGCCCGTTCCACATCGCCCGTGAGGGAGGAAAATTCAGCCTGGAGCAGTTGGGCTTCGGCAAAGCCGGGCTTGAATTGGGTCAACTCATCCAGGGTTTGTTGAGCCTGAGCCTGGTCCCCATAAAAAAAGGTGTAACGCGCTTTGGCGAGGCCGGAAAGAGGTTCGTCAATGGCTGCCAATCGGTCAGATGTGATGTAATCGGCTGCCAGTTGATCCTTCATGGCTTTATAGACAGTCTCATGCAGGAGCGTGGATAGGTCATCCGGCAAAGTCCGGTTGGATTCGAGGTGGAGCGCGGCAGCGCTAATGGCCAGGCGCGCCGCCGAAAGCCAGGCGCCGCGGCCAGCAGCCAGCCTGGCCGCGTCCCATAAGAAGGCCTCATTGGATGCAGCCAGATTTTCAACCTGCGTGATCGAATCCTGCTCCAGTTCGGTCATGCCGGCCTGTTGGTAAGCCAGCGCCAGTTGCAAATGAGCACTGGGATCGCCCGGATTCTCTTCGACCCCGCGCATAGCCTGGTCAATTTCCGAGGGTTTCTGCGAAGTTTGGAAGGGCGCCAGCGTCTCGACTATGCCGGTCTGTGTGGGGACGGTCCGGAATGAGCGCGTGGAACGGATCGCCCAGAAGACGAACAGGCAACCGAAGAAGAGGATGACTGCCAGCGCCAGCCACATCCAGGGAAACTTCCTCGGTTTCTTTGGCTTCTTCACGGACCCGGAGACTGCCGCGGCCGTGACCGGGGGAGGCGTCTCCGCCAAAACGGAAGGCGTGACCGGGAGCGTGGGGGGCAGGGTCGGGGTCTCGGACTCGACGTGAAGCGTTTCGGCCTGCTCCGGCGCGATCGGCGCAGGTACGCCAGTCTGCAAGGCCTGCTTGAACGCCATTACCAGCGACTTGACATCTTTGTGGCGGTCGGCGCGCTCTTTCGAAAGCGCCTTGAGCAGGACGCGTTCCACTTCTTCTGATACGGCCGGGTTGACGTGGCGCGGCAGGGGCAAGGGCGAATAGATATGATCGTGAATGATGGAAAAGGGCGTGTCTGCGCTGAACGGGACTTTACCAACCGTCAGTTCGTAAAGCATGACGCCAAAGGAATAAATGTCCGTGCCTTCGTCGAGGTCCTTTTTACCAAGCGCCTGTTCCGGGGAGATGTACTGCGGTGTGCCCAGGATCATGTCCGAAGTCAGGGTGGATTCGCCTGATTGGGCAATGCGCGCCAGCCCGTAATCGGCCAGGTAAATCTGCCCATCGTCGGCGAGCAGTACGTTGGACGGTTTCACGTCACGGTGCAGGATGCCCTGTTTGTGGGCATAACCCAGCGCCGCGCCGACTGCTTCCACGATGGATTGGATCTCGTCAGGGGTGATCAGCCCGCGGCCCAGGCGAGCCTTGAGCGTCTCCCCTTCGATGAATTTCATCACCAGGTAAGGGCGGCCTTCGTGCTCAGCGTAATCGTAGATTGGAACGATGTTGGGATGGTCGAGCTTTGCAACCAACCGGGCTTCGCGTTGGAAGCGCGTCAGGAAACTGGTATCTTCGAGAAATGCGGGATGCAGGACTTTCAGGGCGACAAAACGGTCCAACTCGGCATGGTATGCCTTGAAGACAGTCGCCATTCCGCCCTGTCCCAACTGCTCCACGATCCGGTAGCGGCCAACGGTTTCACCAACCTGGAATGACATGGGAAATACTCCCTCGCGCCGAAAGATTTACTGCAATCATTATAACGTAGGAGGTTTATTTGAGTATTACCGTATCGTAATAGCCGTGTAAAGATATAAAAATGGGGCGGCCATGCGACCGCCCCATTCCAAATAAAATCGGTTATTTGTCCAGCAGTGCCGCCACGCCAGGCAATTCCCTGCCTTCCAGGAATTCCAGCGAAGCGCCTCCTCCAGTGGAGACGTGTGTCATTTGCTTGGCGACGCCGGCCTTCTTGACCGCGCTGGCGCTATCGCCGCCGCCGATGACGGTGGTCGCGCCGGATTCGGCCAGTAATTTCGCCAGGGCAAAAGTCCCTTCAGCAAACTTCGGCATTTCGAAAACCCCCACTGGTCCGTTCCAGACAATCAATTTGGCCCCGGCCAGGGTCTGTTTATATAGCGCCAATGTCTTCGGGCCAACATCCATCATGCGCCAACCAGCCGGGATTTTTTCCACATCCACCACCTGGCTGTTGGCATCGGCCTCGAACTTGTCGGCAATGATCGCGTCCACGGGCAGGACGATCTTTCCGCTGTGCTTTGCAAGGATGGTTTTGGCCATATCAATGGAGCCGGTTTCAACCAGGCTGTCCTGCATATTCAAGCCTTTGGCAGCCAGGAAGGTGTTGGCCATGCCGCCGCCGATGATGAGTTTGTCGCACTTGGCAAGCAGGTTCTCGACCACCAGGATCTTGTCGCTGATCTTGGCCCCTCCCAGGATAGCGATATAGGGGCTTTCCGGGTTGGAAGTAGCGCGGCCCAGGTATTCGAGTTCCTGTTCCATCAGGAAGCCGGAGACAGCCGGGAGGTAACGCGCCACACCCTCGGTCGAGGAATGGGCGCGGTGGGCCGAGCCAAAGGCGTCGTTGACGTATACTTCGCCCAGCGTGGCCAACTGTTTCGCCAGCTCTAGATCGTTCTTTTCCTCTTCAGGGTGGAAGCGGGTATTCTCCAGCATCAGGACTTCGCCCGGCCGGAGGGCATTTGCCATCTTCTCGACTTCGGGACCTATGCAATCCGCCGCCATCCCGACCGGGATGCCAAGGTGCCCGGCCAGTACTTCAGCAGCCGCCTTCAGGCTGAACTCCGGGTCGAAGCCACCCTTCGGACGACCCAGGTGACTCATCAGTATGAGAGATGCGCCTTGCTCGAGCACATATTTAATCGTAGGAAGCGCCGCTTTGATGCGCTTGTCATCGGTGACTTTGCCGTCTTCCATTGGCACGTTGAAGTCCACGCGCATAAGCACGCGTTTGCCTTTCAGGTCAATATCGCGAACGGTTTTTTTGTTCATAATAACCTACCTCTCCTCATCCCCTGCACCCCTTCTCTTCTCCCGCTGGGAGAGGGGAAGGTACCGGGGCTAGGGTGAGGCTAGAGGGATTTCGCCATCAAAGCCGCCAAGTCTGCGGTGCGGACGGAGTAGCCCCATTCGTTATCGTACCAGGCCACAACCTTGACGAAAGTGCTCTCGGCTTTGCCCAGCACATTGGTGAAGGGCAGGTCAATCGAGGAGGAGTGCGGGTCGCCCTTGTAATCAATGCTTACCAGCGGCTCGTCCACGGCCTGGAGGATACCCTTAAAGCGCGGTAGTTTGGCGGCGTCGCGGAAGGTCTGGCGAAGAGCCTCGGCAGTGACAGCTTTCTCCACCTCGGCGGTGAAGTCCACCACGGAGACGGTGGAGGTCGGGACGCGGATAGCATAGCCGTCAAACTTGCCCGCCAGGTCGGGAATGACCAGTTTCAGGGCCTTGGCGGCCCCGGTGGTGGTCGGGATCATGCTCATCGCTGCGGCACGGGCGCGGCGCAGGTCGGAGTGCGGCAGGTCAAGAATTTTCTGGTCGTTCGTGTAAGCGTGGATGGTGGTCATGAAACCGCGCACAATTTTGAAGTTGTCATGGACGACTTTGACCGCCGGAGCTAGACAGTTGGTGGTGCAGGAGGCATTCGACACAACATGGTGGGTCTTGGGGTCGTATTTATCTTCGTTGACGCCCAGCACCATGGTCAGGTCTTCGCCTTCAGCGGGGGCGGTAATGATGACTTTCTTGGCTTTACCGGCTGTGATATGGTTGACCGCGCCCTTGACCGTCTTTCCTTTCTTGTTGACGCCATCTTCCTTGATCGTAAAGATGCCGGTGCGTTCGATGACAATATCCACACCCAGGTCGCCACAAGGGATGGCGGCGGGATCGGTTTCCTTGAAGGCTTTCACTTTCTTGCCATCAATCATCAACCCATCATCAATAACTTCCACCGTGCCATCGAAACGGCCATAGTTCGAGTCGTACTTGAGCAGGTGCGCCATGGTCGCCATGTCGCCGATATCGTTGAAGGCCACCACCTCAAGCGTATCGGGATGGAAATCCCGAATAGCCTTGAGGACCTGGCGTCCGATGCGGCCAAAACCATTGATGCCAACACGAGTAGTCATAGTAACATCTCCTTCAATAGTGAAATAATGTCAACGCGAATGCGTTGCAGAGGCTTATCCCAGCGGTCCAGTGCGCTCGTTGTAGAGGTCAATCAACGATTGCGCAAGTTTGACCGCATTGTGGTGAAACGGTTCGCGGTGGTCAGCCAAATCGGCCTGGTAGAGACGCGGGTCATGAAGCATAATGGTATCCATACGCACCCACTGCGCGGTCCCGCCAAATTCGCTATCATACCATGAATTGCACACTATCACGTCAAAAATGTCCGCGCCGATCACTTCTTCCACGCTGCGGACATGGTCGCTGGTGGAGTATGCTTCTGTTTCCCCGGGTTGGGTGGCAATGTTGGCAACGAACACTTTGAGCGCCTTGCAGACCCGGATTGCCTCCAGCACGTCGCGGACGAGCAGGTTCGGCAAGATGCTGGTATACAGGCTGCCGGGTCCGACCACGACCATGTCGGCAGAGAGGATGGACTGGATGACGGGCGGAAAGGCCGAGGCGTCGTTTGGTTCCAGCCAGACGCGGCGGACGCGCCCCGCCGCCCTGGGGATCTGACTCTCGCCCTCCACCCGGACCTCGGTCTGGGCGTGCGGCAATTGGACGTCGGCCACCAGTCTCACATTGTGAAGCGTTGACGGGAGGACGCGTCCGTGCACCGAGAGCGCCCGCCCAGATTCGGCTATTGCTTCCTCGAAACTGCCAGTGATGTCCACCAGCGCGGAGATGAACAGGTTTCCGAAGGAGTGCCCGCCCAGGCCAGTATCCTCGCCGAAGCGGTATTGGAACAATTGTGTAAGCAGTGCTTCATCATCGGAGAGGGCTGCCAGGCAATTACGGATATCGCCGGGCGGCGGGATGCCCAGGCTGCGGCGCAGTTCGCCGGAGGAACCGCCGTCGTCGGCCACTGAGACAATGGCCGTCAGGTTGTTGGTATGCTCTTTCAATCCGCGCAAGACGGTGGCAATTCCGTGCCCGCCGCCGATAACCACCACATGCGGCCCGCGCTCCCGACGGCGAAACTCGGCCACCTGGTCTACCAGCCGCTTTCCGGGCCGGAGGAACGGGATAAGCAGGGAGCGGTTCACGCCCCACAGTCCCAGGGCGATCAACCCCAGGCCGAGAGTCCCGAAGATAATGATGCGCACAAAACGGGGCAGGAAACGCAGGGAGAGGAAGGTGACTACAGGAAGCAGCCAGGAGTCTGGAAAATTCCGATAGACATCGAGCAGGAGAATGGCCAATCCAACCCCGCTGAGGGTGATGCCTGCCAGCAGGACACCGAACCAGCGTTTCACCCCCAGGCCGGGGGCAAACCAGCGGAATAGTTTCCCCACCCCCTGCCAGACTTTGCGACGGTCGGGACGTTTTGCCATTACGGAGGATAATAGCAGTCTTTGGGGGAATAGTCAACTATCTTAAAAAATGGCCGGATAGTTAAAGATGTGCTCCAAATGGGCATGTTATAATCCCGATTATGAGCGTAATTATTACGATTGATATTGGCGGTACGCAATTACGCGTTGCTGTTTTTTCGGGCGGTTCGACGACCCCCGGTAAAGTCCAGCGCATGTCCACGCATAGCAAAGACGAGAGCGTATTCGACCGCCTGACAGCCATAATAGACGCACTCTGGCCGGAAGAACCGGTCGCGGCCATTTCGGTCGCCTGCCCCGGCCCGCTGGACCCTTCCCAGGGCATCGTCCTTTCCACGCCTAATATCCCCGGCTGGATCAATTTCCCCTTGGTTGATCTGCTCGTCAAGAAATACCACGTCCCGACCTTTTTGGATAACGACGCCAACCTGGCCGCGGTCGGCGAGTGGCGCTACGGCGCGGGGCAGGGACACAACGATGTACTCTACCTGACCATCAGTACCGGCATCGGCGGCGGCGTCATCTGCGGAGGGCACCTGCTGACCGGGTGCCGCGGCATGGCCGCCGAACTTGGACATCTCACTGTCCTGCCAGATGGCCCATTTTGTTCCTGCGGACAGCGCGGCCATCTGGAGGCGATTGCTTCTGGCCCGGCCATCGCCCGCTACGTGACCGAACGCATCGCCGCAGGCCGGACCTCGAGCCTGTCCGGCGACCCCCACATCACTGCCCGCGAGGCTGCCGCGGCAGCACGTCAGGGTGACGAACTCTGCCGCGAAGCCTTCACATTCGCCGGGAAACACCTGGGGCACGCCGTGGCCGATTACCTGCACATCTTCAACCCCTCCATTCTTATCTT
>JACQYE010000159.1 GCA_016208355.1 Chloroflexota bacterium | reverse complement strand
GTCCTCGCCGGACAGCAAGTATCAAACCCATAAGCGCAAGCCAAAAGAAGAGAAGGTAGAAGAAAAGCCTGACAACTAATTGGCGTTACGTAACGCCCAATATAAACTACAAGCCCAGCGATTAGGCTGGGCTTTGCAGATCCCTATCAAGTACATAACTGTATTGACAATTCTCTACAACGCTGTATAATAATATCGAAATCGGCATGCAGGTCTTCTAGGCCTGTGAGCCGGTTTTCGTTTTCACAATTCTACTTTGCATTTTCTGGTTAATCTCTTTCTGGGCGCTTTTCACCAGCACACAGAGCCCCCTCTGAAACATAACTCATTCCATAAAGGGTTCCCCACTCCCGATCAAAATTGTTCGTTTTTGACTGAATTACTTTTCGATACCTTGCCACTGCCGATGCCAATGCAGACGATTTTTTGAGTTTGGGACTAGTATCCTTTTCCTCAGACAATCGAATACAGCCAGCGGCCAAGTCGGCCAACTGGATTCCCGGTGTAATGGCCGAGTTCACAAAGAATGGCGTTGTTACAATTCTAGGCATAGCGATTCCATCTTTCGTTCTAATTAGATATGCATTAATTGCTATGCCTAAGCTCCCCTTGATTGCTCCCCGGCCCTCACCGTCATAAATAATGATGGCCATCTCTGTCGGGGGACAATACTCAGTCAGGTGGGCATGCACCCTCTCTAGAAGTCTCACATACTGTACAGGTAAAAATTCTGGAGGATATTCGAGTGTGTGTGTAGGTCTATCGACAATCGTTGCATAGATTGACAACTCAGTTTCCCCGATCATTTCAAAAGTAGATTCTATTAGTTCTCGGTGATTTGCCAAATGCTCATAAACATGGGGTTTGAGGAAATTCTTGGACTTTAGTTCGATCTCTGGATTCCCCAAGAATTTCTTCTTCATTGAGAAGAGTTGCGTATCAATCCTTCTATGCACAGATTCGGGGAGACACACTGCCGTCACAGTAGATTTTATGCAACTATCATTTGGATGAGGAACGCCGCTTTCATCAATGAAAACAAGCATCGGAAACCTCCCCGTATAAAAGATTAGGATGCTAATATAATACAACAGAATGTGATTTTAGAATAGTATATCCTGACTTGGATTTGCAAAAAGGATTATTCCCTATAAAACTTCAGCCCGACTCGTTGGAGCCGGGCTGATAATTCTTTGTATTACGGGACGAGCGTCTGGAGTCCGGAAGCTCGCTTCCGGAAAATCAATAAACTAGGTTCTTCTTCTCGGTGGTGACGCGCTTACGGAAGACCCAGTAGGTGTAGCCCTGATATGCCAGGACAATCGGCACGAAGATGGCCGCGACGATGCTCATCACCTTGAGGGTATAGGGTGAGGAGGCTGCATTCCAGATGTCGAGGCTGAAGGCCGGGTCGGTGTTGGAGATCATGACACGCGGGAACATAATGAGGAAGAACGTAACCTGTGTCAGGACGATATTGAGGGCGGTCATGACAAAGGCCCAGCCGTTCTGCTTGCGGCTGACAAACCAGCCTGCCAGCAGGAGCGTGACCAGAGCGCCAAGTGGGAACGCACCGGGGTCAATGCCAAGGCGTTCGATGAAATCGGTGTAGAAGAAAGTGGCAACCGCCAGCAGGAGCACAAGGATGACGGCAGGAAGCCATAGTTTCTTTGCAAAGGCCTCCGCACGGGTCTTGATCTCACCGTCTGCCTTCAGGCAAAGGAATATCGCCCCGTGCAGGAGGAAGACCGCCACGGTTGCCAGGCCGCCCAGCAGTCCGTAGGGATTGAGCAGGGTGAAAAGATTGCCCGTGAACATCATGTTCCCGTCAATCGGCAGGCCTTTGGCGAGGTTGGCAAAGGCGACACCCAACAGAAGCGCCGGGAGGAAGGAACCGGCGAAAATAGCCCAGTCCCAAAGTTTGCGCCATTTCGGGTTGTAGTCCTTCGAACGGAACTCGAACGCCACCCCGCGCACAATCAGGCCGAGGAGCAAGAGGAACAACGCCAGGTAGAAACCGCTGAACATGGTCGCGTACCACTGTGGAAAAGCCGCAAAGGTCGCGCCGCCGGCGGTCAACAACCAGACCTCGTTGCCGTCCCAGTGCGGACCGATGGCATTGATCACTGCGCGGCGTTCCTCATCTTTTTTGCCGAGGAATGGCAGCAGCATCCCCACGCCAAAGTCAAAACCTTCCAGGAAGTAGAATCCGATCCACAGGATGGCGATCAGGATGAACCAGAGGGTATTCAAATCAAACATGGCAGCCTCCTTATTTCTTTTCCGCCGGGGCAGGTTCCCCGATGATGCCCTTGTCCGTTGCATCCGGGCCGGCTTTGGCGAAGCGGGTCAAGAGGTAAACGTCGGCTGCCATCAGGGCGGCATAGATGGCTACGAAGCCGATCAGCGTGATCAAGATCATGCCTGAAGTCAGGTTCGGGGACATGGCATTCTCTGTCTTGAGCAACCCCTGGACAATCCATGGCTGTCGTCCCATCTCGGTCACGATCCAGCCGCCGGTGTTCGCAAAATATGGCAGGAAGAGGGCCAGGGGAAACCATTTCATCAACTTCATTTTCTCGACCCGGTTGCGCATAACAGCCAGAACACCCAGCCCGCCCAGTCCGACCATGATCAGCGCCGAGAAGAACATGAAGCGGAAGCCCCAGTAGGTGAAGACCATCAGAGGGATGTAATCGCCGGGGCCGTAAATTTGCTCGTACTGCGCCTGCACCTGGTAGACGCCCGGGACTTCGCAGTCCAGGTTGTTGCAGGAGATCAGGCTGAGCAGGAGTGGGATACGCAGGGACCACACTTCCTGTTTACCAGTCAAATCACCGATGGTGAGTAGCGAGAAGGAGGAGCCGGGATCGTCGGCGTCGTTGTCCCACAAGGCTTCGATGGAGGCCATCTTCATGGGCTGAGTCTCCATCACCTCCACGCCCTGCGAGTGGCCGATAAGGCCGGTCAGGGTAACGGCGACCAGTCCGAGCACGGCGGCAATCTGGAAGGATTTCTTGAAGATTTCCACGTTCTGCTTGCGGGCGAGGTGCCAGGCGCTGATGCCAAACATGAAAAACGCCGCAGTCGTCAGGCCAGCCAGGATGGTATGTGGGAAAGCCAGCCAGGCCTTGCGGTTGAAAATGAGCGCGCCGAAATCATTCAGGATAAGACGCCCGGCCTCCACACTGACGGGGTCGTAACCGACCGGGTGCTGCATGAACGAGTTGGCAATGAGGATCCACAGCGCCGACAGGTTGGAGCCAATCGCCACCAGCCAGATGGATGCCAGGTGAAGTTTCTTCGGGGCGCGTTCCCAGCCGAAGATCCAGATACCCAGGAAAGTGGATTCCATAAAAAAGGCCAGCAGGGCCTCCACTGCCAGCGGCGCGCCGAAAATGTCGCCCACATAGCGGGAGTATTCCGACCAGTTCATGCCGAACTGGAACTCCTGCACGATGCCGGTCACCACACCCATGGCAAAGTTGATCAGGAAGAGCTTTCCCCAGAATTTGGTCATGCGCTTCCATTTCTCTTCACCGGTGCGGTAATACATCGTATGCAGACCAGCCACCACCCATGAGAGTCCCAGCGTCAGCGGGACAAAGAAGAAGTGGTAGATGGTCGTGGCCGCAAATTGCAGCCTGGAAAGAACGACAGGATCCATAGAGCCTCCTTTTTATAAAAGTTTTGTTATTAGCGCCTATAGTTATTGTAATGAATACTTACTATTTTGCAACAGCCGGACTATTTTCTGGTAGACATGGGTATCAAGACTGGGTGTGTGTTTGCCTCCTCCACGAGTAACGAAAAATTCGTTTTTGCCAATTCTGTCAAAATGGCTTCCTGCAAGCCGTTCCAGCGCATACGCACCGGGCAGGCTCCCTCGAACGGGCAGGCCTCTTCCCCGGCCATGCACTCCGAAAGCAGGAATGGTCCCTCCATGAATTCCACCACATCCCGCAAGGTAATTTCCTTTGCCGGGCGCGCCAGTTGCAGCCCCCCTTCCCGGCCCGGGAAAGTCTTCAGCAGGTCGGCCTGGGCCAGTTGCGCGACGATGCGCGACAAAAATGCCGCCGGGATGAGCATTTCCCTCCCGATCTGGGCGGAAGAGAGACGCGTACCCTGCGGCTGTTTTGCCAGAGCCAGAATGACCCGAATGGCGTAATCGGTTTGACGGTTAACGCGAAACATATCAATCCTTTACTATATTGGTAAACGTTTACTGTTATTGTAATGATTAAATTGCCCCCTACAAGCGCTATTTGTCACAATCTCATCTGACAAACATCATATCAACGGCATGGCACAGCCATCCGCGCGCGGGTCGGACCCGCCGGTCAGGACTCCGGTTGCCGGATCACGGATGATGGCTTGCCCCCGGCCGAACAGCGCCCGCTCCCAGCCCGTTACTTTCCGGACCGGGTGCCCGCGTCCTGCTAAATCAGCCAGCGTCTCCTCTGGAACCCCCTCCTCGAGCGCCACCTCCCCGCCGGATGTCCCGTCCTCGATGCAGAAGCGCGGCAGGTCCAGCGCGGACTGCGGGTCCAGACCCTGGGCCAGCGCCAGGAAGACTTGCAGGTGTCCCTGCGGCTGCATGAAGCCGCCCATTACCCCTATCGGTCCAAAGAGTGAGCCATCCGCTTGGCGCGTGATCATGGCCGGGATGATGGTGTGATACGGACGTTTCCCCGGCGCAAGCGCGTTGGGGTGCGCATGGTCGAGGCTGAAATTATGACCACGGTTCTGGAGCGTAAAGCCCCAGCCCTTTGGCACAATGCCTGTGCCAAAGCCCATGTAGTTGCTATTGATGAACGAGCAAGCATTGCCCCATTGGTCCACAACGCAAAAGTAGACCGTATCCGAACCGGAGATGGGTGCGCCGCGCTGCTGGTCGAGGGTGGCGCGTTGCGGGTCAATCAGTGTGCGACGGGAGGCGGCATAGTCTTTGGAAATGAGTTCCTGGATGGGGATATTGACCACCGCCGGGTCCGTTACGTACCAGCGGGTGTCGGCAAAAGCCAGGCGCATCGCTTCGATCTCGAGGTGCAGGCGCTGCGGATCGATCGGGTCCGCAGGCAGGTCAAAACCCTCGAGAAGGTTCAAGGCGATGAGCGCGGCAATCCCCTGCCCGTTGGGCGGACATTCCCACAGCCGCAGGCCGCCGTATGTTGTGGAGATGGGTCCATCCCAGGTGGAGATGTGCGCAGCCAGGTCTTCCTGCGTCATGCAGCCGCCCTCCTGCTCCAGTGTAGCGACGATGGCCGCGGCAATTTCACCCTCATAATAAGCCATTTTGCCGCCTTCGGCTACGCACCGCAAGGTACGCGCCAGGCCAGGATTACGGAAGAGTTCGCCTGGGTTGGGACCGCGCCCGTCTATCGTCATCTCACGGCCATTCAGGGCAGACTTCAGCTGTCGTTCCGCGGCGCGCCGCCAGAAATGGGACGTAACCGGCGCAACCGGGAAGCCTTCCTCCGCCAGGTGGATGGCCGGGGCAAGAACGATGGGCAGGCCAAGGCTCCCGTGCCGCTCGATCAGGTCACACCAGCCCGCGCACGCCCCGGGGACGGTGACTGTGTACGGCTGGAAGCGCGGGAGTTCGGTCAGTTCGTTTTGGCGCAGCAGATCGAGGGTCAACGCGGCAGGCGCCCGGCCTGATCCATTCAAAGCAGTAACCTGACCAGCAGCCGCGTCATAATACAGGGCAAACATGTCCCCGCCAATGCCTGTGGAGGTGGGCTCTGTGACGTTGAGCGCCGTGGCAGTGGCAACCGCCGCATCGGCGGCGTTGCCGCCCAAGGCAAGAATCTCCAACCCGGCGTCGGTGGCCAGCGGCTGGGAGGAAGCCACCATCCCGCCGCGCCCGAAGACAGGCGAGCGGCGGGATGGGTAAATGGATTCGGGCATGGGGTCTCCGCTTATTTTTCGGGCGGACGGACGGGCAGGGTGGTGACCAGCACTTTATCCACGCGATTGCCATCCATATCCATCACCTCGAAGCGCATCCCACTCCACTCGAACTGGTCAGCGGCTTTGGGAATGCGCCTGAGGTGCAGGAGCACAAATCCGCCCAACGCTTCGTATTCTTCCTCGTCCGGCAGGCGGCGCAGGTTGAAAAGATCTTTGAAATCGTCGTTGGATAGCATCCCGTCCAGGAGCCAGGAACCATCCTGGCGCTGGGTGGCCTGCGGCTCGCCCTCGAATTCACCGACGATCTCCTCGAGGATGTCAGCCAGGGTGATCAGACCCTGCACCACGCCAAATTCGTCCACAATCAGCATCAGGTCGCGCTTGCTTTCGCGGAACATTTCGAGGGCGTGCGAACCGAAAGCCGTTTCCGGGATGTAAATGGGCGGGCGGGCCAGTTTTTCCAGGTCTTTGCCGCTTTTAATGTTCGACAGGAGCACGTCTTTTGCCTTGACCACGCCGATGGGGTGGTCAAGGCTGTCCTCGCCGACCGGGAAGCGCGAGAAAGGACTCTCGAACATTTTCCTGCGAATCTCGTCCGCGGTGTCGTTCACGTCGAGCCAGACGATCTCATTGCGGGGAGTCATCAGGGCATTGACGCGCTGGTCGGAGAGCGAGAAAACGCCCTCCACCATATCCTGCTCGGTCTCTTCAAAGACCCCCGCCTGCGTGCCCTGGTCCAACTGGACAAGCAGCTCTTCTTCTGTGACCGGAATATCAGCAGAATGCTTTACCCCAAACAGGCGCAGGATCAGGTCGGTGGATCTGCCCAGTAGCCAGACGAATGGAGTAAAGAGCCTGGAGACGAAAGACATCGGCCCGGCGATGGCAGAAGCCACGCCGTCGGCGCTCTGCAAAGCCAGGCGCTTCGGTACCAGTTCGCCCAGCACGATGGACAGATAGGAAACCACAATGACGACTATCGCCAGCCCAATCGTTTCGCTGAACGGCGCGAGGGCAGGGATTTGCGCAAATGTTTCTGCAAGGAGTTCAGCCACCGTCGCACCGCTGATGGCACCGATGAGCACGTCTATCACCGTGATGCCAATCTGGATGGTGGAGAGGAAGCGGTTGGGGTTCTCGGCCAGTTTGAGCGCCAGCCGCGCCCGCTTGTCCCCGTCGTTGATGCGCTGCTGCAAGCGCGCCTTGCGCACAGAGAGCATCGCGGCCTCCGAAAGCGCCAGGATGCTATTGAAAAGGATCAGTAGGAGAATTACCAGGATATCTTTCCAGAAATCAGACATTGCCATCCAATTCGGCAGGCGAATCCAGCCTGCCTATCTATTTTACCTGAGATAACAGGAATTCCATCACCTCTTGGGCAACTGCGCCTCGATTCCGAAAAACCTGCAAAGCCCCCCTCCGCGCCAAGTCGAGGCCGAGTTCGACGCCGCCTGGGATTGCCTCCCGGTACATTTTCCAGAAAGGTTCAACCAAAAATTTTTCATTATGGAAATGGGCATCTTGTTCGGCGAACAACGCGACAACAATCGTTTCCAGGCGCGGGTCGGGTCCGAACACCATAATCGGTTTCCGGCGCAGGTACCAGGTCGTGCCAAGCATATTGGTGCTGCCCGCATACGGGTCACGCGCCGCGTAATGCAGCGTCCGCAATCCCGACATGTAAAATGCCCCCATGCACATCGGGCAAGGTTCGGTGGTTGTGTACAGGAGGCAGGTGTGCGGGTCAACGGCATCCAGGTCCAACCCTCGCAGCGCTTCCACTTCAGCGTGCGCCAGTGCAGTGCCATTGACCCCTCCCGGCTTGGTTTTCTCGAAAATCCGGTTGCGACCACTTGCGAGGATTCTCCCGCCAGAATCAGTAACTACCGCCCCAATTGGAATACAATCGTCACAATAGGCTTGCCAGGCCAGCTCGAGGCAGGCCTGCCAGGGACTGGGGAGATCAGACCACATCAATCCCCGAACCCCCGACCACCTCGCCGATGTTCCACGCAGGCTGACCAACCCCTTGCGCCCGTTTCAGGAACGCATCCTTTTCGGACCCGGGAACTGCCAGCAAAAGCCCGCCGCTGGTCTGCGGGTCGAACAGGAGCATCTGCTTCTCCTCTGAGATTCCCGGGGCAAACCGGACCCGGGGTCCGAAATACAGGCGGTTGTCCGACGCTCCGCCGGGGAAAGTCCACTGCGCGGCGTACTTTTCCGCGCAGGAGACAAAGGGGATTCTATCCATCTCCAGCCGGAAACCGACCCCCGAAGCCTCCGCCATTTCGAGGCCGTGACCGAGGAGGCTGAAACCGGTCACATCGGTGCCGCTGCGCAGGCCAAATTCCACAGCCAGCGAACCGGCTTCGCGGTTGAGTCGCTTCATCCAACCGACGTCGGCCACATCTTCCGGCGCGGCCTTTTCCTGCTTCAGTGCGGTCGTGGTCACACCAAACCCGAGCGGCTTGGTCAGGAAAAGCGCGTCGCCGGGACAGGCCCCGCTCTTTCGTATCATCTTTTCAGGATGGACAAAGCCAAGCACAACCAGGCCGAATTTGGGTTCCTTGTCCTGGATGGTATGTCCCCCGGCGACGACAACGCCGGCCTCGCGGCATTTCTCCGCGCCGCCGCGCAGGATCTCGCCGCTGACCTCCTGCGGCAAATCGGGTGGGAGGGCAGCCACGTTGAGAGCCAGAAAGGGCTGCCCTCCCATAGCATATACATCCGATAGTGCGTTGGCCGCGGCGACCTGTCCGTAGTCGTATGCCTCGTCCACCACGGGGGTAAAGAAGTCGGTGGTGACGACCAGAGCGCGCGTCGAATCCAACTTCCAGACTGCGGCGTCATCAGGGCTTTCGATACCGACCAACAGGTCTGGGAAGTCACGAGGGTCGAACAGGTTCTGAACCGGGCGCAGGACCTGCGCCAGCGTCTCCGCGTTAAGTTTCGACGCTCAGCCAGCGCAATTCGAGAGGCTGGTCAGGCGCACTTGGCGTCCGGTCGGGTGCACGTCAGACATGGTTAGGGGGCGATCAA
Organism: Chloroflexota bacterium; assembly: GCA_016208355.1. Lineage (GTDB taxonomy): Bacteria > Chloroflexota > Anaerolineae > Anaerolineales > Villigracilaceae > UBA877. Next base: position 2,313 of record JACQYE010000159.1, on the reverse strand, counting down.
TTCTGGCGGCAGGATGAACTGTGCGCCGGTGGGCATGAGGATGACTTTCACATCGGGGGCAAGTTTGGTGATGTATTGATACTGGAGCAGGCTGGGATTATTCTCCAGCGCAGCAGCAATCAACCGCAGCGCTTCGGCTTCCGCCTCGGCCTCAATGACGCGCGCCTCGGCCGCGCCTTCCGCGGCAATGACGACCGCGTCGGCCAGACCTTGCGCTTCCTGGCGGGCCTGCTCGGCTTCCTGTCTCTTCTGTTCGACGATCAATTCGGCCTGCAAGGCCAGCTGCTCGGCAATTTGCTTTTGTTCCGCCGAGTTGGAGTACTCTTCCGAGAAGGTGATGTTACGTAAGACGAAGTCCACCAGAATCAGGCCGTTCTCTTCGAGTTTGGTCTCCAGCGCCGTGGTAATGGAGTCTGTCAGTTCCGCGCGCTTGGTGCTGACCACCTCCTCCACACCATACTGGGAGACGGCGTCGCGGATGATGCCGCGCACCTGCGGGCGAACCAACTCATCTATATAACGGTCCTGCCAGGCGATATGAACGTCAATGATACGCCCCGGATCAACGGAAAATATCACCGAGGAGTCAACGAATATTTCCTGTCCATCCGAGGTGCGGGCAGTGATCGAATCGTCCCCGTAGACATCACCCTCATTCTGGGAGATGGACATGGTGTAGGTCTGTTTGGAGATCGTGTAGCGCGTAACCGTCTCACCGGGGATGATCCAGTGCAGGCCGGGACCGAGCGGTTCCGGGCGATAGCCCTGCGAAACATAGGGCGAGACGACCACACCGCGCTCGTCCGCCTGGAGGAAGACCAGTCCAAAGCCGACAATTGTGAGTAACAGCGAGAATATACCCACAACCACGACGATTGTGGAAGCCTGTTTAATGGGTTTACCCCGCGAGGCGCGGGCGATGGCCAGCACCACCAGGCCGATGGTCAAAAGCCAGGCGAATGTGGAAACCGCCTTGATGAAATCAGCAATATCCATTAGGAACCTCCTGTATCCGAATAAGTTGCCGCAATTATAACCGAGCCTGTCCCCCAAAATACGGAACGGACGCTTACGCGTCCGCCCGATTCGTTCACTCCAATTGGGGATGTATTCTATGCTTTCTCGAAATTATCGAAAATTCAACAGTTTTCCGACGATCCGCTGCGCAGCCCGGCCATCGCCAAAGGGATTGACCGCCTTCGCCATCGCCGCGTATGCGGACGCGTCGTCCAGCAGCCGGTTCGCTTCCCGGACGATGAGCCTGCTGTCGGTCCCGACGAGCTTCAGCACCCCTGCTTCCACGCCCTCCGGCCGCTCGGTCACTTCCCGTAAAACCAGGACCGGGATGCCAAAAGCGGGGGCTTCCTCCTGGATGCCGCCCGAGTCGGTCAGCACGAGCGTGGAATTTTTCATCAGGTGTACCATCGGGAGGTAATCCAGCGGCGGTAAAAGCGTGACGTGCGGGACGCCCCCCAGCAGGCGGTAGACCGGTTCCTGCACGTTGGGATTGAGGTGCACCGGGCAGACGATCTCCACGTCGCCGCGCCCGGCCAGTTCCTTCAGCGCGGCGCAGACATCTTCCAGCGGCTGGCCGAAATTCTCGCGGCGGTGGGCAGTGACCAGGATCAATCGCTTCCCCGTGTCATTGCGAGCGACCGGAGGGAGCGAAGCAATCTCCCCGCGCGCAGGGATTGCTTCGTCGGCCTTCGACTGCGCTTCGCTTTGCTCAGGCCTCCTCGCAATGACATTGATTCCTAATTTGCTAAGTAACTGCGTAACTTCCTCCGGCTCTTTCTGCTTCACCACTACCTGCAACGCATCAATGACCGGACTTCCAGTCACGACGCTAGCCGAATCCGGCACACCCTCGCGCAGCAGATTCTGCCGCGACCATTCGGTCGGGGCGAAGTGCAGATCGGCGGTCACGCCGGCCACGCGGCGGTTGATCTCCTCGGGAAAAGGCTGCCATTTGTCGTGCGTGCGCAGACCGGCCTCCACGTGCCCGACGCGGATGCGGCGGTAATAGGCCAGCAGCGCGGTAATGGCCACGGTGGTCGTATCGCCCTGCACCAGCACCCAATCGGGTTTGCATTTTTCGAGCACCGGGTCGAGGTGGGTGAAGATGGCCGCGCTGAGTTCGGCCAGTGGCTGGTTCTCGCGCATCAGGTCGAGGTCAATATCCGGCTCGATGTCGAACAGGTTCAGCACCTGATCGAGCATTTCGCGATGCTGAGCGGTAACGACGACGGACGACTCGATGCCCGGTGTGCGTCTGAGTTCCTTTACAACCGGCGCCATTTTCACGGCCTCAGG
>JACQYE010000018.1 GCA_016208355.1 Chloroflexota bacterium | reverse complement strand
GCGTATCTTGAACATGGTCATTAATTTCATGGCCAGGTTCAGGTCGCCAGCCAGCTTGAGCTTACCGCCCATAAAGGCTTGCATCCCGTCCAGTTCGCCGGTGAAGATTTTGACGTAGTCGGCGGAATCAGCGGATAAGGTCATCTTGGGACTGGGGTGAGCACCCTGTTCAACGGTGCACTTGTCATTCTTTATCGTGGCAAACCAGTCGCCCGCTTCCGCACCGCTGAATTTGAACTGGATGACCGCGTCCAGGCCGGGGGCTTTTTCCGGAAGGAACGCTTTGGGCATTTTGGACATCAGGTCAGCAACTGTGAGTGGCATATGTTTCTCCTTGTTTGATCGTCGAATAATCGAATGGTCGGGCTCCCATACCAGAAGGCGGGAGCCATCTCGGTAAGTTTACTGCAAGTTCTCAAAAATGGCTGCCGCGCCCATGCCACCACCGATGCACATGGACACCATGCCATACTTCGATTTACGGCGCGCCATCTCATAGATCAACTGGGTGGTCAGTTTTGCCCCAGTGCAGCCAAGTGGATGGCCGAGGGCAATCGCGCCGCCATTGACATTGACTTTCTCCATATCCAGGCCCAAGTCGCGCGCAACTGCCAAAGACTGCGCGGCAAAGGCTTCGTTCAGTTCGATCAGGTCAATGTCGTTCAGCGACAGCCCGGCCAGTTTGAGCGCCTTCGGGATGGCAGCCACCGGTCCGATGCCCATCAATTCCGGCGGGACGCCGCCGACGGCAAAGTCCACGAAGCGCACCAGCGGCTTGAGGCCCAAAGCCTGGGCTTTTTCGCCGGACATGATAACCACCGCCGCTGCGCCATCAGAAACTTGCGAGGCGTTGCCCGCGGTCACTGTGCCGCCGTCTTTAAAGGCCGGCTTGAGTTTGGCAAGCGCCTCCAGACTGGTATCGGCGCGTGGACCTTCGTCCCGTTTTACCGTGAACTTCTTCGTCACTGGTTTGCCATCCTGACCCAGTTCCTTCAATTCCACGTCAATCGGAACCAGTTCTGGGTCGAACTTACCCGAATTGACCGCCGCAGCCGCGCGTTGGTGCGAGCGCAATGCAAAGGCGTCCTGGTCCTCGCGGCTGATCTTATATTTCACCGCCACGTTCTCGGCGGTCAAGCCCATGTTGGTGTAGTAATGGGGCAGTTCCGCGGCAAAGTAAGGATTCACTGAAAATTTATATCCCATCATCGGCACCATGCTCATCGACTCGACCCCGCCTGCAATCGCCACTTCCATCTGGCCAGCCAGGATGGCATAGGCTGCATGAGCGATACTCTGGACACCGGATGAGCAGTAACGGTTGATGGTCTCGCCAGGCACCGAATCCGGCAGACCGGCGCGCAGGGCAACCATGCGCGCCATGTTCAATCCCTGTTCGCCCTCCGGGAAGGCACAGCCGAGGATAACATCGTCAACCTCTTTTGGATTCAGTCCCCGGGTCCGGGCAAGCAGCGCTTTGACCACCGCCGCAGCCAGTTCATCCGGGCGGATGGTAGCCAGTCCGCCGCGTTTCCCTTTTCCAACAGGAGTGCGTAGAGCAGATACGATTACAGCTTCGCGTGTCATCTTTACCTCCTAATTCCGTAACGGCCTTCCGGTCTGGAGCATGTTGAACAGGCGCGCCTGGGTCTTCTCCTCGCCGCACAGGGAAAGGAAAGCCTCGCACTCCAGGTCGAGGATGTACTGTTCGCTGACCCAGGTTGGGCGGCTCAGGTCGCCACCGGCCATCACGTTGGCAAGCTTCCCGGCAATCACGCCTTCGTATTCGGTAATGTACTTGCCCTCTTTGAATGTCCAGGCGCCAATCCGCAACGCCGCCAGGGACTCTCGCCCGCCGGCGTAGATCAGTTCCGGAGCAGGCGGGTGGTAACCCGCGGCGGCCATGTGCATGGCTTCGCGTTTGGCCTCCGTCAGCAGGTGTTCACGGTTGATCACGATCCGATCCGCCGGGCCCAGGATGCTCATCTGGCGGGCCTCATCGGCGCTGGTTGCCACCTTGGCTTGCCCGATTTGCTCGAAGACACGCTGGAGGGATGGGAAGATGTCCACACCCGGTAAGCGCATGCTCGGGTTGATGATGCGGCGCATCATTTCTTTCGTGCCGCCTCCAGCCGGGATGACGCCCACGCCCAATTCTACCAAACCGATATAGGTCTCCGCCGCAGCCACAACGCGACTGCCGTGCATGGTTACTTCGCAGCCTCCGCCCAGCGCCATTCCCGCCGGGGCGATCACCACCGGCCTGGGGAAATAGCGCATGCGCATGTTCAGGCCCTGGAAACTCCTCACCACTTGCTCAAGCATGTCCCATTGCTGGGATTTGGCGCCCATCAGGATCAGGCCGATGTTCGCCCCGGCGCTGAAGTGCTCTCCCTCATTACCGATTACCACACCATCGAATTCCTTTTCGGCGCGGTCAAGCGCCTCGTTGACGATGGCGAAGATATCGTTATCCAGGGCGTTCATCTTGGTGTGGAACTCGACCAGCGCCACACCGTCGCCGATGTCATAAAGCGACGCGCCGGGATTCTCACTGATGACTTTTTTGGCCTTCTTCAAATCACCCAGTACAATCAGTCCCGGAGTTTTAGGGATGGTGACATATTTCTGCTTGGCCACATCATAGACGCCAACCTTGCTGTCGCCCTTGTATTTGTAGAACGTTTCGCACCCGGCCTTGAGCATGTCTGCCACCCAGGGAGCAGGGGAAAAACCCGCGGCTTTCATTTGCTTGGCGGTTTCCTGGACCCCCAGCATGTCCCAGATTTCGAACGGCCCGGCTTCGTGCATGAAGCCCCAGCGGACGGCGTCGTCAATCGGCTTGGGCGTATCGGCAACCTCGGGGATGATGACCGAGGCATACTGGAAGCCTTGAAAGGTCAGAGCCTTGATCAGTTGCGCGGCGCGGTCAGATTCGCCCAGGATCACTTTCAACCGTTCGCCCAGGCCGTCAATATCTTTCGCCTTCCCAACTGAATCGAAACGCGGTTTGGACGGAGCGGTATGTTCCAGCGTCTTCAGGTCAAGCGACCAGAACTCCTTTTTGCCTTCATCCGTGCGGACTTCCTTGTAGAAGCCAACTTTCGTCTTGTTTCCCAGCCAGCCGCGCTCGATTAAGGTATGCACAAGTTTGGTCGGCTTTTCTGCCGCCAGCGATGGCATGGCATAGTTATCGTACGGGATGGCTGCTTTCAGGTTGTCACCGACGTGCTCCCACACGTCCACACCGACCAGGTCTATCAGCCGGAAAGTGGCTGTTTTGGGGTGGCCCATCAAGGGTCCGGTAAGCGCATCCACCTCATCCACGGTGTAATCGTTTTCGAGGATGTAATTCAAGGCGAACGCGCCCGTCCCGAAAGCGACCCGGTTGCCGATGAAGTTGGGCGTATCCTTGCACAGGACGATGCCCTTGCCAAGGCGGAATTCCCCGAACCAGGTCATGAACTTGGTCACCGCAGGCAGGGTATCGCCGGTCGGGATGATTTCCAGCAGCTTCAAATAGCGCGGCGGATTGAAGAAATGCGTACCCAGGAAGTGCTGCTTGAAGCCTTTGGAACGGCCTTCGGCAATGTCCTTGATCGGGATGCCGGAGGTATTGGTTGTAACGATCGCCTCCGGCTTGCGGACAGCGTCAATGCGCGTCATCAAGTCCTGCTTGATTTTCAGGTTCTCGACAATGGCTTCGACGATCCAATCGGCCCTGGCGATGGCCTCGAAATCGTCTTCGAGGTTGCCCAGTTTGACGAGTGTCGCCAGATCGGACGCCATCAAGTTCGCCGGACGGGCCTTGATACAGCGGTCCCAACCCTCGTTGACAATACGGTTGCGAACCACCTTATCCTTCAGCGTCAGTTTCGCCGCCTCTTCCTCAGGCTTGAGTTTGTTCGGCACGATGTCCAGCAGCGTCACCGGCACGCCGACGTTAGCGAGGTGCGCAGCGAGCGCCGCGCCCATCGTCCCGGCACCGATGACCACAACGGAATGAATTTTGTAGGTCATATTCCTTCCTCCATTTTCGTTGTGTCACCCTGAGAAGCGAAGCGACGAAGGGTCTCCGTATCAGGAGGCGAGATTCTTCGCCTCCGCTCCGCTCCGGCTCAGAATGACAAGCGATTTATCTCAACTCACTCGAACGGTAGCCCAGGATCTGCCGCGCCACCACAAGTCGGTTGATCTGGCCGGTGCCCTCATAGATGTCGCTGATCTTGGCATCCCGGAACCACTTCTCCAGCAGGTACTCGCGGCTGTAACCAAGCGGTCCCATGATCTCCACGGCCTTCTGGGTGATCCGGTTGACCACGTCACCCGCGCGGACTTTGGACATGGAAGATTCCAGCGAGTTCGGCTTGCCGTTGTCCATCATCCAGACCGCCTTGAGCACCAACCACCACGCTGAACGCAGCAGGATTTCCATGTCAATCACGTCTTTTTCAATAGAGGTCAACTTCTGGCGCGGCAATCCATAACGGATGGTAACGCCCCGCTCGGCCAGCATCTCCTTGAGCAATTCCAGCGTGGCGCGCGCCAGACCGATGGCCTGCGCGGCGACAATAGGCCGTGTCGCATCGAAAGTAGCCATGGCGCCCTTGAAGCCGGTGGTGGCTTTATCGGTGGTGACAACTTCAGGGCTGCCGAGGATGTTATCGAACGGGACGCGGCAATCCGTCAGGACAATAGAAACCGTGTCACTGGCACGGATACCGAGCTTGTGCTCCATGTTCGTGACCTGACAACCGGGCGTCTTGGCCTCCACCACGAACGGGCGCATCCCGGCGCGTCCCGCCGACGCGTCAATCGTAGCCCAGACGACGATAAAGCCTTCCGAGTCGAGCATGGCTTTATGCCCAGCGGTGACAAAAATCTTCTCGCCGTTCAACACCCACTCGTTTTTCTCCTTATCCAACACCCCTGTGGTACGAATGGCCGACGTATCTGAGCCGCATTGCGGTTCGGTCATGCACATGGCATCGAAGACCGGCGTCTCACCGCGGAAGCGTTTAAGAAAACGCTCCTTCTGCTCTGGTGTACCGGTGGCCGAGACTGCCGCCGAGCCAAGCATACCGCCGGGCGTATCAAGGTAAATTCCGGCGTCACCCCAGGAAAGCATCTCGACCATCACCGCCAGGCGCTGGAAACCGAAGCGCGGGCCTTCCTTCTTGCCTTCGCCCGGGGCCATCGAAGCGCCGCCCATCGCCTTGGTGGCTGTGTGCATAAAATTGATGTAATCCCAGGGGATTTCATGCTCGTGCTCGTCGAAATAGCGCGAGACCGGGCGCATCATGTTGACTGCAACCGTCTCGACAACAAGACGGGTGCCGGCAATCTTTTCGGGAATTTCAAAGTCAATCATAGTAATCTCCTTTGGCGCTAAACCATGGCAAGCCCGGTGAAGGTCGCGAAACCGCGCCCGTTGCGCATCCATAATTCTACGGGGTGATCGCGTATATATCCATGACCGCCCAATATCTGCACGGCGCGGTCGGTGACCATCATCACCATGTCAATTGCTCCGGTCACGGCGAGATAAGCTTTCTGGCTGGCGTCCTCCTTGTTGTTGTCAATAGCCCAAGCCGCCTCCCAAACCAGCAGGCGGATGGCCTCGATCTCGGTCGCCATTTCTGCCAGCATGAAGGCTATGGCCTGCTTCTGAGCCACCTTCACTCCGAAGACATCCCGCTCTCTGGCGTAATCGCGCGCATATTCAAATGCTGCTTTTGCAACGCCGACGGCCATGGCGGCAATTGCCACCCGGCTGGCGTCCAAAAGTGGGGCAAAATCACCAGGCAACAGGTCCGACTTGGAGACTTTCACCCCATCCAGAGTAACCTTATAGAACGGAATAGCGTTCAGCCCCATGTACTTCTCGCGCTCTTCCTGGACCCTGAGCCCGGCCGCGCCCTTCGGGACGATGAAGCCCTTCGTCTCCTTTTTCAATTTGGCAAAGACAATCATCACCTCGGCCTGCGCGGCAAACGGGACAAAGGCCTTTTCGCCGGTCAGGATGTACTCGCCGCCCTCAGCCTTGGCAATCGTCTTCAGGTCGTTCGGGTCGAAGTCGAAAGCCGGCTCGATGAGAGCAGCAGTGTAGGGTTTCCAGTCCGAGGCAATGATCGGGGGCAGATACTGTTTCTTCTGGGCCTCGCTCCCGGCCAGAAGGATTGGCAATGCAAACAGGCTTGGGGTCCCAATTGCTAAAGCCCCCGCCAGGTCGCCATAGGCAAATTCCTCTGCCGCCAGCGCGCTGGTCAGCGTCGAACGTTCTCCGAATCCGCCGTAAGCCTCAGGGATGGAAGCATGAAGAATGCCCAGTTCCCAGCCCTTGTTGATCAAGGTTAGAGGGAGTTCTTTTTTTTCTTCGGCGTCGTGGGCTGCTTTTCGCAAGTCGCTCACCGAATAGCGTCTGGCGGTTTCGATCAGCAATTTCTGCTCATCTGATGGTTCGAAAGAATACATGGCTCCTCCTTTAGGTTTGGGTTGTTGATAGTTATGACTCGAGTATCGTCACTTTCCTTGTAACCGGATCATCAATTTGCTTATAGCGGGTGACAACCGGGCCAGTACGAGATTCAAAATCACTTACATTGGCAACGCGCACCAGACCCCGTTGGTACAGGTATTCCACGTTTGCGCCAGCCTCTTCGATTGCAAGTAGCGTATCATACCCACTCACCTCGCCGAAGAGTTCTCGTGATACATCCATGATGGTGTGTTGCTCGGAAAGGAATTCCAGCACCTTTTGAAGGCGGACGAGATGCAGTTGGCGAATTTCGTCCACACGGGCCGGTAAATCCACGATTGGGTCGTTGTGGCCGGCCAAAGTCAAAGATACATCCTTGGCCCAATCTACAAGCAAACCTAACGAATTTATATAATGTCGCAGACCTGCCCAATGAGTCAATCTTTCGGGCCACTGGTGAGGAGAGATTCTGTCCAATACATGGTCGCCGCTGAAGAGGAAGTCATGCAAACGGATGACAACATGACCAGCGCAGTGCCCCGGGACATGCAGCATCACGAATGGGCCAAGGCGCATACCCATACTTTCATACGTCATATCTACTGATACGGAATGAAAGAGCAATTTGTTTATCCGATACAATTCAAGAATATCCTGGTGTTCTGCCTGCGGGAAACCAGCTTCAGTCAAATAGGCTTTCAGGCGGTTCTCGGCAAGCGCCACGCGCTCCTCGTAACTGGTCAGGCTGCCCAAGTCGAGTTCGTGAATGCCAACGAGGGCGTTTGTGCGTTCCCTCAGGGACGCCAGCCCGCCGAAATGATCAATGTGTCCGTGGGTGATAAGTATGTGGGTCAAATCCCGAACATGAATCGTCCGCCCGAGTAGTCGGCTGGCCTGCTCGAACCCCGTTTCCAAATCAGCATTGGAATCGCCAAAACCAGACCCGGTATCTATCAACACGATGTAACTATCCACCAAAACAAGATAAGCATAAGCCCAGAAGTTCGGGAAGGCATTCATCGGGATGCGGTAAATTCGCGCGCCGCCTGAAGTTTCGAATGCGCTAAAGGTGTGAGGAGTTTTCGTAGAAGGAGTCTCCATCTCAACGCACTCGCAATCCATCCAAAAAGAGCGCCGCAAATTGATCGGAGATGGCTTCAATAGATAGAGAACCGTCCGAGCGGTACCAGGTAATTGTCCAATTCATTATTCCCAGCAGAGCCCGGGCAGACAGTGCCGGGTCGGTTTCGCGAAATACGCCGCTGGATATTCCCGCCCGAAGCAAATCGCGCCACAATCGTTCGAAGCGATCGCGGCGCGGGATGTGTCGGTCACGGTATTCCGGGTCGAGGGAGCGGTGCTCGAGCAGGAGTACCACGGCCAAATCTTCATTCTCGGCCAGGCTGGCCAAATAAACCCGCATCCCCTGGCGTAACTTTTCGTCAATCGGTAGTTCCTGAGAGAAAGCATTTGAAACACGCTCATTCAACAGATCCAGTGCCTGGTCCAGAAGTGCGAATAGTATTTCCTGCTTGCTGGACACATGGTGATATAGACTTGCTTTCTGTAAATTGACCGCCTCGGCAATGTCCTGCATTGAGGCGGCATGAAATCCCTTCTGGCTGATAATTTGGGCAGCAGCATCAAGAATATCTTCGCGTTTCATGGGTTTCCTACCGACCGTTCGGTAGATTAAGAGTACCAAAATTGGAATCAAAAGTCAATAGGTTTTTCATACGAATTTCCATTAACCCAAACCTATGTTTGTGGAACCAGTATGTTCCGTATCGAAAAAAGTTGACCCTGCCAGACCCCCATTCACTAAAAAAACCAACGATTATTGCATTGCTATTTTGCTTGATCCTATTGGTTATGAATCGGCGTTAATCAGTCGAATCAGGTCACGCATATGAAACAATTGATGGCCGTATATGGATGTAATAATGGTTTCTACGCTCACATCCCCCAGGGCGGGATGGCGTCCGATCTGGTCCAGTTGGTCTCCATCAAGCGTCCTGACCCACTCAATGGTCCGGTGGCGGGCTTGGTCCAACAAGTCAAGCAGGATTGGCGGTGACTGGCCTTCCAGTCGGATCTGTTCGTCGGCATTGAAGCGATTGATGTCCAGGTCCGGCGCAGCGCCCGGGCCTCCATCGGCAATGTTTTGAGCCAGGGCAAGGAGCTGTCTCTCGGCGGATACAAAATGCGCCAGCAGATGACACGCCTGCCAGGCGGGCTCATGATAGAGCGGCTTCTGCCATTGTTCCGGCGTCAAAGCATTTAAGATCTCAAAGGTCTTTTGCCGGCCTTTCTCCAATCTGGCTACCAGCGCATCTGCTCTTGGGTGTGTCATTGCACAAGCTGCCGTTCTAAATTTTGAGCGCTCGATTCTCGCCTTCGATATCGTCTGATTGCGTCTTCCACGCTAACTCGTCTTTCCCTCCACCCATGCCTTGACGCTCGCCAGCGCCTCGGGCAGTTTGGCGGCATCCTTCCCACCGCCGAAGGCCAGGTGCGGCGCGCCGCCCCCCCCCGCGCCAAGTTGACGCGAAACATGCCCGACCAAATCACCCGCCTTGATGCCTTTCTTGACCAGGTCGTGAGTCACTGCCGCCATAACGATCGCCTGTTCGCCGTTGGCCGCGCCTATCACGCAGACACCATTTTCGGGGTACTTTTCGCGGAACCTGTCGGCCAGTTGGCTGAGGGTATCCTTATCTGCGCCTGGGAGTTCCATTGAAAGCAAATTTATCCCATTGACGATTTCGACAGCTTCCAACCGGCTGCCGAACGTCGAAAGAGCCATATCTGATATAAGGATTGCCACATGCTTGCGAGTTGCGGTTAGTTCGTCCTGCAACGCATCCACGCGTGCCGGAACCTCGTCCACTGCGGATTTGAGTGAGGCCGCAGCCTGCTTGAGCGCCTTGAAGCGCTTCGCAATCAGTTCATACGCCCCGCGCCCGGTGACCGCTTCGATGCGGCGGATTCCCGCTGCGGCTGAACTTTCAGAAAGGATGAGGAACGCGCCCACATCCGAAGTACGCTCGAGGTGAGTCCCGCCGCACAGTTCGTAAGAGTGGTGTTCGCCAATCGTTATCGTCCTTACTGTTTCACCATACTTTTCACCGAATAAGGCCATTGCACCCTCTGCAATAGCTTGCTCGCGGGCTTTCGATTTTGGACTAACTGGCATGTCAGCGGCGATGGCTTCGTTGACCAATTTCTCCACCCGCTCCACCTGCTCCGGCGTCATCGCTTCGGGATGGGTGAAGTCGAACCGCAGGCGGTCGGGGGCGACCAACGATCCCGCCTGCCGCGCCGTTTCCCCCAGGACTTTATGGAGGGCGGCATGTAACAAATGGGTGGCCGTGTGGTTGCGCATGATGTCGTGCCGGCAGGCCATATCTACGCTAGCAGTCGCCATGTCATTCAATTTCGGATGCCCAAAGACCACCTCACCCACATGCACAATCGCACCTGCCGAGGGCTTGCGCATTTCGTCCACTTCGATTTCCCAAGAGCCGTTTTTAGCCCGGATGATGCCGGTATCGGAAACCTGCCCTCCGGATTCGACGTAGAAACCGGTCTTTGGTAGTAATACCACAACTCGATCCCCGGATGAGTATTCAATTCCCTTAAAATCCCGAAAGTGT
>JACQYE010000017.1 GCA_016208355.1 Chloroflexota bacterium | reverse complement strand
TATGTCAACCTGGAAGATACCCCGTCCGCTTACGCCCGCGCCGATTGGGAACTTCACATGCGACTCACCCAATGGTCAACCAATCCGGTTTTTCGCTTGCTGTTGAACGGTTTCCAGAACCTCTACCTCCTGATGGGTGAACGTTACTTCAATTTCCCCGAATGCCGCCAGCATTCGCGCGGCTTCTACCAATCCCTGCTCGAATGTGCCCGCCGCGGGGCGGACTGCGACGCTGAAGCCCTCACCCGGCGCATCATGGAAGAGAGCCTGGCGCTCGCGAAGAAGATGCAAGAGGAGAACCTATGAAACGCTGGAATGGATGGGGCAACGTCAATACCGATTACCCGGTGCCGCCGTCTGCCCGGGCCTACCTTGATAATCTATTTGGCTCCCTGGACCCGCAACCGGACGCGACCTACGAGGCCGTTCTCAAGTCCATGCCTGCTTCCCGTCTCCCTGCCCACTCGCTGGTGGACATTTCTGCCGAGGCGCGGCTGACCCACGCCCGCGGCCAGTCGCTATCCGACTGGGTGGCGCTGCGCTCGGGGCACATCCCGGCCTTCCCGGACGGGGTGGCCTTCCCAACAAATGAAGAGCAGGTGCGTGACCTGATGGCCTACGCCAAAAAGACCGGGGCCAGGGTCATCCCCTACGGCGGCGGGACAAGTGTGGTCGGGCATATCAACCCATTGAAATCCGACGCGCCAGCGCTGACCCTTTCGCTGGAAAAAATGACCCGCCTGCTCGAACTGGATGAGTTCGGGCGCACCGCCGTTTTCGAGGCCGGTGTCACCGGTCCGGAGCTGGAACAGTCCCTGGCGAAGCATGGTTATACCCTCGGTCATTTCCCACAGTCGCACGAATATTCCACCCTCGGCGGCTGGATTGCTGCCCGCTCGTCGGGACAGCAGTCCTATTACTATGGACGCATCGAGCAGCTGTTCGCCGGGGGACGGATGGAAACCCCGCGCGGACTGATTGAGCTGCCCCATTTCCCGGCCTCGGCTGCCGGTCCGGATGTGAAGGAGATGGTGCTCGGGTCGGAGGGACGCATGGGTGTCATCACCAGCGCCCGGGTCCGGATCAGTCCTGTCCCGCAAGTCGAGGAGTTCTACGGTGTCTTCTTCCCATCTTGGGAGCAGGGCGCGGATGCCGTCCGCCAGATCGCCCAGGAACGCCTCCCAGTCTCGATGCTGCGCCTGTCCAACCCACAGGAGACCGAGACCACACTCATTCTGTCGGGCAAGTCCTGGGTGGGCACGGCGGACAAGGGCCTGACGTTGATCGGCTATGGTGCGAAGCGCTGCCTGCTGGTCTTCGGCGTGACCGGGTCTGCCGTGCACGTCCGGCGGACGCGAGCGCAGGCCTCGGTTATCTGCCGCAGGCACGGCGGCCTATTCGTCGGGACGATGGTTGGTCACACTTGGAAGAAAAACCGCTTTTATGCCCCGTACCTGCGCAATACGCTCTGGGAAATCGGTGTGGTGATTGACACGCTCGAGACGGCCATCCCCTGGCCGAAGGTGATGGAAGCCTCGCAGGCCATCCCGGCCTCGATTGTCTCGGCGATGGAAGCCTGCGGCGAGAAAGTGCTGGCCTTCGTCCACCTGTCTCACATTTACCGCGACGCGGCCAGCATCTACACTACTTTCCTCTTCCGCCGTCCGTCCAATCCGGATGAATTGTTGGCCCGCTGGCAAGCGATGAAGCAGGCCGCAAGCCTGACCATCCAGAAATATGGCGGGACGATCACCCACCAGCATGGCGTCGGCACCGACCACGCTCCCTACCTGCCCGCTGAAAAGGGCGCGTTGGGCATGGACGCCATCCGCGCCGCCTGCGAATCGTTCGACCCGGATGGGATGATGAATCCGGGGAAGTTGTTCTGATATGTCATTGCGAGGAGCTGCCGATGGTCGAGTAGGCGTGTTCTTCGCCGTATCGAGACCAGGCGACAACGAAGCAATCCCCATCGCACCTGCAAGAGTTTCGCAGGATGCGCCATAAGATTGCTTCGCCCCTTCGGGGCTCGCAACGACATACATCTTGAGGAGATTGATTTATGGAATGGACAAAAGGCTGGCGTGAAAACGCCTGGAATGAACTGGATCAGCAATGGGACGTGCTCATCATCGGCGGCGGAATCACCGGCGCGGGCATCCTGCGCCAGTGTGTCCATGCCGGGCTGAAAGCCCTCCTCGTTGAAGCGGACGACTTCGCCTCGGGCACCTCCTCCCGTTCGTCGAAACTTGTCCATGGCGGGATGCGCTACCTGAAGAATGCCCAGGTGCGGATCACGCTCGAATCTGTCACTGAACGGGAGTATCTGCTCAAACAAGGCCGCGGGCTGGTCAACCGGCTTGGCTTCCTCTATCCCTGCCTGGACAGCGACCACATGCCGGGCTGGGTTTTTGGGGCCGGGTTGATCATCTACGACTTGATGGCGCGTCAGTGGTCGCACCGCTCTTATGATGTGGACGATATGCGTGAACTCTGCCCGTTCCTGACCACGCCAGTCCTGCGCGGCGGTTTCCGGTTTTTCGACGCCCAGACCGACGACGCCCGGCTCGTCCTGCGTCTGATCCGCGAATCGGTCTCGGGTGGGGCGCTCGCGTTGAATTATGCCCGCGTCATCTCCCTGCTGAAAACAAATGCCGGACAGGTGTGCGGCGCGGTTGTCCGCGATACCGGAGGTGAATCGGACCGGGAAACCGAGGTCCGCGCCCGGGTCGTCATCAACGCTGCCGGGGCCTGGGCTGACCAGTTGCGCGGCCATATAGGACAAAAGCCGCGCCTGCGCCCGCTGCGCGGCAGCCACCTCGTCTTTTCAGCCAGCCGCATGCCGCTGACCCGTTCCGTCACCTTCCTGCACCCGAAAGACGGACGCCCGGTCTTTGTCCTGCCATGGGAGGGTGCGGTCATCTATGGCACCACGGATGTTGACCAGGGCCAGGACCTGATCACCGACCCGTCCATCAGCGGCGACGAGGCCGAGTACCTGCTCGACGGGCTGAAGTTCGTCTTCCCGGCGATGGGATTGACCTTCGACGATGTCATTGCCACCTTCTCCGGCATCCGCCCGGTGGTGGACACGGGTAAAGCCAACCCATCGAAAGAATCCCGCGAACACGTCATCTGGGATGAGAACGGCCTGCTGACCGTCAGCGGCGGCAAACTGACCACCTTCCGCATCATGGCGCGCGACGCCCTGAAAGCCGTCCGCCGTCACCTCGGCCACATCCCCTTCGACCCGGATGTGCCCGTGCTCGACCCGCTCCCGCCCGAGGCCGAAGCCCTGCTGGCTGATACCCACCTGCCGCCCAGTCAGTGCCTGCGCCTGCTGGCGCGCTACGGCGTGAACGGCTCCACAGCGTTTTGCAGCACAGGCGAGGATATGGACGCCATCCCCGGCACGAATTACATCTGGGCGGAACTGCGCCAGGCGGCGCACGGCGAGGGCGTAGTCCACCTCGATGACCTGCTCCTGCGCCGCGTCCGCTTGGGTCTTTTGCTCCCCAATGGTGGACTCGACCAAATGGCTCGCATCCGCGCTCTCATCCAGCCCGAACTTGGTTGGGACGATAAACGCTGGGAAGAAGAAGAGAAAGCGTATGCGGATTTGTGGAACCGCGCCTATCGGCTATAATTCTCTAAACACAATGGACACCAGGTCATCAAAGGATTTCCTTCGTTATCCTTCGTGTCCTTTGTGGTGAAAGGATCATCTCATGCCTGAAAACCTGCTCGCCATTGACCACGGCACTCAATCCGTCCGCGCCCTCGTCTTCGACCCGCGCGGGAATTTGCTGCACAAGTCCCGGGTCCCGATCGAACCGTATTATTCCACCGCTCCCGGCCTGGCCGAGCAGGACCCGGAAGTCTTCTGGAAAGCCGTCTGCGAAGCCGTCCAGGGCCTGTGGGCGCAGGGAGTGGATAAATCGTCCCTCGCCGCGGTCAGTCTCACCACCCAGCGCAGCACGATGATCAACGTGGATAGAAACGGCAAGCCGCTCCGCCCGGCCATTCACTGGCTCGACCAGCGCCGCGCTGAGGGCGTTAAACCGCTCGGCGGGCTGTGGGGTACGGCCTTCAAACTGGCCGGGGCGTCCGATACCGTGGCCTATCTCCAGGCCGAAGCCGAGGCCAACTGGCTGCAGAAAAACCAACCCGAAGTCTGGAAGGCGACCCACAAATACCTGTTCCTGTCGGGCTACCTGACCTACCGGATGACCGGACGCTTTGCGGATTCGGTCGGGTGCCAGGTGGGCTACATCCCGTTCGATTACAAGAAGCAGGACTGGGAAGCCTCCTGGGGTTGGAAATGGCAGGCGGTGCCTGTGGACAAAATGGTCTTGCCGGACCTTGTGCCTGTGGCGGCCAAAATCGGCGAAATCACGCCCGAGGCGGCGGCCGCCACCGGTCTCCCGGCGGGGCTGCCGCTCATCGCCGCCGCAGCGGACAAGGCCACCGAGGTGCTCGGCGCAGGCTGCCTGGAGCCGCACATCGGCTGTCTCAGTTACGGGACGACAGCCACCATCAACACCACCCATAAAAAATACATCGAGGTCATCCCGCTCATCCCGCCCTACCCGGCGGCCGCGCCCGGCCATTACAGTTTCGAGATCCAGATCTACCGCGGCTACTGGATGGTGACCTGGTTCAAGCAGGAGTTCGGCCTGCGCGAGCAGGGACTGGCCGACGCGCAGGGCGTCGAACCCGAAACCCTGTTCGACGACCTGGTGCGCTCCGTGCCGCCCGGCTCGGAGGGACTCGTGCTCCAGCCGTACTGGTCGCCGGGGCTGGTCTTTCCCGGCCCGGAAGCGCGCGGGGCGATCATCGGTTTCAGCGACGTGACGACGCGCGCCCACATCTACCGCGCCATCCTGGAGGGCCTAGCCTATGCCTTGCGCGAGGGCGCCGAGCGGACAGCCAAACGCTCCGGCGTGCCCATCACCGAGTTGCGCGTGGCGGGCGGCGGGAGCCAGTCGCTGGCGGCCATGCAACTGACGGCGGACATCTTCGGCCTGCCGACTTCCCGCCCTCATGTGTACGAGGCTTCCGGTCTCGGCGCGGCCATGGACGCCGCTGTCGGCGCGAGCGTTCACCCTGATTTCCCGACCGCCATCCGCCAGATGACCCGCGTGCGCGACACCTTCGAACCGGACGCGAAAGTCCATGAGCGCTACGATGAGTTGTATCATGGTGTCTATAAGCAGATGTATAAACGGCTCCAGCCGTTGTATCAGGTGATGAGGAAGAAATAACAATTTCTCCACGGTATACCCTCCCGCAGGATATGAACCTGCGGGAGGGTATTGTTGTATCAAATGATGGGGAAGAAATAACGGTTTTACCCGGACGCCCGTACTGAGCGTAGCGAAGGATCTGTCCGGGCGATTTTTTCTCTGACGGGCTAATCCATCAACCCGCGCGCCGAGGCGCGTTTATTCCCCCAATCGGCCAGAGTTTCCGGGATAGGCAATATCTCATCCTCCGGGCGGCGAACCAGCACCAGCGCCTCGCTCGGGCAGGCCGGGACGCAGACCCCGCAGCCCACACAGCGGGCAGAATTCACTTGCACAACAATCTCCATCGTCAAGGCATCGAACTGGCAATAGCCCAGGCAGTTTTCACAGGCATTGCATAAGGTTTCATCTACCGTATTGACGAAGGCAGACCGGGCCACGACGTTGGCCATGCCCAGGCTTGCCATGCCTCGTAAAATCCCGCAAGAACAGGTACAACAATTACAGATATAGTGAACCCCTTGCTGGTTGTTGCTGACCGAATGCACCAATCCTGCTTCAGCGGCGCGTTTCAAGGTGGCAAGCGATTCCTCCCGGCTGACCGCGCGAACGGTCGGGTTGTTGTCGAATGCGCCCGGTTGCTCGCTCAAGGCCATGCAGACGTCCACAGGATGACCGCAGGCCTCCCCAATCAGGGCTTTTTGTTTGCGGCAGATACAGTCCAGCACACCCCAGGCCTGCGCTGCATTGACCAATCCAGAAGCGCTCTCATAGGGGTGCACTTCCATGCTGTTACGGATGCTTTCATTAACAGGGATGACCCTGTGAAATTGCGGCCGCACCTTTAGCGCCTCGCCGAAAGCGCTCTGGAAGTAATCTTCCACCAACTGGGCCAGTTCCACATCAATACTGTCCACTTGCATCTCGTAGATGCCGACCACAAAAGGCATCAATCCAAAGCCGAGGCCTTCCTTGATGCGACCGCTGGCGATCAAACCGCGCCGCACCATGTTCTTCAATAGCTTACGCAGTTCTCCCGCTTCGCGGCCGGTGCGGACAGAGATGACGTCCGCCGTTTCCAGGTCCGCGGTGAGATGGACGGCCAGTTCCGCTTCTTCGGGCGTGAAGAGTTTTGCCAGCAGCCGCAATTCGGACCCGTCGCCTGTGGAGGGGAATCCGTTCGGCAGGGAATCCAGGGTTTGAGCGAGGCGAGTATATGTATCCATGAAACCTGTCCTCCATAATCCTGTTATTCCACCCCAACATCCCTGCGATAACGTTCGTTGTATCGCAGGGAACATGAAATTGGCTAAATATCATCGTATAAATCATTCCACTCAGGATTGATGCTGTTGATCATGTCAATCTTTTTCTGCCGTGAACCAGCTTTGATTTGCTTCTCTCGAGCAATGGCTTCCCGGATATTATCACCGATCTCGTAATAGACCAATTTTACAACGTTATACCTTTTGGTGAATATTCCACCAAGCCCAGACTTATGCTCGTAAACGCGGCGTTTCAGGTTATTGGTAACGCCGGTATATAAAACACGGTTGTGGGCATTGGTCATGATATAAACGGCATACTCTTTGAAACCCATACTTTCCCTTTACTCATGTCGTTGCGAGGAGCCGTCGTTCTATGACGGCGACGAAGCAATCCCATCATACCTGCAAGTTTGTCGTTGAATGTACGACGAGATTGCTTCGCCCACTCGCTTCGCTCGGGGCTCGCAACGACATGAATCTAGGCTCTGTTGCTTTCCAGCCATCCTAGCAAGGCCATAAAAGGCAGCGCCGGTGTCTGGTCGCCCTGACGGCCGGTGTTCCAGGTCACGATCAAGTCCTTTTTGGCGCGGGTGATGCCCACGAATAATAAGCGCAGCCGCTCGCGGACGTAGTCCAGCCGCGCCTGGCGGGTCTCGGCGCCTTCTTCATACCAGTCATATTCACCGCTCGTTTCCAGCGCGCGCAACTGCGCCAGCGCCTCGGCTTCCAGGTTCAGTCCGCCGCGCACGAACCATTTCTCCGAGATGTAGCGGTCATTCGGCTGGAGCGACGGGAAATCGTAATTATTGACCGACATCAGGTAGACCCGGTCCCACTCCAGGCCCTTGGCCTTGTGCATGGTCGTCACCACCACCTTGCCGCGGTGGCGTTCGGGGTCGAAACCGGCGTCGTCCGACGAAAAGCCGATGAAGCGGCGTTCGTTGCGGGCGATGACGCCCAGTTCGGCGGTCAGTTCGGGCAGACGCCAGTCGGCGTGGTCGTCGGCAGCCTGACGCAGCACCAGCGCCAGTTTGTGCGCCAGCGCCAGGTCGGCGGGTTCGGTGAAGAGTTCCTGCGCCAGGGTCAGGATCATCTGGTCAATCGGGAGCAGGGTCGTACCCTGCCAGCGGCGGACAACTTCCCGGAACGACTCCAATTCCGCGAGAAACTCCTCGGGCGGTTCGGACCCGTCGCCTGAGAGCCAATCCACCCTCACCCCATCCCCTCTCCCATCGGGAGAGGGGCCAGGGGTGAGGGGGAAGAGATACTCCTCAACCTTCCCCACCTTTCGTAACAACTCTGCCACCTGGGCAACCATTCCCTTTTGGGCGTCGTCCTCCCTCCAGGCGCGCCGCCAGACCTGGTAGGCCTTCGCCAGTTTTCCTGCCTACGAAGGATCTGACAGATAATTGACCACGTTTCCCAGCGCTCCAGCCGCGGCGCGCGTCCCGGAGGTGCTGCTCAGGAATTCAACGTACTCGATCTTGCGCTTCTTGAGCGCCTCGATGACCTCCACGCCGCGCGTGTTGCGCGGCACCAGCACGGCCACGGTCCAGTCGGCGTGGCCGGGCAGCCATTTTTCCAGCGACTTGACCACTGCTTGCACTTCCTCTTCGGGCGTATGTTTCTTTGCAATAAGGCGGATGCCTTTTTCGTCAGGCGCGGGATTGGGCTGCGGGTCGTCGGGCTGCGCGGCCTGGATGTAGGGGACAGTCAGGGCGTCGCGACAGGCGGGTTCGGGGTGGGATTGGTTCACCCAGTCAACCAGGGCGTTTGCCAGGTCAATAATGAAAGGCTGGGAGCGCCCGGAGACGGGTAATTCCATTTTGCTGTCTGCTTCGTGGGCGATGAATTCCTTGAGCAGGCGCGGGTCGGCGGTGGTAAAGGTCTCGAAGATGGCCTGGTTGGGGTCGCCGACGCGCACCCAGTTGCCCGCTGAACCTGCCGAAGCGCCGGCCAGCAGGCGCAGGATCTCCTCCTGGATGCGAGAGGAATCCTGGGCTTCGTCTTCGAGGATGTAGGGGAAGCGGTATTGCAAGCGGGCGAGGTACTCCGCGTCCGTTTCGAGGACTTGGTAGGCCAGGCGGATGAGATCGTCGAAGTCCACTGCGCCGCGGTAGGTGAGGGCGCGCTGGTAGTCGGAATAGATCGCCAGTCCCATCTCGGCCAGGGGTAGAGGGGCCGGTGCCCGGTCCAGCAGTTTACGCAGGGACTCAGGGGTCAGGCGGTTATCCTTGGCGGAGCGGATGAAGGCCAGCGCCAGGCTGTGGACGAGGTCGGGCAATTGCTGGCGACGCACCCAGTCGCGCTTGGAGTCGTCCAGCTCGAAATCGAGATAATCTTCCAGCGTGTGGGGATTGGAGGACAGCCAGGCGTTGGCGGCCTCCTTACGGATGAACTCGGCCTCGCGTTCATCAACGATCTGGAAGCGTTCCTCCAAGCCAGCCAGGGCCGGTTTTTCGCGCACGATGTCGTGCGCCAGCCCGTGCAGGGTGCGGACGCGGTAGCCGAGGTGCGGGATCAGGCCGCGCTGCTCGATCATCCTGCCGATGCGGGCGGCGAAGTTGTCCACGGCTGAGTTGACCAGGGTGACGATGAGCACGTCCTGATCCGGGGCGAGCGCGCCGCTGGTGATGATCTGGGCGGCCAGGGCGCTCAAGGTGAAGGTCTTGCCCGAGCCGGGCACGGCGGAAATGCCCATTTTGCCGCCGCGGTAGCGGAGGATGTCGGTCTGGGAGGGGCGGAGGGTGAAGTTGGGAAACATTTGAACTCCGCCGTGGGATAAACCCCACGGCTATGCCTGCGAAGGCGGCTTAATCCGCCTAAGTCCGCTTTACCACTTCGTGGCACGTGTAGCGGACTTTGTACGCGTAGCCCGCTGGTTTACCGGCGGGCAATATAGCGGGTAGGCAACGCCAGTTCATCGTCGGGCGAGTGTCGCACGACGGGTGAATCTGATGGACGACAGTCCCATATATACTATTGTTCATCCATCTGTTCCATCGCTGAAATCAACGTCCCATCTGCGTGGTGTTGTTTCTGGTTATGGATATATCGCACCACTGCGGGCAGGTTTTTCTCACCGAAAGATAAAACGCCATATTCATCCTGCCAGTGAAACTCAAAATCGGGCTTGACCACATGGTTGATGAAATGTGAACTGTTCCCTTTCACGTCGCCGATGAATTTCGAGGGGGCGACTTTGGGCGGTATGGAAACCGCCACGTGAACATGATCTGCCGTCCCGCCGATGGCGTGAACGAAGCCTTGCATTTCCTGGGCCTTTGCCGCAATGGCGCGGTAAAGTTTTGGCTCAAGGTTGGCATCAATCAATGCCCGCCGTTCTTTTACAGTCCAAACGAAATGGTAGTAGAGTTTCCAGTATGGCATAAGTCACCAGTCCGAAGGACTTTGCATGAGTAGCCGGGGGCTTTAGTCCCCGGCGGTATTTTCCTCCTGCAACACGCGCTGGAAGGCGCGCACCAGTCCGCCGCGCTGTTCGAAGCCGGATTCCCCCAGGTCCGAAAGGCCGAGGTAGACGCGGCTCCCGCAGCGGCGCAGCAGACCCGTGACCAGCCGCGCCAGGGCGTCGGTTTCAGCGGCCACCTCGTCGGCATCCGTCCACACCCGACCCGGCTCCTGTTTCTCCCAGCCGCGCGACAGGACGTAAGGCTGGGTCAGCGGCTGGGACAGGCGCTCGGTCCAGCCTGAGGAGCCCACGTCCAGCCAGAACTGGACTGTAGCCGGGCGGTTCATCATCAGGAAGGTGTGCGCAGGGGCGACCAGCACGGCTTCTTTGTTTTCCGTCTGCCAGCCTTCAAGATATTGGGCGGCGATGACGCCGTCTTGCAGCAAGGCAAAGTATTCCCTGCCCAGGTCTAAGGCTTCTTTCGCGTCAGTCTGGGAGGGTTCCATGGCAATGCGGAACTTGCGCACCGATTCGATCAGGCTGGCCGCGACGCGCGCATGGTCGTAATTCTCGTGGAAGCCGAACCCGGCCTGCGACAGGACTTCGCCGAAGAGTTTACGCAGGAAGTGGTCGAGGGGCAACGGCTCTATATCACGGTAGGTCAATAGCCAATCACGCAGGGCAGAATACCTGTTTCCCAGCACGTACGTGATGCGCTCCTGCATCCCGGTTTGGATCTCGTCGAAGGTGGATAGCCGCAGGTCTTTGGGACGGTAAACGATCTCGGCCAGCAGTTGGGCGCGGACCAGGTCCATGCCCAGGGCGAGCATGAACGCATATGCCACGTCGAAGCGGGTTGGGCGGATCTCCCAGGTCGGGTGCGCCAGCGCGGCGATGGTCAGCAGGCAGTGGCTGGCAGGTTCGTCGCGCAGCGACCGCGACGGGCGGTGCGAGCGGACTGGAATCCCAGCGGTCTCCAGGCGGTTCATCAGCGAGAAGCGCAAGGCGTCGGACAGGTAGGGCGTCAGGATGACGATTTCAGAAGCCGGGATATTGGCTTCTTCGATCAGCGAGTGGGTTTGTTGAACGATGGCATCGAGCAGTTCAGGATAGAAGCGGGAAATAAGGAACGTGTAAGGCGGTTGATCGTTCGGAATATCGTTGGCGGGCAGGAACTGGGAATTAAGTGGTTCTGAATCGGGCGCAATCGCCTCGACAAGCGAGCCTGAAAGATGGGCAACACTCTCCGAGGAGATAAAACTCTGGTTGAACATCATCACATTGCTGCATAACTCCTGCAAGCCAAGAGCGGTTTCCGTGTCCGCGCCGAGGAAGCGGCGGTAGCCACCACCCTCGTCGTTGATCAGCAGGGCCGAGTCCAAGTCTGGCAGCCAGTCCCGGACGAGGTCGTGGGCGCGCGGGATGTCTTCTTCGATGTTGTCGTAGATCAGGTGACTGTACGTGCGCGTCAGGTGATCCCGCACGATGGGTTCAGGCCAGAGGATGTTCCAGAAGATTTCGAGCTGCAGGGAGAAGTCGAGCAGGTTGTGATCGAGACAATACTGGCGGAACAAACTGGCGCACTCCTGCACGTCGGCGTAGACGCGGCGCTGGGCCGGGTCGCCGAACCAGGCGGTGTCCAACCGCGCCCCGATCTCGGTGTGCGGGAAGCCGATGGCGGCAGACTTGTTCAGGTTGTCTAGTATCTGGGAGTAGAGCCGGTTACGGTCAATGGTGATGGACTCGAAATAGCCCTTGTCCTGCAGCAGGGGGCGCACCAGCCGGGCCATGTAATACTGCGCCGTTTCCAGCGTCAGGAAGACCGGCGGCTGGTCGGGATGGGCGAACCCGGCAGACTCGGCCGCCAGCGGCCAGAACAGGTCGCAGGTCCGCCGCGCCAAGCCGCCCATCGTGGCGGGCGTGACCTCGCCGCCAGCGCCGCGTTCCGGGGAGTGGAGCAGGTCGAGGTAGGGTTCCTGGAGCGTGCGCTGGGGCGTCAGCATCAGGATGGAGCCGCCAGGAACCCCGCTTTGCAGGAGGAATTCCAGGCGCGCCACCCCGGCTGTGGTCTTGCCGCAGGAGGCAGGTCCGGTGAGGAACCGCTTTGAGTCCAGGGGGGAACGGACAATTTCGAGTTGCGCAGGGGTTAAGTCTGCCATATCTCTAGATTAGCGGAAGGCGGCTGGTTTGTCAATGGGCTGTTGTCAACGCCGGTGATTTGTGCTATAAAATCTGTGAGTGAAAGGAGCGTATGATGGAACCAACCCAGGTTATTCTTCAACACATCCTAGTAACCGTTGTTATCACCCTGATTGGCCTCCTGGTTGGCGGCGGTCTGGGGTTCTTGTTTGCCTGGTTGTTCAGGCTGTTGTACAAGGCCGTGCCCGGGCTGCGGCCTCCACTCATGTTGATGCCGTGGAGGACAATCCTCTTCGCGGCGGTGTTTTTCTTTTTCTCGCCAATGGTCTTTCTCATGATTCGGGATTTTGAACCGGAAGGGCCGTTCACCGCCGTTTATTCAGGATTGGTGTTCGCGTTGATGGCTTTTTTCTTCACCCTGGAAACCGCGTTGACCCAATGGCTGCCCACCACTCTTGGTGTGCGTTTGACGGCGTTGGCGCGCTCCCTCGCGGTTGCCAGCGGGCTCTTTGTCGCATTTGGTTCTGGAACATTTTCAGCAGGGATTTTGCTCTATGCCCATATGCAGTTTGCCCGAACCTTCAAACCGGACGCTTTTTGGGTCGCCCTGGGCGTCGTGATGGGACTGGGGCTGGTTTTCGACTTGCTGCTTGGCCTGGTGCAAATGCTCCTGGCATATAAGGAGAGGAAGAAGGCTGGGAAGGACATGCCCCGAACCAGGGAAATTGATCCCGCCGGACGTTGACACGCCTCCGGCTTGCATGTATAATACCGCTCGCTTCTGCCCCGGCGGCACATGCTGGGGCGTCCGTTTGTATCCCGGCTTCCCCGCTCGCAGGCGATGGGCATCCCCCCGCAGGCAGGGCGGCGAAGCGAAGACCAGGAGTGAAAGATGAAGTATGCGATTGTTGAGAGCGGCGGCAAGCAGTACAAAGCCGTCGAAGGCGGCACGTTGGAAGTGGACCGCCTGCCGGTCGAACCCGGTGTGAATGTCAAACTGGAGCAGGTGCTCCTGCTGGCGGATGGGGAAATGATCACCGTCGGCGCCCCGGTCGTCAAGGACAACCCCGTCTGGACCAAGGTGATCGAGCATTTCAAGGGCAAAAAGGTTACCATTTTCAACTACAGCCCGAAGAAACGCATCCGCGTCAAGACCGGACATCGCCAGCACTATACCCGCCTGCTGGTTCAGCAGATCGGCGGAGTTGAACTGGTTATTAAAGAACCGGCGCCGAAGGCCGTGAAAGCGGAAAAGATCGAGGAACCGAAAGCCGAGGTCAAGGCATCCCCTGCAAAGGCAAAGGCGGCTCCGAAGGCGACACCGTCCCCGAAGGGGAAAGCGGAAGCAAAGCCTGCCGCGAAGGCTACATCCTCGAAGGGGAAGGCTGAAACCAAGAAACCGGCTGCCAAGCCTGCAACGCCGAAGGTCGAAAAGCCTGCCAAGGCGGCGGAAAAACCGGCCAAGGCCGGGACGAAAAAACCAGCGGCATCTGAAAAGAAGCCCGCGGCGAAGAAGTAAGAGAGCGAGGTAGTTATGGCACACAAAAAAGGTGGCGGCACCAGCCGCAACGGTCGTGACAGCGCCGGCCAGCGCCTGGGCGTGAAGAAATACGCAGGGGAACATGTCCTCTCCGGCAATATCCTCATTCGCCAGCGCGGCACCCGCATCCTTCCCGGCCTCAATGTAGACCGCGGCAAGGACGATACGATTTTTGCCGTGATCGAAGGCCTGGTCGTTTACGACTTCGTCAAGGGACGCAAGCGCGTCAACGTTATGCCGGTGGAAGAGAAATAACCCGGCGAAAGGAACTCCCATGAAGCAAGGTATTCATCCGACATATTACACCGACACCAAGGTGACCTGCGCCTGCGGCAACACCTGGACAACCGGCTCGACCCAGAAGGAAATCCGCGTTGAAGTGTGCTCGAAATGCCACCCGTTCTTCTCGGGCGAGCAGGCGCGCATCATTGACATCGAAGGACAGGTAGACCGCTTCTATAAGAAACTGCAGGCCCGCCAGACCTACGTGGACGACGTGAAGACCCGCGCCGAGTCGAAAGTTTCCCCACGCCGCCTCATCGCGGACCTGGAACTTGGCACCCGTCCCACCGAGGCCTTGTCGAAGGCCGGCATTACCGAGGTTGGCCACTTCCTGGCGAAGCTCGCCGAAGGCGAGGCCGCAGCCCTGGCGATTGAGGGTTTTGGGCGCAAGTCGCTGATTGATATCAAGAAGAAACTGCGCGCCCTCGGCTACGACCTGCCCGAAATGGCAGAAACTCCTGCCGCGTAAGGCGATTATCGAGTAAACTTGACAGGCAGATGCACCCATTGCATCTGCCTGTTTTGTTATCTTTTTTTTTTAGGGAGAGAAAAGGGTATGCACCATAAAGGGAGCGTGGAAGTCATCTGTGGTTCGATGTTCAGCGGCAAGACGGACGAACTAATCCGCCGCCTGCGGCGCGCGGTCATTGCCCGACAAAAAGTGCAGGTCTTCAAACCGGCCATAGATATACGTTATGCCGTAGAAAAAGTCACTTCCCATGCCGGGACGGATTTTGCCGCCATCCCGGTCGAGAAGGCTGCCGACATACCTTCCCGAATGGATAGAGATGTCACGGTCGTTGCCATTGACGAGGCGCAGTTCTTCGACGAGGGAATCATCCAGGTCGTCGAGCAACTGGCGGCTGAGAATATCCGCGTCATCGTTGCCGGGCTGGATACCGATTTCCGCGGCGAACCGTTCGGTCCGATGCCAGTCCTCATGGCGCGCGCCGAGAGTGTTGAAAAATTACAGGCCATCTGCATGGTCTGCGGCGAACCGGCATGCCGCACCCAGAGACTGGTCAATGGGAAGCCGGCGCGGTATGATGACCCGGTGGTCATCGTCGGCGCGGCGGAGATGTACGAAGCGCGCTGCCGCGAGCATCACGAAGTTCCCCGGTAAGGGACAAGGGTCCGCGTTAGCCGGTTGAGATTCTGTTCCGATCTTGTCTATGTTTATCCCTTTCATTGTGGTTAAAATGCAAGATTACCAAGACATCCTTTCCGAAATTCTCATTGACGAACCAAGCCTCCAGCGCCGCATTGCCGAGCTGGGCGACGAAATCAGCCGTGACTACCAGGGCACGGACTTGCTCCTCATCTGCATCCTGCGCGGCGGGCTGGTCTTCATGGTGGACCTGATGCGCCGCATCACCGTCCCGCACCAGATAGACTTCATGGCAGTCTCCTCCTATGGAGCCGGGGCGCGCCAGTCCGGCGGCAGCGTGCGCCTCTCCCTCGACCTGAAAACCGACATCCGCGATAAGGATGTCCTGCTTGTCGAAGATATCGTGGACAGCGGCAATACGATTGCCTATGTGCTGGAATTCCTGCAAACCCGCCAGCCTCGCAGCCTGAAAGTCTGTGCCTTGCTGGATAAACCCGATCGCCGTGAGACGCCTGTCCCCATCCACTACCGCGGCTTCAGCATCCCCAATAAATTCGTCTTTGGCTACGGCCTCGACCTGGACGAGTACTACCGCAATCTGCCGTTTGTAGCGGTGGTGGATACTAAGAAGTACCATCCACCCGAATAGCACCAATCACTTCCGTGGAAATTTGTGTAATTCGTGGCAAGAAACGGAGTCAGTATGCAGGACTACCATGAATTCCTCGATGAAATCCTCGTTACCCCTGAACGGATTGCCGCTCGCGTCGCCGAACTCGGCGCGCAGATCAGTAAAGATTATCAAGGCGAGGATCTGCTCGTTGTCTGCCTCCTGCGCGGCGGCATCACCTTTACTGCCGACCTGCTGCGCAACATGAGCATAGACCCGGAAGTGGACTGCATGTCGCTCACCTCCTACGGCGTCGGCCACTATGCCACCAGCGGCAACGTGCGCGTCAACCTCGACCTGCGCACCAACATCGAAGGCCGCCACGTCCTGCTCGTCGAAGACATCGTGGACAGCGGCCGTACCCTTGCCCATGTCCTCAATATGCTGCACACGCGTGAACCTGCCAGCCTGCGGGTCTGCGTCCTGCTCGACAAAAAGATGCGCCGCGAAGTCCCCGTCCAGGTGGATTACGTCGGCTTCGACGTGCCCGATAAGTACGTCTTCGGCTATGGCATTGATATTGATGAACACTGTCGCTACCTGCCCTTCATCGCCTCCGTCAACCTGAATAAGTACAAGAAACCGGGATAAAAGCAAATGGGGGATGGGGTGGACGATAACGCTTATTCCGGTCGCTGGGTGGCCCGCTTGCGCGGGAAAATTGTCGCCCAGGGCGGCACGCCTGAACAGGCACGCCGCGCTGCCCTCTCCCGGTTCAAGGAAAAGCCTGAGATCGTTTATATGCCGACTTCCGACCCGTTGAACTTTCCTCCGCTCTTGGACAAGGTCCTCGCTGCGTTACCCGCGGACCAGACTGTTTACCTGGTCGGTGGGGCGGTGCGGGACCTGCTGCTGGGCCGCGCCATCCACGATTTCGACTTCGCCCTGGCGCGCGGCGGCATCCCTGTCGCCCGGAAGGTCGCCAATGCCTTGCAAGCTGATTTCTACCCTCTCGACCCCGAACGCGACACCGGGCGCGTCCTCGTTGCCGAACCGGACGGAACTCGCACGGTGCTGGATTTTGCCGCCTTTCGCGGCCCTGACCCTTCGACAGGCTCAGGGCCAAGCCTTGACGCCGACCTCCAGGGTCGCGACTTCACCCTCAACGCCATCGCCCTCGACCTGCGCACGCGCCAAGTCTTCGACCCGCTGGGCGGCGCCCTCGATCTGAGAGAGAAGCGCCTGCGCGCTTGCTCCCCCTCCGCATTCCACGATGACCCGGTGCGCATCCTGCGCGGCGTCCGGCTTGCGGCGGACTTCGGTTTCCGCATTCTGCCGGAAACGCGTCAGGCGATGAAGACGGCCGCGGCGCGGCTGGCAGGCGTCTCGTCCGAACGCGTCCGGGATGAGTTGTTCCGTATCCTAGAGGGTCCCGCCCCGGCAGCCTGTGTCCGCGCCCTGGACATATTGGGCGCGCTGGCCGTCGTCCTGCCCGAACTCGCCGGCCTGAAAGGGATTTCCCAGCCTGCGCCGCATGTCCATGATGTTTGGGAGCATACCCTGGCGACCTTGGCCGCGCTGGAAACCATTTTGGTCGCCCTGGCTCCTGATTACAACCCGGAAAAGGCCGCTGACTTGTTCAACGGTCTGATGGTGCTGCGGATTGGCCGCTACCGCCAGCAGATCGCTACCCACCTGTCCACCCCGCTGACAGCGAACCGCACCCCGCGCGGCCTGCTGTTCCTGGCTGCGTTGTATCACGATGTTGCCAAACCTCACACCAAAAAAGAGGATGATGAGGGTCAATTGCGCTTCTGGGACCATGACCAACAGGGCGCCGAGATGGCCGGGAAGCAGGCGCGACTGCTGGCATTGAGCAACGAAGAGACTGCTCGCCTGGAAACGGTCATCCGCAACCACATGCGTATCCTCTTCCATGGCAACCGCCTGCTCAAGGATGGCAAGCCGCCCACGCGCCGCGCCGTCTATCGTTTTTTCCGCGACGCCGGTCCGGGGGGCGTGGAATTGTGCCTGCTGGCCCTGGCTGACATGCGTGCCACGTATGACCAGACTCTTTCGCAGGAGACTTGGGCGGCCGCGCTGGATGTTGTCCGCCTGCTGCTGGAGAATTGGTACGAAAAACCCGCCGAGTCCATTGCCCCGCCTCTGCTGGTGGACGGCAACGACCTGATGCGCGAACTCAGCCTGAAACCCGGTCCAAAAATCGGCGAGCTGCTCGAAGCGGTCCGCGAAGCCCAGGCGATGGGCGAAGTGTCCACGCGGGAGCAGGCGTTGGAACTGGCGCGAAAAAGAATCTCGTAGGGGCGCATCACGTTGCGCCGTTTATTGGAGGTACGATGCATATCGTCGTTTTCGATCTCGAAACCCAAAACCTCTTCGAAGATGTCGGCGGGAGAAGCAATATCGGGGCGCTGAAAGTTTCCTGCGCGGCCACCTGGTCCTCGGTCCGCAATGATTTCACGGTGTACTGGGAGAAGGATGTCCCGGCGCTCATTGCCGAGTTGAAGTCTGCCGGGCGCGTCGTTGGGTTCAATGTCAAGAGTTTCGACTACGAAGTCCTCCGCCCCTACGCGCCGGAGGAACGCCTGCAATTCCTGCCGACCCTCGACATTATGGCCGACCTGTTCCAGACACTCAGTTTCCGCGTCAGCCTGGACTCGGTGGCGCGCGCCACACTGGGCGAGACCAAGTCGGCCAGTGGAATCCAGGCAGTGGCGTGGTGGCGCGCCGGTGAATTGGATAAACTGTCCGAGTACTGCAAGGTAGATGTGGATGTAACCCGCCGCATCTACAACTTCGGCTGTACCAATGGTTATATCCAGTATTTCACCCGCCTGGGAAGCAAACAGAAAGTGCAGGTGAATTGGAAATGTTGAAAGCAACTGTAGATGGGTTTGAACTTGCCTATGCGCGTCATGGGGCAGGGAGGCCGCTGGTGCTCATCCACGGCCACCCGCTCGACCATGCCATTTGGGAACCGCTTGTGCCTTTGCTGGAAAACGACTTTGACCTGATCCTGCCGGACCTGCGCGGTTTCGGCCAGAGCGATACCATCGGGGCCACGTATCTGATCGCAGACATGGCCGCCGACATCGCAACTTTATTGGACTCTCTCAACATCACCCGGACGGCGATCGCCGGGCACTCGATGGGCGGTTACGTAGCCCTGGCGTTCGCGCGCGCTCACCCGGACCGCGTCCACGGGCTGGCGCTGGTGGCCTCCCATATCTTCGCCGATCCCCCCGAGCGCAAGCCGGTCCGTTACGCGGACGCAGCGGCAATCGAAGCGCAAGGCGTCGGCATCCTGGCGGACAGTTTCCCCGCCAAACTGACGGCTGACCCGGCCCTCCAGCCGGTCTTGCGCGACATTATCCTGCGCCAGAGCGTGCACGGCGTGGCTGAGTCGCTCCGGGCGATGGCCGAGCGAGCGGACTCGTCCAGGCTGGTGGCTGGAGCCAAATACCCGGTGGTTGCCATTCACGGCGTAGCCGATACGCTTATCCCGGTCTCGCGTGCCCGTGATGGCAAGGCCTTGGCGGAGAATATCCAGTTGGTAGAGATCGAAGGCGCTGGTCACGTGCCGATGATGGAGTCCCCGCAAAAAACGGCGGATGCACTGAAACTTCTAAAATGAAACCAAAACCCGGCCATCGCAGCCGGGTTCTTTTTTCGTTTTTGCATTTTGTTTTACTTTACCACTTTTCCAACAATCGCCGTCTCTTCCAGCACCGGTTCGTAGAAACACCGGCAACCGTTCTCGTGCGAACAACCCAGGTGCGGCAGGGCCGGAACTGAATCCTTTGGGTAGGTCTTGAGCAGTTCGTAGCAGTGCGGACAGGCATCGTGCGCCACGGTCACGCGGATGGCCCTGACGCGCGGGTTTGCTTGAAGCCGTTTGAGCGCCGCTGCGGTGGCGGAAAATTCGCGCAAGTCAGCATTGCAATTGACGCATGCGCTGGCAGTATCAGGGGAGGAAGCATTGCATTTGGAACAGGTCTGCACGGGAATACTCCTGGAAGTTTTTTCTTATTTTACCGCAACCAAACCAAAAGCGCGAGCCTCTGCCCGCGCTTTTCCATTCCATCCAGGGGTCTGCTCTAAATCGAGGCCGTGGCCGGTTGTGAAAGCGCCCGATTATGGTTGTTCATACTGGTACGACGGGCAAGGTTATTAATGTGCGCCACCAGCACCCCACTGGGTACAGGCTTGACGAGGTAGTCGTCTGCACCGGCGTCCAGCGCGCTCGCAACGTTGCCAGGGTTATCGAGGGCAGAAAGGATCAGGATGGGCACGTTGCTAAATTGCCGCACCTCACCACAGACCTGCCAGCCGTTCATCCCCGGCATCATCAGGTCCAGGATGATAACATCTGGTACGAACTCCCGGAGCAGTTTAACCCCCTCATTCCCCGCGTTGGCAGTCTTGACGTCAAAACCGCGGGAGATCAAGAGCAGGTTTAGAAGTTCGGTCATTGCAGGGTCGTCGTCAATTGCCAGGACGTTGATGGGCATACTAACTCCAGTGTTCCTATTATCCTCCATGATTCGCTTTATATACTTTTCAGGTGGTTTACAGATTTCCAACCTCACATCCAGCCTGATTGTGGTAAACTATCCGCTTGGTATTTTCTCGCGCCAGGACGGTGAAAGACCTTGGGCTGAACCAGCCTTTCTCATTCAGAATTACCTTTTTCTTCTTTTCTGTCCGGGCACCAACCGCCCGGACTTATTTTGAAATCAATCTCTTTTTTAGGAGGCCAATCATGGCAAAGAAATGGGTTTACCTTTTTGAAGAAGTTGCCGAAGCAGAAAAGTATGCTGGTTCGTGGGAAGGCGTGCGCGGGCTGCTTGGCGGCAAAGGCTCCGGCCTGGCGGACATGACCCGCGCCGCGGTCCCGGTGCCGCCCGGGTTCACGGTCACGACCGAAGCGTGCAACGAGTTCCGCAAGGCAGGCAAGTTTCCCGAAGGCCAGTGGGACCAACAGCTTGATGCGATGAAAGTTGTCGAGAAGCAGACTAGCAAAAAGTTCGGCGATCCCAAGAATCCGCTGCTGGTGTCGTGCCGTTCGGGCGCCAAGTTCTCCATGCCGGGCATGATGAATACCATCCTGAATATCGGCCTGAACGACGTGGTTGTGGAAGGCCTGTCCAGACTGACCGGCAACCCGCGCTTCGCTTGGGATTCCTACCGCCGTTTGGTGGAAATGTTCGGCACAACCGTCTTCAACCTGGACGACGAGGTCTTCGAACACCCGATGGCCGAGTACAAGGCCAAGAAGGGCTACAAACTCGATACCGAGATGACCGCCGAGGACTGGAAAGTCCTGGTCGGCGCGTTCAAGGAAGTCTACAAGAAGCACATTGGTTCCGACTTCCCGCAGGATGTTTACAAACAACTCGAACTGGCTACCAAGGCTGTGTTCGAATCCTGGATGGGCAAGAAAGCCATTGACTACCGCAAGGCCACCAATATTTCCGATGACCTGGGCACTGCCGTCAATATCGTAACGATGGTCTTCGGCAACATGGGCGATGACTCCGGCACTGGCGTGGCCTTCACCCGTAATCCATCCACCGGCGAGAAGAAGATGATGGGCGAATACCTGCTGAATGCCCAGGGCGAGGATGTGGTGGCTGGCATCCGCAACGCTGACCCGATCGAGCACCTTGGCACCAGGATGCCCGAAGCCTATCGCCAGTTCATGGACATCACGGCCAAACTGGAGAAGCACTACAAGGATATGCAGGATGTCGAGTTCACCATCGAGCGCTGGCCAAGGGCGTAAACGCTTCCCCGGGCGCGGCAGTCGGCCAGGTCTACTTCGACGCTGACAAAGCTGAGAAGATGGCCAAGGAAGAAAAACAGGACACCATCATGGTGCGTCCGTTCACCAAGCCGGATGACGTGCACGGCATGATCGCCTCCAAGGGCGTGCTGACCAGCGAAGGCGGCGCGACTTCCCACGCGGCAGTCGTAGCCCGCCAGTTCGGTATCCCGTGCGTGGTCGGCGCGACCATGGTCAAGATTGACCTCGAGAAGCGCGTCATGAACGTCGGTGACAAAACCCTCAAGGAAGGCGAATGGATTTCTGTGGACGGCACCACCGGCAAGGTCTATGCCGGCAAGATCCCGACCTCCGCCCCGTCCATCGAAGAGCAGACCGAACTGTTGACCCTGCTCACCTGGGCTGACGAGATTGCCGCCCACCCCGATATCCGTGTCCTCCCCACCGGCGAGAAAAGCCGCGGCCTGATGGTCTGGGCCAACGCCGATTACCCCAAAGACGCCCGGCGCGCCCGCTCCTACGGCGCGGTCGGCATCGGCCTTTGCCGAACCGAGCACATGTTCTTCGAGCCGGAACGCCTGCCCATCGTCCAGCGCATGATCCTGGCCGAGACAATCGAGGAACGCGTGGCCGCGCTGGACGAACTCCTGCCCAGCCAGCGCTCTGACTTCGACGGCCTGTTCGAGGCAATGAATGGCTATCCGGTTATCATTCGCCTGATTGATCCGCCGCTGCATGAGTTCATGCCTGATGAGGAGAAATTGCTCGAGGAGGTTATCACCCTGCGCGTCAAGGGCGGGGATAAGAAGGAACTGGCCGCGAAGGAGGAACTGCTTGCCTCCATCAAAGGCCTGCACGAGTCCAATCCAATGATGGGCCTGCGCGGCGTCCGACTTAGCATCTACATGCCGCAGATTGTCGAGATGCAGGTGCGCGCTATTTTTGAAGCCGCCGCTGACTGCACGCTGCGCGGCATCGTCGTCAAGCCCGAGATCATGATCCCGCTGACTGGCACTGTCAACGAACTGAAATGGATCCAGCCACGCCTCGTCCGCATTGCAAGTGCTGTTCTGGCGGAGAAGGAGATCAAGAAACTGCATTACAAGTTCGGCACGATGATCGAGTTCCCGCGCGCGGCTGTCACCGCGGCTGAGATCGCAGAATACGCCGAGTTCTTCTCCTTCGGCACCAACGACCTGACCCAGATGACCTTCGGCTACTCGCGTGATGACGCCGAGCGCAACTTCCTGGTCCAGTATGTGGCTGAGGGAATCCTGGAGAAGAACCCATTCCAGACCCTGGACCGCGAAGGCGTTGGCAAGCTGATGCAGATAGCGATCAACGATGGCCGCAAGACCCGCCCCGAGTTGGAAGTGGGCATCTGCGGCGAACATGGAGGCGACCCCGCCTCGATCGAGTGGTGCCACATGATCGGTAACAACTACGTCTCCTGCTCACCCTTCCGTGTCCCGATCGCCCGCCTGGCGGCAGCGCACTGGGCGCTGAAGTACAGCGGCAGGAAGATTGCCGAAGATAAGTAAGATTACAACCTCCCGCATGTTTAGAGTGCAGGAGGTTTTTTTCGATAGGCTTTTCAAGAAGTTGGATTTGTTTTTCCCGTCATGGTCCGCAGAACCACTGGAGCGGACGGGCGAGCGTGATGGCGCTCGTCTTGTCGCGCATGTCGTTGCATTCCGGGATAGCCAGGATGGCAGTAATTTCGCTGGCGTAGCTGTGGCCAAAAGAACCGTTGTCCTGGAAATCGCCGCTGTATGAACGCTCTTCGGTTGCGCCGGCCTCGATTTTCCACGAGTTCCATTCGTCGCGATCAATCCCGGTTTCAGTGACGTGGATGTCATGCACCCATAACCAGGCGCTTTGCATGGTGTTGCTGTTGGTCACCCGCAAATAATACTGGCACGAGCGCCAAGTGTCGTATTGGGCCTCTTCTGTGATAAATACTTCGATCGTGAGGCTCTCGTAAGCGTCGCAACCTTCCGCATAGGCATCCGTGGTTTCCTGGGTTGTCGGCGTGGGGGTGATCGAATCTGGTGGAAGTTCACAATATGCAACTGGATAGTCGTGCCAGATTCCTCCCCTTTCTTCGCAATCATCTCTGTCTTTCTGTCTTTCTGATCCATCATCATAGAATTCAGTAGTATCGCAGGACAATTGGACCAGCATAACAATTAGCAACACTGTAAACAATCTTTTATGATTTATTGCCATCGTATCCTCCTCTGTACTTCGCAGAAGATGAGGACTGCTAGGTTTTTCCTTACCTGCTATTAATATAGCATATCAGATAGACGAATACAATCATCGCGCCTCTTATGCTTCCCTTTACCCCCTTTACTTCCCCAGGACACCAAGACTTCACCCTTTCCCCTTCGACTACGCTCAGGGCAGGCGGCGGACGCCCCGCCGCGCTGCTCATCCACGGCTATCCGGGGACGCCCTATGAGATGCGCCCGCTGGCCGATGCGCTCAGCGAGCGCGGCTGGACCTGCCGCGGCCTCCTGCTTCCCGGCTTTGGTCAGCAGATCGAGTCTCTTCCACAGCGTGTCTGGACCGAGTGGCTGGACGCCGCTCTGGACGCGCTCACCACTCTCCAACGGGACCACGCCCCGCTTCTGCTGGTCGGCCACTCGCTGGGTGGCGCGCTGGCGCTTTCCGCCGCGGCTCGTTCCCGGCTGGACGGACTCGTCCTGCTGGCGCCATTCTGGCGCAACCGCGGTCCTTTGTGGGCGCTGCTGCCGGTGCTGAAATATCTGTTCCCACGCGTGAGACCTTTCAGGTTAATGAAGACTGAAATGAACGATCCCCGCCTGCGCAAAGAGATCCGGGATTTCCTCCCCGAATTGGACCTGGAAGACCCGCAGACCCAGCAGGCCATCCGCGAGCTCGTCGTCCCGGCGGGGATGTTCGACGAACTGCGCAAGGCCGGCGCGGCAGGCTATCGGTCCGCCCCGGAAGTGACCTGCCCGACTCTGATCCTCCAGGGCGCGGACGATACCACCGTCCGCCCGGAGGATACGCGCCGGTTGGCGCGTCGGCTGTCGGGCACGGTGCACAGGATCGAGGTCCAGGCTGGGCACGAACTGGTGTTCGCGGCTTCGCCGTCCTTTTCGAAAGTACGGGAATCGGTTTTGGCTTTTGCGGAAGAAATCTTGGTAGAATCCCGCCAAAGGAGAGAATGATGAGCCACCTGCCGATTGACACGAGCAAAGACCCCGAATCCATCCGCCTGTTCAAGTCGGACTTTCTGGAATTCTTCACGCATATCAGCCCGGTGACGATTTTGATCTTATGGGTACCAGTGACTGTCTTCCTGCTGGTAACCGCCGTGCAGACGGCTCCCGCCGTGGCTTTCCCCTGGTACATCCCGGCCGCCTTTGTGATCGGCCTGTTCCTGTGGACGCTGGGCGAGTATACCTTGCACCGTTTCCTGTTCCATTATCAGGCCAAGACGCCCAGCGCTGAACGGATTTTCTTCCTGTTCCACGGTGTGCACCATGCCCAGCCGCAGGATAAGACCCGGCTGGTGATGCCGTTCCCGGTCAGTATCCCGCTGGCGCTGGTCTTTTATGGTTTGTTTACACTTGTGCTGGGTGTAGTGTTGAAAACCCCGCATTGGGTCAACCCGCTGACGGCTGGGTTCATGGTCGGGTATTTCATCTATGACCTGACGCATTACGCCACGCACCATTTCCCCATGCGCCGCGGCTACGCCAAATACATCAAACGTTATCACATGGCTCACCACTACAAAAGTCCAGAGACACGCTGCGGGGTCAGTTCACCCCTCTGGGATTGGGTGTTTGGGACGGCAGGGGAGTAAACGACACTGAAAAGTAATTTGAAATAAAGAGCCGCGCTCTGGTTGGCGCGGCTCTTTCCGCTTTTTATTTTGCCGTTGAAAGGGGGCTTATCCTGTAAGTGGTCAGATCAGGATCAACTCTTTCTGGACCTGGCTGAGGGGTTCCGCGCCGTTGTCCGTGACCAGGACATCTTCTTCCAGCCCAACATAACCATAGCCCGGCACGGCCAGCCCTGGCTCTATCGTGTAGACGTGGCCGGCTTCCACCAGCATTTCGGGCGAATTGCCATAACGTTCCCAGCGCGGGCCGAGGAATGCGCCCCCGTCATGGGCGTTGCGCCCCAACTGGTGGCCGGTGCCGTACTGGTATTCGGGATACCCGGCGCCGGTGACGATACTGCGCGCCACTGCATCCACGTCCGCGCCTTTCATGCCGGGGCGCAGGACACGGATTGTTTCCTGGATGGCGCGCACGATAATCTCGAAGCCTTTGCGCACCTCTTCCGGCGGTTCCTTCTCGCCGGGGCGCAGGAGGTAGACCATGCGCTGGATGTCGGAGCAATATTCCTCCTGGCGCACACCAAAATCGAAATGGACGAGGTGGCCGCGCTGGAGCAGGATGTCGGTCGGCGCGGCGTGCCCTACGGGGGACTCCGGGCCTGAGTTTACCGCCGGGCAGTTGTCGTAATCCCAGGCCTCGGTCACGCCGAACTCGGTCATCTGGCCGTGCATGAAATCGGCAAGTTCCTTTTCGCTCTGACCGGGACGGATGTACTGGAATGTCCTCCGGTAGATTTCTTCGGTGGTCTCGACGGCCCTGCGGATGCGTTCCACCTCGACCGGGGCCTTGCGCCCGCGCAGGGCGGCGATGACTGTCTCCGCAGAGACAAGTTTCCCGGCGTGAGGTGTGCCGTCCAGGTAGCCTGCCAGGGCCAGGTACATGCCGTGCGTCAGCCCGTCGGCGGTAGGGTTGCTGGCCGAGGTATTGACGGCAATCTGCTGCGGGGCGAGCAGGTCGAGGGTCCGCAGCAGATCAGGCTGAATGGACTGGTCGTAGGCGATGATTTCATCGTACGCGCCGGTGCGTTTGGCAGTCTCGGCTTCGTAGCGTCCGACGATGGCGATGCGCCGCCCGGCGCGGGTCAGGAGCAGGGCGGAAGTCCAGGTGAGCGTCGCGCCGTAGATGAGAGGCAGGACCGGGTCGGAGACGGCGCTGGTCTCGCGAACGAAGGTCAGCCAGGCGTCAATTTTGTTTTCCTGAAGGATGCCAATGGCTTGTTGAACTTTTTCTTGGATGAGAGTCATGCTTTATCTTGTAGTAGAAATCGTGAGACGCTGCCTCACGGCGGCCAGGGGATGTCCACCGGGGTGGTGTAGCCGTGCTTTTCCACTGTGTAAAGTTTACCGCCAGAGGGCTGGGAGCAGCCCGGTTCGTCAAGGAAGGAATACTCGGTGATGTACTGGTTGGGGATGCCGACAGGCACCCAGACATAGTTGCCGCCCTGACAGACCCACACGTCGAGGAAATAGCCCCGGTCGTCGTCTTCTGTCATCCAGACTTCGCTCCAGTAAACGACAACGGTATTTGTGTCCTCATCCCGTTCGGCCCAGACTTGTTCCGGCGCGGCGTAGAGGGCGTCTGTCATGGGCAGGCGAACTTGCTGGACGATCATTTTCATGATGTCCCCCTCGATATCCAGGTAGAAGGGATGCACCCAGCAAGGGATGGGCAGGTTATCCATCTTGACATAAAGCCACGGGCTGTTTGCATGCCGTCCCCAGACCACGCCTGTGTCGCCTTCATGGAGGTCAAGGGCGTAAAGATAAGCGGTGGATGGTCCATACCGGCAGGCCAGGTTGGCGACATTGACGCGCACTTTCGGGAAATTGTAGGTTGGGGTGAAGGTTATCGTGGGAGTATCGGTAATGGTTGGTGTAAGGGTGCTGGTGGATGTGAACGTGAGCGTGGGTGTGAAGGTGCGCGTAGATGTGAATGTGCGCGTCCAGGCGAAGGCGGTGGCTGTCCTGGCAGTGGCGGTCAGGGTGGCCGGCTCCTCCGGCGATGGGCCACAGGCATTGAGCAACAGGATAAAAGAGAAGATCAAGACCCAAAGGTTTCTTTTCATGTGGTATATCCGTTTTCTCGAATATCCCCAACTATACAACATCTTTTCTGGGAGAATAATTACAGTTCTGTGAGGCAAAGCAAGAACCACCCCGAGTTCTGCATAGGAGTGGTTCTTTATCTCGATGCCCGGATGATAGTCTTAGGTGGTTGCGTTGTTGATGAATTTCGCCAATTCCGCCTTCAATTGTTTGAGCGATGGCACGTGGACGTACATCATATGCCCGGCTTCGTAGTAACTCATGCTGAGGTTACCGCGCAGTTCTGGTTCGAGACCGAGGCGGTTGAAGGTGTAACGGGTGGCGAAGTAGGGCGTGGCCAGGTCGTAGAAGCCGTTTGCCACGTGGACTTTCAAGTGCGGGTTGACGCACATCGCGTGCCGCAGCGTCTCAGCTACGTTGAGGTAGCGGTTCTCGTGGTCGGCGTAAGACCAGGGCCAGACTTTGCCGTTCAGGATCTCATAGGGTAGATCGGACTCGAATTTGAGGTCATTGCGGACGTAGTCATACAACGCGGCCGTGTAGGGACCCAGGATGGCGTCCATGCTGGGGTCGGATTCCCAGACCTCGCCGGCCGCGTCCCGGTCCATGCCAAGGAAACGGCTGTCGAGGCGGCCCACGGTCCGGCGCTTGTCGCGCAGGAGTTGTTTGCAGAAGCGGAAGATGACCGGGCGCAGATTAGACTGCTCGATGTAATCCCGGCTCAAGCCGGTGTAACGGGCGAGTCTCTCTGCGATGAGCGCCTGCTGGCGTTTGCTGAGCGCGGCGCCCTTCGCCAGCGCAGCGGCGTACTCGCCATCGGCGAACTTTTCCACTTCGGCCAGGAATTTTTTAATCGGTTTGCGCGTGCGGACTTTGCCGTGATATTGGGCGGTTGCGGCGTAGGTGGGCAGGAAGAGCACGTAGGGCAGGTCGTTTCCGAATTCGAATTCCAGCGTGCTGAAATCCAGCACTGCCGAGATGAGCATGATTCCGTTCAGGTACAGGCCGTGGCGTTCCTGCAAATATCCGGAGAGACCCGCAGAACGCGTGGTGCCGTAACTTTCCCCGGCCAGGAATTTTGGCGAGAACCAACGCCCGTAACGGGTGGTGTACAGGCGGATGAAGTCGCCGACGGTCTCGATATCCTTTTTGAAGCCGTGGAACTCCTTGGCCTTTTGTCCCTCCACCGGGCGGGAGTAGCCGGTGCTGACCGGGTCAATAAAGACCAGGTCGGTCTGGTCGAGCAGGGAGAATTCATTGTCGGTCAGGCTGTAGGGTGGAGGCAGGAGTTCGCCCGCGTCGCCCATGACCACGCGCCGGGGTACGAGCAGGCCGAGGTGCAGCCACACGGACGAGGAGCCGGGCCCGCCGTTGAAGGAGAAGGTCAACGGGCGCTTGGACTTATCGTCCACGCCATCCTTCGTGTAGGCAACAAAGAAGAAAGCCGCCTTTGGCTTTTCGCCCTCGGATTCTTTCTCGCGGTCGGGCGTCTCTTCCTTCATAACGATGGTCCCGGCGGTGACGGTGTACTTGATTTCCTTGCCGCCAATGACCACGCTGTGCTTGGTCTCGACGAGATTGTCTTTCGGTTCGGGTTTCTTTTCTTCCGCCTTTTTTTCTTCAGGTTTCTTCTCTTCAGCCATAGTGTGTTCCTTTCGGGTCAATTATACGGCAAATACGCCGATCTCGATTTTCTCCACCGCCCGCTGCAAATCGGCGGATTTCATGATGATCGCCACTCCTCGTATCCCGGAGCCGATGGAAATTTCCTCGGACCTGAAGACGCTTTCATCTGCCAGGATGCGGATGGGACGCGGCAGCCCGAGCGGATTGACCGCGCCGATCTCGTAGCCGGTCACGGCGCGGACCTCGGACTCGGTTGCCATCGAAATGCGGGACACCCCCAGGTAGCCGCGGACGCGCTTCCAGGAGATCTGTCCCGGCCCGGCCATCAGCACCATCACAAAACTTTCCTTTTCGTGGCGGAAGAGGCTACTGCGGATTACTTGACCGGGTTCCTGCCCGCGCTGGCGGGCGGCATCCTCCAGCGACGTGGGGGGCTGGGTATGCTCGAAAATCCGGTAGGGAACGGCAAGCAGGTCGAGGGCGAGGGTGGCGGAGGTGGCGATGGGCATGGCGGGAATATACCACAATCCCTTTGACAT
>JACQYE010000016.1 GCA_016208355.1 Chloroflexota bacterium | reverse complement strand
CAGCGCGCCTTTTTCGACGGCTTGTCCATCTTTGACGTGAATGCCGCCCAGCCGGGCTTCCGGTTCATTGGCGTTCAACAGGGGGACGAGGATTTGGGATTTAATCATGTTTTATCTTTCTTGTTGTCATTCTGAGCGACCACTTCGCTTTGCTCAGTGCATGCTCCGGGAGCGAAGAAACTCCAATTCGATGATGCGCTTCTGTAATCTGAGATTCTTCGTCGCTACGCTCCTCAGAATGACAGGTGGTTATTAGGCGTACCAATCTTCACTTAAATCTTCCCAATTCGGATTCATACTTTCGATCAAGGCGATTTTCTTTGCTCGAAGCCATCCTTTTATTTGCTTCTCGCGAGCAATCGCCACACTGATGTCATCGCCAGATTCGTAATAAACCAACATCGTGATATGGTATTTGCTTGTAAAACCTGGAAGAAGTTTATTCTTGTGTTCATAAACGCGACGTTCCAAATTGTTCGTTACGCCAGTAGCGAGCGTCCGGGACTTATTCGTCATGATATAGACGAAATATTCTTTCCTCACAACTTATCTTCCCACCAACTCCAGCGCCGCATTGACAATATCCTGCACCGACGGCAGGATGGCATCTTCCAGACTCTTTGCATTGGCAACTGGCAAATCTCGCGCCGCCACGCGCCGGACCCGTAACCCTTCCACCGCTTCGACGCAGCGGGCGGCAACTTCCGCGCCCCAGCCAAGGCTGAGAGTCCCCTCTTCAACGGTCAGCAGGTTCCCGGTCCGCCTCAGGGAGGCGGCGAGTGGTTGGAGGCCGAAGGGACTGAGTTGCGAAAAGAGGACCAGTTCACAGAAGGCCTCGTGCTCCATCATCAGGTCGAGAGCGGCGGCGCGTGCCAGTTCGAAATTGTAGCCGTAGGTGGCAATCGTCAGGCAGGGAGCGTAATTCGGAATTCGTAAAACGTAACTCGTATAAGGTTCGCTGAATTCCTGGATTTCGTAATCCGCTAACTCGCCCTGGCCGGGTTCCAACAGCGGACGAGTGTAGAGCAGCTTGTGCTCAACGAACAGCACCGGGTCTTCTTCCGCTATGGCAGCCAGGAGCAGGTCGCCAGGGTTGCCGAGAGCATTCGGGGCAACCACCTTCAGACCGGGAACACCCAGGAAGAGTTTCTCCAGCGATTGGGAATGGGTCGGCCCGTAGCCGCGCCGCCCTCCCATCGGGGTACGCACGACCAGCGGGAGGCGCACATTGTCGTTGTACATCCACCGGAATTTAGCGGCGTGGTTGACCAGTTGGTCGGCACTCAGAGTGACAAAGTCACCGAACATGATCTCGGCTACCGGACGCAGGCCGCGCAAAGCCATGCCATTCGCGACGCCGACAATCCCCGCTTCGGAAATGGGCGTGGTCAGCACCCGTTCAGGGAATTTCGTGGACAAGCCGCGCGTGACTTTGAACGCGCCGCCGTAGGGGTCGAGGATGTCTTCGCCGAGGAGATAGACGCGAGAGTCGGTGTCCATGGCGTGATCGAGGGCGTGATTGAGAGAGTCAAGGACGGTAACAGCCATTAGTAATCCCTCAGCGAAGGGAATGGATCAGCGTCGGCGCGGGCGAAGGCGTCATTGACGACAGGCGCTACCTCGGTTTCGGCCTGCTCGATTTCAGCGGACGGGAGCCGTTTGGCGTGAACATTTAGCGGGTCGAACTGACGGATGCGGGTCAGTTCCTCCGGGGAGCGCGGGTCGTCGCCTTTGCTGTGGGCGGAGAAACGGTACGTGTGCAGGAGCAGGCACGCGGGTCCGGCTCCGGAACGGACGCGCTGGATGGCCTCTGTCGCTGCGAGGCGGACTTCCAACACATCGGCTGTCTCGCGCTCCCAGACGGG
This sequence comes from Chloroflexota bacterium, assembly GCA_016208355.1. GTDB lineage: Bacteria > Chloroflexota > Anaerolineae > Anaerolineales > Villigracilaceae > UBA877. Next base: position 5,365 of record JACQYE010000016.1, on the reverse strand, counting down.
AATCCCGAAGGCGGCAAATCGTCCGGTCATCGAACCGGCTACGCCTTTTTCGGAGGGCGTGGTCTGGGCGTAGTGATTATCCTCAAGGACGATAAGCAGGGGCAGGGTCCAGAGGGCGGCGATGTTCAGACTCTCGTAGAGGGACCCTTCGCCGAGCGTCCCGTCGCCGATGAAGACGAGGGCAATGTTGCCGGTCTTCTGCGCTTTTTCTACCAGGGCCATCCCGGTGGCCACCGGAACAATCCCGCCCTGGATGCCATTGGAATAAAAGTTGCGCCACTGGATATGCTGGCTCCCGCCGCGTCCCCCCACCAGGCCGGTGGCCCTGCCCATCAGTTCCGCAGCCAGGCGGTAAGGGTCTCCGCCATACGCCAGGAAGTGGCCGTGACAGCGATGATTGCTGAAGATCACGTCGTCCGCGCCGGCCACGGAAAAAATACCGGCCGCGTCAGCTTCCTGGCCAATGTAGGTATGCGTGGTGCCGACCAGTTTGCCGGTGGAGAACTCGGCCAGCAAACGCTCCTCGAAGCGACGGATGAGCAGCATAGTTTTGTAGAGGGAAAAATAATCGCTCATGACGGGCGAATTATAACCCACCCATCACCGGCTGCGCTGAAAAGGGTAATGCTTATGCGCAAATATTAATTCCCCTCTCCGGGCATTCAGAGTCTTTCCTCATGGTATAATCGCCCTTCGTATGAGCCCAGAAAATACATCAACCAAACTATGCCCCACCTGCGGCACGCGCCTGGCCGAGAACGCCGCTCGCTGCGCGGTGTGCGGCAGCGAATTCAGCCCCACCGCCCAGCCCAAGGCCAAAGCCCAAAAATCCGTCCAGGGGACGAGGATGCCGGAAATTACCATCAGCCTGCCAATCGCCATCGGCCTCCTGGTCATCTTCCTGGTTGTCGGCGCGGGCGCTTTGTATTTCACACTCAAGGGGACTGGCGCTATCCTGGAAGCCACCGCCGTCCCCAGCGCTACCGAGACGCCCACCATCACGATCACACCGACCGAAACGCTCCTTCCGACCGAAACACTGACCCTGACGCCGGAGCCGCCCTTTGAATATCAAGTCCAGGAGGGGGATACATGCTATTCGATTGCTGCATTTTTCGACGTATCGGCCAATATCGTCATCCTTGAAAACAGCCTGAACACCAATTGCACCGACCTGAGAGTCGGACAAACCATTTTCGTGCCGCGCCCGACGGCTACCCCGCTGCCCGCCCCCACGATGACCCTGGAACCAGCCGAGGCCACCCGCGCCGCCTGCCAAACCGTGGAGTACACCGTCCAGGCCAACGACACCCTTTCCAGCATTGCCATCAACTATAATGTCCCGATGCAGGCCATCAAGGACTGGAACGGGCTCAGTACCGACAACGTCTACCTCGACCAGCCGCTGACCATCCCGCTGTGTATGCGCGCCGCTACCGCAGGCCCATCCCCCACACCGACTGCCCCGCCGCCCTACCCCGCGCCCAGCCTGCTCCTGCCCGCTGACGGCGCACCGTTCTCGCTGGCCGATAACAGCGTCACCCTGCAATGGGCTTCCGTGGGCACCCTGCGCGACAACGAACGTTACCAGGTTACGGTGGAAGATGTGACCGCCGGTACAGGTCGCCGATTGGTTGATTTCGCGACCGATACCAAGTTCATCGTCCCGGCCTCCTTCCGCCCACAGGATAACTTGCCGCACGTGATGCGCTGGTGGGTTGTGGTTGTCCGCCAGACCGGGACCGACGACCAGGGCGATCCCATCTGGTCGGTGGCAGGGACCGCTTCCACGCCGCGCGTGTTTACCTGGTCGGGTGCGGTAAGCATCCCAACGCCGACGCCGTAGAAATCAGTCTTCAACAAGTCTTGTAAGCCCTCGTCTCCCAAAGGAACGAGGGCTTTTTGCAGGTGTATAATCGTCGGGAGGAAATCTCCCATGCCGATCCGAAAACCTGTCATCAACGTGCGCGAATACAACCGCCACGCCTGGGACAACCAGGCCGCGCAGGGCAACAAGTTCACCATTCCGGTTGGGCCGGAGGTCATTGCCGCCGCGCGGCGGGGGGAATTTTCCGTGCTGCTCACGGAAACCAAACCGGTACCGCGCGACTGGTTCCCGGTCTCCCTTCAGGGAATAAACCTGCTCGGCCTGGCCTGCGGAGGCGGACAACAGGGGCCGGTCTTCGCCGCGCTCGGCGCGCACGTCACCATTTTTGATAACTCCCCGGCGCAACTGGCTCGGGACGAGGAAGTCGCCGCCCGCGAGGGCCTTTCCATCCGCACTGTCGAAGGCGACATGCGTGACCTCTCGGTTTTCGCCGATGAGACATTTGACCTGGTTTTCCACCCCGTCTCCAACGTCTTTTGCCCCGAGATCCGCCCGGTCTGGAAGGAAGCCCACCGAGTCCTGCGCAAGCGAGGGCTGCTGCTGGCCGGCTTCGCTAATCCGGTTTACTACTTGTTCGGCACCACGCTCGAAGACCAGCAGACTCTGACTGTCCAATATAAAATTCCCTACTCCGACCTGGAAGCCTTCGACGAGGAAGAACTACGGGCCTACATGGACGATGGCACGCCATTCGAGTTTGGGCATACGCTTACCGACCAGATTGGCGGACAGGCGGATGCCGGATTTGCCATCACCGGGTTCTACGAAGACATTTGCCCGGATTCGCCCATCAGCAAGTATCATCCCTCCTACATTGCCACCCGGGCGGTTAAGCTGTAAAAGGAGAGGCAATGAACAAGCGAAAAATTGAGCCACAAAAACACATTGCCCTGGTAGCCCATGACAATAAAAAGCCCGAGCTTCTGGACTGGGCGCGTTACAACCAGGGGACCCTGGCGCGCCACTTCCTCTATGCAACCGGCACGACCGGCGACCTGCTGGTGAAAGAACTGGGATTGCCGGTCACCCGTTACTTCTCCGGGCCCCTGGGCGGCGACCAGCAAGTCGGCGCGGCGCTTGCAGAAGGGAAAATTGATTTCCTCATCTTCTTCTGGGACCCGCTCGAACCCCAGCCGCATGACCCCGATATCAAAGCCCTGCTGCGCCTGGCCGTGCTCTACAATATCCCCACCGCTTGCAACCGCGCTACGGCGGATTTTATCATCTCATCCCCCCTGATGGGACAGGATTACGAATTTTCTGCTCCTGATCTGGAGAGATACGCGTCTCACCGCAACCCACGGTGATTGATTAGCACTCGAAACCAACTGGCAAAAGAGTCTTTTCTCTGGTTAATTTTGTGTTACACTCCCCCACCCAAAGGAGCAATCGTGACCGCACAACCTGCCAAAGAAACACTATTCCTGCACACCGCTGAAATGGGGCTGGGCGCATGGGCCTGGGGAGACCGCACTGTCTGGCACTACGGACAAGGCAACACCGACGCCGATATCGCCGCCGCTTTCCAGGCTTCGCTGGCGGCTGGCATCAATCTCGTGGACACCGCCGAGGTCTATGGCGCCGGGCGGTCCGAAATCTTGCTGGGAAAATTCGTCCAAGACACAGAACAGCCTGTACTGGTAGCGACAAAGTTCCTGCCCTTCCCGTGGAGACAGGGGCGTCAGTCCGTTGTCAGGGCTGTTCGCGGTAGCCTGAAACGTCTCGGCCTGGAAAAAGTGGACCTCTACCAGATCCACTGGCCGACACCCATCACCCCGACTGAGATCTTTGCCGAAGGACTGGCGCTTGCCGTCCAGGCCGGGCTGACGCGTGCGGTTGGCGTCTCCAACTACAACAAGAACCAGATGCAACGTGTCTACACTGTACTGTCGAAATACAATATCCCGCTGGCTTCCAACCAGGTGGAATATCACCTCCTGGATCGGAAGATCGAGAAGAACGGCCTTCTCGACCGCTGCAACGAACTTGGCATCCGGGTAATCGCCTACAGTCCGCTGTCAAAAGGCCTGCTCACCGGGAAATATTCCCCCGAAAACCCGCCGCCGCCTGCGCGCGGAAGCACTTCGAAAGAATTCCTGAACCGGTTACAAGGGCTGACCAGCCTGATGGCCGAGATCGGCAAAGGTCATGGCGACAAGACTCCCGCACAAGTGGCACTCAATTGGACAATCTGCAAAGGAACCCTGCCCATCCCCGGCGCAAAAACCGAATCGCAGGCAGTCGAAAATTCCGGCGCGCTCGGCTGGCGTCTGACAGATGAAGAAGTAAAAGCGCTGGACGAAGCCAGCGACGAGTTCATCGAATAACAAATTCTCCCGGAGTTCAGTTCAAGTCAACCCCGGGAGAATGTTTATTTCAGGATCTGGATCAGGTTGCTGTAATCATCCGTCCACAAGCGGACGGGGGAAACAAATTCGTCCATGTTCTTCGCCCGGGCGGCAATTTCGGGGTTGAATAACAGGGCCGGGTCGCGCACCAGGAGCACCCACAACGACGGGAAGACAGATTCGTAGTTGCCAGGGTCGGCGATGACGACGCGCTCCAGGCTGAAGTAGTCAGCCAGAGTCCAGACGACCGGCGTCAGGTCCAGGTGACGGTTCGAGATGTGGACAGCCAGGATTCCATCCGGCGCGAGGTGCTGGAGGTAAAGGTCGAAGGCCTCCCGGTTGAGCAAGTGTACCGGGATGGAGTCGCTCGAAAACACGTCCAGCACCAGCACGTCGTAATTCTGCAGGTTGCCGGATGCCAGTTCATCATCCAGCGAGAGGCGGGCATCGCCCTGGACCACTTCGATCTCGGCCTGGCTGTCTTGCAAGTACGAGAAATAACCATCCTGCCCCTCTGCCAGCGCTACCACCTGCGGATTGATCTCGTAGAAACGGAATATGTCCCCCTCCTGGCCATAAGCCGCCAGCGTGCCGATCCCCAGGCCAAGCACGCCCACGCGCATCCCCTGGCCGCGTCGGGGATGGTTGAGAATAGCCAGGCCCCCGCCGCCCATCTCGCTGTAATATGCAGTGGGAAGGTCCCGCTTCGTCGCATCCACGTACTGGAAGCCATGAATTGTAAGTCCGTGCACCAAGGCATATCGTTGGGACGGCCAGCCTGCCTCCCCAAGCGTCTTCACCCGCACCACACCGTAAAAACTGCGTTCGAGCAGGAGCGAACCGTTCACATCCGATTGGATGATCTGGAAAGCGCGTACACGGGAGAAAACCAGAACGCTCAACAAAAGAACGCGATTGACCACGAACAGCCAGGGGCGTCCGGTTTCTGAGTGGCGCAGGGCGACCAGGGAAAATAACAGCCAGGTCAGCGCAAAGCCGAGCGGGAGTTCCCAGTAGCCCTTGAAAAGCAGCGGCGCGGCAAAGTTGATGAAAATCCCACCCAACGCGCCGCCGACCGAAACCAGCAAGTAGAAGGCTGTCAGACGCGCCGGGTGCGGGCGCAGGCGGT